>NZ_JAEDOV010000012.1:0-97896 GCF_017872535.1 Ruegeria sp. HKCCSP351 | reverse complement strand
ATCAGGAGGCGCTCACCGATCTTTATGTGCGCGGCACGCCAGCCAATACGCTGCGGGCTTATGAGCGCGACCTGCTTTATGTCACCGCCTGGAAGTCCGCGCGGTTCGCAGCGACGCTGGACTGGCCCGAAAGCGAAGCCACCGCACTGGCCTTTATCCTCGATCATGCGCGCGACCTGACGGGCGCACCGGTGGACGATCGCGCCCGCCAGACGGTCGAGGCACTGATCGCGCAGGGGCTGCGGAAGTCCCTCGCCTGTCCTGCCCCTTCGACGCTGGACCGGCGCATCGCCTCCTGGCTTGCCTTTCATCGAATGAAGAACCTGACCAGTCCGTTCGGTGCCCCTCAGGTGAAACAGGCCCGCGCCAAGGCGCGCCGCGCCGCCGCCCGGCCCCCTGCCCCAAAATCGCAGCATCCGATCACCCGGGATGTGCTGGAGCAGTTGCTGACCACCTGCCGGGGGTCGCGGCGCGATTGCCGCGACCGGGCGATCCTGATGCTGGGTTGGGCTTCTGGTGGTAGACGGCGCTCGGAGATCACCGGGTTGATGCGGGAAGATGTGTCGTTGAAAGAGTTCGAGACCAAGGGCCTGGTGTGGATCTCACTGCTGGAAACCAAGACCACCCAAAAGGGGGAAACACCGCGGCTGGTGCTCAAGACCCGCGCGGCACAGGCGCTGGTGCATTGGATCGAGGTGGGCCAGATCGGGGATGGGCCGCTCTTCCGCCCCATCTCCAAGGCGGATCGGGTGCTCAAGCGCCGGCTCAGCCCGGATGCGATCTACCAGATTGTTCGGCACCGGTTGAAACTGGCGGGGCTGCCCGAAGGCTTCGCCTCGCCTCACGGGCTGCGCTCGGGGTTTCTGACGCAAGCCGCGCTGGACGGTGCCCCGATCCAGGCCGCCATGCGCCTGTCCCTGCACCGCTCCATGGCACAGGCGCAGAAATACTACGATGACGTCGATATCGCCGAAAACCCGGCCGCAGACCTGTTGGGGTGAAAGAAAGAGCGGTTTCGCGCGCGAAACATCAGGTACTGCGTGCGTGTAGCCAGGTTTTCAGTTCCATAAGAAATTCTTCAGACATCCCTTGGCCGGACAGGGTGACTTGTGAACCGTTTCGACTCTGTTTCAAGTGAATGTCACCGAATGTCTCTTTCGAGGCCGTCTCGGGAGCGGGCGATTTTGCATCCCTTGATGACAGGCTGTTTGCCGCGCGGGTCAGAGCCGATATCTCAGTTTCCGATGTCTCGGGCGCGACCCCTTGCAAGGCTTTGGCGATCAAAGCAGCCGCTTTCGACTCCTCCTTCAAAACCTTCGCAATCGACAATCCCAACCGCTCAGGGATGGCCGAGGCAAACCGTAGATGATCGTCCAGCGCGTGATAGATCGCGATGAAGGACCCGATCTTGGATCGTTTGGCCCGGCTGGCTGAGGCAAACAGCCCGCGCAGGGCGGCGGCTTCGTCCGGGTAAACCCCCTGCTCTGCCGCGCGTGCCACGATCCGGGCGCGCTCATAATAGCTCAGCCCGACGCGGATCTCATTTTCCTCGACCATGGCCACGTAAGCGTCAGATGCACTCTGTGGTTGCCTGAGAAAGGCACGCACGGTTTCAAAGCGGGCCTCGCCCATGTCCTGCGCCAAGGCCCGCAGCGCTGTCATCCGACGCCAGCCAGAGATCAGCCCATAACGCCCTTCCGGCAGCTCCACGACCTCAATCGGGGTTTGCTGACCGCGCGCTTTCAGGCTTTCCTTCAACGCCTCCATATCCGCGTCATCAGCCGCCAGCCGGTCGCGCACCAGATAGGTTTCCTCGATTGAATCCAGCGGCAGGTCCTGCACCAACCGCCCCTCGGCACGGGCCGCACGCAATTCGCCGGACAGCTCCTCCAGTGCCGCCTGAGCCGCCGTGGCTCCGGCCACCTGTGCAACCGGAGGCGCAGCGCGGGGCGTATCCGCAGGGAACATGGGGTTCAACCCGGGGGCAGGGCGGGTGTCTTCCAGATAATCCGGCCGGGCAGGGGTCAACCGTTTGCGTTTTGCCATCACTTTCTCCTTTTCCAGCGCGGATCAGACCCCGTTTCGGGCGCCACTGATGTGTTTCGCGCGCGAAACATGATCACCTTAGCGCCAGTTCCGGCGTCCCCGCCGCTTCGGCCTGCTGGGCCAGTTCCTCACCTCGCCAGACGCCAATCAGCAGCTTCTTGAACGAGGCATAGGTGGCATCAAAGGTTTCCCGCCCGCGCACATAGGTCTCGCGGTTGAAATCGCGGTAATCGGCCTCGTAGATACCGTTGACCTGTTCCCCCGCCTGCCCGATCAGCGCCGTGTAGCCCTGCCAGTGCGGCGACAGGGTCCGGCCCAGATAGGCCTGCATCAGCCCGGCCAGTTCCGCCTGCTGGCTGCCGTCATAGCGGGTGATGATTGTGCGCACTGCGTCCCACTGAAAGGCCATCTCGGGGCGTCCCAAGGCGCGGGCTGCCATGTTCTCACCATCTTCGATGGACTGAAACGTGGAATGCAGCATGTCAAAGAACCGACCGGTGGAATCAAACTCCAGGAACGAGGCCCCCATGGGCACCAGCAGGATATCCGAGGCCGCAAGCCCATTGATCGTCAGATAGCCAAGGGCAGGGGGGGTATCGATGAAGATGATATCGTAATCGTCCAGCACCCCATCTTCGTCCAGCGTATCTGTCAGCGCATCCCACAGCTTCCAGCTGCGGCCCTGCATCCGCCAGACGGGGATCTGGAACTCGGCCCAGTAGAGGTTCAGCTGCGCTCCGATCAGATCGATATTCGGCCAATGCGTGGTCTGGATCAGATCGCTGCTGCGGACCTTCAGCGCTTCGGACAAGGTGTCGTCGATCGGATGCGGTGCCTCACCCCGGTCAAGACGCCCCTGATTGTCGCGGCGCAGATGGGTGGCGTAATGACGGGCGAGTAAGGGGAACACCGTCTGCCATTCATCGCTCACCTTGCCGCCAAAGATCGACGTCATCGAACCCTGGCTGTCCAGGTCGATGACCAGCACCTTGTAACCGTCCAGAGCCGCCGACATGGCCAGATGCGCGCAGGTCGAGGTTTTGCCAACACCGCCCTTGAAATTGGCCACGGACACGATCTTGGCAGGTAGCCCGTTGGGTCGGTAAGGGCGGTACTCCTTGGCTTTGGACCCCTCCGAGGCAAAATGCGCCCGCAGCCGCAGAACCTCATCCAGCGTGAACCACTTGGCACCGCCTTCCGTTTCGGACTGTCCCTGCGGCAGATCCGGGTTGCCCTTCAGGACCCGGCGAAAATGGGCGGGTGCGACTGGGATCAGATATTTGGTGATTTCCCAGGTTGAAAACAGGCGCAGCTTTTTCTGACCGTTTTCTTCCAGCCCCCGGTTCGCCAGGTCGCTACGCCCCCGCGCACAGGCATCCGCGATTTGTGAAAACTCACCCGTACCGGTTGGATTTCCAAGTTCAGCATAAGCCAGATCCGGATCAATGTTGAAATAGGGGGGAAGCCCCTCGGAGGTTGCTGCTCGCATTGAAAACCTGCCTATGTGCTATGTTTTGCTCAATATACCACAAAAGGAAGCATGTGGAAGCATAATGAGCATAAAACCGGATTTTCTAAGCAATAATAAGGGGTAACTATCGATTGAAACACTGGTTTTGAGTGTCCGGCAAAAAAATATCCAGTTAGAATCCTGTTATTTTATTAGTTACGGAGAAATCCTGATGTTTTTAAGTGTAAGAAAAAAAAGAGGTTTTTGTATTCTTGAGCATTCATAGTGAATCTGATCCCACGATCAAGCGACTCTGATCCCACGTTGTAGTGACTCTGATCCCACGTTCCGGCGGCTTTACGCGTCCTGTGGATAACTCTACGGTGGGCGTCAATAAAACCACGAACAAAGATTCGGGCAGGACATATGGGCAGGGCAGTATGAGCGGGTCAGGGGCGTTGTTGCCCGACCGGCACCCAACGGGTGATTTTTTTGTATGCGATATCTTCGATGCGCTGCCCAAGACAGATATGGGCTCGATGGAGCATCCGATGTTTTCGCTCTCGACCCGGCCGGATCGCCGGATCCTCAATTACGAGCATAACGGGGTCGAGATTACGGTGACGCCTTCGGTGCGGGGACTGGCGACGATCCACGACAAGGACATCCTGATCTTTTGCATCAGCCAACTGATGGCAGCGATCAATGCGGGCCGGACGGTCAGCCGGGTGTTGCATCTGAAGGCGCATGATCTGCTGGTGGCCACCAATCGCGAAACCAGCGGCGATGGCTACAAGCGTCTGCGCGAAGCGTTCGAGCGGCTGGCAGGTACCCGGATCACCACCAACATTGTCACCGGCGAGAAGGAAACCACCACCGGGTTCGGCCTGATCGAAAGCTGGGAAATCGTCCGCCACACCCGGGCGGGTCGGATGGTCAGCGTCAGTGTGAAACTGTCGGACTGGCTGTTTCGCGCGGTTCTGGCGAAATCCGTGCTGACCCTCAGCCGCGATTACTTCCGCCTGCGCAAACCGCTCGAGCGGCGCATCTATGAGCTGGCCCGCAAACATTGCGGTCGCCAGCCCGAGTGGCGGATCTCGGTCGAGGTGCTGCTGAAGAAATCGGGCTCGGCCTCGCCCCGGCGGGTGTTCCGCAAAATGATCCGCGACATGATCGCAGCCGATCATCTGCCCGACTACGAGATGATCGAAGAGCCGGGCGACCTGATCCGCTTTTCGCGCCGTGGCCAGGTAGTCGAGGGACCGGACAAACCGATCCTGCCGTCACAGGCGCTGGAGGAAGCCAGGGCAATGGCACCGGGCCGCGATGTCTATGCGTTGGAAGCGGACTGGCTGGCCTATTGGGCCGCGTCCGGTCGCCCGCAAATCAGAAACCCGCAGCGGGCGTTTCTGGGCTATGTGGCCAAGAGGGTCGCCGGGCGGGATTAGCGCTTAGCTGGAATAGGCGGGGTTTTGTTTCTGCACGCGTGTCTTCACGGCTTTGACAGCACCGATGACGATGAGAGCGGCAATGATGAACAGCCAGCCGAAGAGGACATAGCTGCCCAGAGCCATCAGGATGGACGCACCGGAGAACAAAGCAATCCCGGCGGCGCACAAGCCGACAAGAATGGCTATTCCGATAACTCCGATCATGTTCTCCAAGTCCTCCGGCTATGGTCTTGGTCTGGCCAGCCCTCAAGTGGTTGCAGTTCAGCCATTGGGCAGATGCCCATAATGATTTCGCGGTGAAATCATGGCAAAACTTTGAACTACAGAGGGTTAAAATTTGGTTATTTTTACCGGGAGGAGCTTTGCTCCACTACTCGTGCCACACTGCTTTATAGTTTATTGAGACATAGGAATGTCTGAGTGGATAGTTTCTCAAAACTTTTGTGACAGCAATATGGAACGCCCGCATCCCTGAAAATGTGCAAAGGTTCGCCTATGGCACCGCTCTGTCGATCCGCGGTTGATTGGATGGAATGCCAGATGAGCGTGCGTTTCGGCCGCCGAATGGCAGGGGGGCTGAGGGGTCACATCTTGACCAGACGCCCGTCCGTCACCCTGATCCCCGCTTTTTCAAAAACATTGCGCGTATCAAAAACCAGTGCCGCCTCGCGCGCGACCAGACCGTAATCCGGGGCGCTGTGATCGGTGATTACGGCCACCGCCGCATAGCGTTTCAGGTTTTCTGCGGTTAGCGGCTGGGAGGTTCGGCCCGCAAGCTGCGGGTATTCGCCACCTTCGGGCAGGCGGGGGAAATACGGGTCGTGATACTCGACCTCGGCCCCCAGCTTCTCCAGCTCGTCCAGCAACACCAGCGCCGGGCTGCGGCGGGTATCCTCGACATCGCGCTTATAGGCGATGCCCATCAGCAGGATGCGCTGACCGGTCAGGGGCTGCCCGGTCTCGGCGATGGCCGAGCCGTTACGCGCCGCCAGTTCGGCGGCCATCCGTGCCGCCAGCATGGATGGCACGGCGTCGTTGCTGGAGCGGGCCAGATTGATGATTGGTGTATCAGATCCTGCATCCGCGGCGCGCCAGGCCAGATAGGCCGGAGACACCGGGATGCAGGCCCCACCAATTCCGGGACCGGGATAGAAGGGCATGAAGCCAAACGGCTTGGTCGCCGCAGCCTCGATCACTTCCCAGACATCCACGTCCATTGCTTCAAGCGCGGTCTTCAACTCGTTGACCAGCGCGATATTGACGGTGCGAAAGCTGTTTTCGACCAGCTTCACCGCCTCAGCGGTAGCGGCCGAGCTGACCGGGACGGCGCTGGTGACGATGGCGCGGTAGAAATCCTCGACCAGTTGCCGCGACAGCGGATCGTCGGCACCCACCACCTTCGGGATGCTGTGCGTGTCGAACTTGTCATTGCCGGGGTCTTCGCGCTCGGGCGAAAACGCCAGGAAGAAATCACTGCCCGCGCGCAGACCGCCCGCCTCAAGGATCGGCTGAACCAGTGTGGTCGTGGCTCCGGGCCAGACACTGCTTTCCAGCACCACCATCTGACCGGGGCGCAGATGCTGCGCGATGGTTTCGGCGGCGGCGGCGACAAAGCGCATGTCCGGGTCTTGTGCATCGGTCAGCGGGGTCGGCACGCAGATCAGGATGATATCGGCCTCGGCCAGTGCCGCGGCGTCCTGCGTTGCGCGGAACCTGCCGCTGTCTACCGCTTGTGCGATCCGGTCTGACGCCAGATACGATATGACCTGATCGCCCTGATTGATCCGTGCTACCCGGTCAGGGTTGAGATCAACGCCGGTGGTATCGAACCCCTCATCATAGGCAGTCAGCGCCAGCGGCAGCCCGACATAGCCCAGCCCAACCACAGCAACCCGCGCATCGCGCGCCGCGATAAGCTGCTTGAGGGAAAGGTGGTGCGAGGTTTCGTAGTTCATAATCTATCCTGATCGTACAAAGTCAGACTGAAATCAATGTGCGGTTTGGCCGTCGGAAATTCAGGCTCTTTCCACGGATAGGGCGGAACGGTGGCGAATCCAATATATTTGTCGGCCCGGTCCGAGACTGCAGTACCGTGTTTCCCAAAACGCCTCAATCTTTGGCCATTTGTGGTATTGTTGAGGGTATTTTTGATATGTCCAAGTCAGGATAATTTTTGTCATTTAGGGCGTAATGCTTGCCGAAACGACGCCTCGGCCAGTTCCGCGCCCTTGTCCCAGCTGAACTGGGTGGCTTGCGCCAGCGCCTTTTGCGAAAGGTCGGTCCGCAGGCCCGGTTCAGTCAGCAGCCGGACGGCCTGATTTGCCAGTGCCTGACTGGACAGGGGGTCGAAATACAGCCCGCCATCGCCCACCACCTCGGGAAGGCTGCCGCGATCTGAGGACAGAACCGGCGTGCCGCAGGACATCGCCTCGAGCGCGGGCAGGCCGAACCCCTCCCACAGAGAGGGGAAGACCAGCGCATCGGCGGCATTGAGCAGGGCGGCCAGTTCCGGGTCATCAATCTCGCCGGTGAAGACAATGCTTTCAGACCGGGCCGCATCAGCGGCAGCGCTGGCCTTGAGGTCTTCGACATTGTCCCAGAACCGCGCGCCGGTGGTGCGCCCGACAATGGCCAGACGTGCATTTGGCACGCGCGCCAGGATTTCAGGCATCGCCTCGATCAGGCGCAGCACATTCTTGTGCCGGTTGAAGCCGCCCACATAGACCAGCAAGGGCGCGTCGGGCGGGATATCGTATGTCTGACGCGTCTGCGCCAGAAGCTTTGCGTCGTGGATTTGCCGAAAGACCGGCTCAGCCCCTTCGGTGATAATGTCGGTGCGATCTGCAGGGATGCGCAGAATACGTTCCAGATCATTGGCGGACGCCTGCGAGATTGTCATGATCCGCGTTGCCTGTTTCTTGGCCAGCCAGCATTTCACCTGCCACAGGTGGAAGTTCAGTTTCTTGGGGAAGATGAGATCGGGAAACCGTTCAGGAATGGTGTCATGAAAACACACGACCGAGGGCCGTCGGGTCAGTTGCGGAAAATAGGAATAGACCGCCGGATAGAAGAACAGATCGCATTCCATCCGCTGTGCGGATCGGGCCATGGTGATGAGATCGGCCCCGCCGCGCGCCGAGGCCCCGGAGGAGGCCTCTGACATCGACTTGTCCGACCCGGCAATCCGGATATCGACACCTTCGGGTACAGGCCGCGTCGGTTCCTGATCGAACAGCAACGTATAGCGAAAGCCCGATTTCCGGGCTGCCAGGGCAGGGATCAGATTGCGGGTGAAACGTCCAAAGCCACGTTCATTTTCCCAGGAACTGGCGTCTACACCAATATGCAGCATGTTTTTGCCTTGATAGCGGCCCCGAAATCCGGGCCATGCGGTTGCGTTTCAAATAATGGCATGGCGTTAGCCAAACCGGCCCCGCAAATAGTCTGCTGTCGCCGCCAGACCTTTTTCAAGCGAGTAGTCGGGCTGATAACCCAACCGCTCCTGTGCATGTGCGATGCTACACCTGCCCTTGGCAGCAAAAAGTTCCAGCAGGTGCCGGTCGGGATAGGCGGCACCATCGCCGGAGGACACGCGTCTTTTGATGGCACGCACCAGCGCTTCGAACCGTTCCCGCCCCAGCAGCGTACGGCCAAGCGCTCCGATCCGGGCCGCAGCCGAGAGGGTCTCGGGACCCGCATCATGATCGGGTTCGGGGCCCAATCGATCCGAGAGGGTTTGATACGGTTCCAGGCGGAGCTCGCCTTTGCCGATGATCCGCGAATAGCCGGCTAAAAGGTCGGACCAAGCCACCGGTTCAGGCCCGGAGATGATAAAGCGTTCCTGCCCCAGATCCGCCAGAACTGCCGCCCTAAGAATGGCCTGTACCACATCGTCGACGAACACGCCGTTACACAGGCCCAGGGGCTGCGGCAGGACTTGTGTTCCTGTGGCCAGATTTTCCGTCAACTGATCCGTCCACAAGGCGCTGCCGGGCCCATAAATCAAGGTGGGTTGAAGGATGGCGGCCGAGATGGGTCCAGCCATCAGCTGTTTCTCCATCTCGATCTTGGCCTGGCGGTACGGGCTGCCACCAGAGCGTTGCACCGGACTGGTTTCATCCAGATCCGCGTTGGGCCAGACATCATAAACCACGATGGAACTGGTATGGACGATCCTGCCGATGCCAGCATCCTGTGCCGCGCTGAACAGTGCGGCAAAATCTGACAGGTTCTTCTCGGAAGTGGCCCGCACGTCATAGGCCAGATGCATCAGTATGTCGTGGCCGCGCAGGGCGTCTGCAATCGCATCCCGATCACCAAGTGCTGCGGTGACGACAGTGGCGCCCTTTGCCTCTAGGCCCTTCGCGCCATGGCGGCTGCGCAACAGGGCCGTAACCCGCGCCCCGCTTTCCAGAAGGGCCGAAATCAGGCGCCCCCCGAGAAACCCTGTCGCGCCGGTGACAAAGACTGCCTGCCCCCGCAGTTTTTCTGATCCGGTGAAGTTCACTGTTGCCAATCCTTCTTCAATTCAAATCTAGGCATGAAATCGTTGCGCCTCAGAAGCCTAGCGCAGGGTGGTTGCGCATGCTACTCCGCTAACAGATGATCTGCTGTTATAGATGTCCGGGGTGTAACACCCCAAGGTTTTGAGTGAGGAATTTTATGAGGATCGGTGTGATCGGCGCAGCCGGCAAGATCGGGCAGATGCGCGTGCAGACCATTATCGACAACCCTGACACCACGCTTGCCGCCGTTATGGATATGGACATGGATCGCGCCGAAGCCGTGGCCAGTGGTGCGCCAGCCTTTACCGATGCAGACAGGTTTTTTGATGCCGACATGGACGCGGTCATTATTTCGACTCCGGCACATGTGCGCGAACCTTTGTGCCTGACCGCGTTCGAGCGGGGGTTGCACGTGCTGGCGGAAAAGCCACTGGCCACCACGGCCGAGGCCAGCCGCAGGATCGTTTTAGCAGCCCAGGCGGCGGGCAGGGCTCTGGGCGGCGGATTCAACATGCGCTATTACCCAGCCTTCTCTTACGTGAAAGATATCATCGGATCGGGCCAGATCGGAGAGGTCGATCATGTGCGCATCTATGGTGGCCATGAGGGTCTGACGAAATTCGTGCATGACTGGGAATACAAATCCGAGATATCCGGGGGTGGCGCGCTGTGGGATGTGGGGATTCACATGACCGACATGGCCCGCCATATGCTGGGTGAAATCACCAGCGTTTATGGTGTCGCCACCGAAAAGGTCTGGAACGAGCCCGGCTCTGAGGACAACGCGATGGCGATCTTCAAAAACCCCGAGGGCATTCCGGCGATCTATCAGGCGACCTGGACAGACTGGAAAGGTTACAAAAGTCAGGTCGAGGTCTACGGCAGCAAAGGCATGGTGCGCGGGGCCTATGCGCCGATGGAAACATTGCTGATCACCATGGATCGTCCGGGTGGCAAGCCCAGCCGCCAGCATCGCCGCTATCCCGGCATCATGCTGCGGGAAAAACTGAAATCCTGGAAAACTACGGCCTTGCTGTCTTTTGCAGATGAACTGCAGGAGTTCGTTGGCCTTTGTGCGGGTCGGACAGGTTTGCGCATTTCCGATGGTCACGCCGCCCTGCGGGCGATCGAGGTTGCCGATGCGGTGCGCGAAAGCAGTGCAACCGGCCAGCCTGTGACGCTCAAGGCGCTGGGGGACATGGCCGCATGACCACTGACCGGTTTCCAGACGACGCTTGGCATCCCGACCGGGCCTTGTCAGTATCTGCCGTGAAGGGGCAGGGTTTTTCCAGTTGCAGGAGCTTGCGGTGACAGTTCATCCAACGCTTTCCATTGTCGTGACGATTGTCGATGGCGGCTCTTACCTGCGTGACTTCCTGCTGTCGGTTGCCGCATTCGAAGACCCGCCGCCGCTGGACATCATCGTGCCATATGACGCGAGCGTCTCAGACGCCGCTGATTACGCGGCGGAGTTCCCGGATGTGAATTTTTTGGACCTCGGGATCATCACGCCCGCCCGCCCGATTACCTCCGAAGCGGGCCAGCATGAGTTGTTTGACCGCCGCCGTGCCGCTGGGCTGGCCGCTGCCACCGGCGATGTGATCGCGATCCTCGAAGATCGCGGGCATCCGCATCCTGACTGGGCCCGCACCGTCATGCGCCTGCATGCGGAAACCGGAAAGAATGTCATTGGCGGCGCCATCGACTGCAAGGAGCCGGTCTCGCTGCTGAACTGGGCGTTTTATGTGACCGATTTCGGTCGCTACGGCCTGCCGTTCGACAGCGGCCCGGCGGAATGGGTTTCAGACGTGAACGTGACCTACAGCCGGAAAGCGCTCGAGGCGACCCGCCATCTGTGGAAAGAACGCTTTCGCGAACCGGTCGTTCATTGGTTCCTGATCGAACAGGGCGAAGAGTTGTTGCTGTCCAATGAGCTGGTTGTCGACCATGTCCGTCCCCCGACCCGGCTTGGCCAGTTGTTGCCCGAGCGCTTTCACTGGGGGCGTCTGTTTGGCCATATCCGGGCGATGCATATGAGTGGTCCGAAACGGCTGGTCTATATCCTGTCCAGCCCGCTGATCCCACCGGTGCTGTGGGTGCGTCACGGTCTGACACAGGCGGGCAAGGGGCGGCTCTTGCGATACCTAGCGGCGCTGCCCTATATCATCATCCTGACCATCGCCTGGACCTGTGGCGAGGTCTGGGGCTACATCACGCGCAGGCCCTGAACGATGCAGGCACCCGGACCAGAATACGATGTCATCGTCATTGGCTCCGGCGCAGCCGGTGGATGGGTTGCGAAGGAAACAAGCGAGCGCGGTTGCCGGACATTGATGCTGGAGGCCGGGCGGGCGCTGGATCCTCAGGGTGATTTTCCCGACAGCGACCGCACGGGCGGATCCCGTGTCAGCATCCTCAGTCGTGTCATGGCGATCCTGCGGGGGCAGCATGTGCAGGCGCGCTGCATGTCCTTCACACCTCTGACCGAACATCTATTCGTCAATGATCGGCAGAACCCCTACACCACACCGTCCGGCGCCCAATTCAACTGGTTCCGCTCCCGTCAGGTGGGTGGGCGGCTGCATCTTTGGGGGCGTAACGCGCTGCGCCTTTCGGATCAGGAATTCAAGGCGGCCGAGCAGGATGGTTTTGGCGACAGCTGGCCAATTTCCTATGCCGATCTCGATCCCTGGTACGGTCGGGTTGAGCAGTTTCTGGGTGTTGCGGGGGAGGCGGCGCAGATTGAAAATCTGCCTGACGGTATCTACGACGCCCCTCACCCGCTGACCAAAGCGGAACGCCGGATCATGGTCGAGCTTGCACAGAAATGGCCGGATCGGCCAGCCACCACTTGCCGGATCATCCGACATGTGCCCGCGCGAACGCCTTTGCCTCTGATGGCGGCACAGGCAACCGGGAATTTCGAACTGCGCAGCGGGGCGGTGGTTTCAAAGATAGAAACCGATGCACAGACGGGCCTGGCAACTGGCGTCCGGTACATCGACGCGGCCAGCGGTCAGGAACACACCGTGACGGCGCGGGTGATTGCGGTTTGCGCCTCGACCATTGAATCTGTGCGGCTTCTACTGAATTCTCACGGGCCACGACATGAGCGGGGGCTGGGTAATTCATCGGGCAATCTGGGTCGCTACCTGTCGGATCATCTGATGGTTTTCCGGGCGGGCACCCTGCCTGAAATCGAAGGTCTGGGGCCGGATCATGATCCGTATGATTTCGGTGCCCAGTCCGGCATTTATATTCCCGGTTTCCGTAACCGTGGGGGCCATGAGGATTGTGGGTTCCTGCGCAGCTATTCTTTGCTGGGGTCCGTTGGGCGGATCGAGCCCGGCTGGTTTTTCATGGCAATCGGAGAGGTTCTGCCGCGTGCTGAAAACCGGGTGGAGCTTGACCCAACCAAACGCGATATTTGGGGCATCCCCGCGCCAAAGGTCACGCTGCGCCATTCCGATAATGAACGTGCAATGGTGCAGGACATGAAAGACACGCTGAAGGACGTGTCACAGACCTTTGGTCTGCCCGATGACCTGCTGGGGCGTGAAAGCCTGATATCGAAACTGGCCTATAAAATGGCCGGGCCGCTGGTCTATACCCCCGACGGAGCCTTGCAGCCGGGGTCGTCGATCCACGAAACGGGAGGGGCATGTATGGGTGATGACCCAGCTCGACATGTGCTGAACAAAGATCTCGAAGTCTATGACTGCCCCAATGTCCATGTCACGGATTCGGCGTCTTTTCCGACCAATCCTTTCCAGAATCCGGGTCTGACCATCATGGCCTTGTCCGCCCGTGCAGGCGCGCGGATCGCCGAAAAAATAGCAACAGAACGGGAGCGCGGTATTTGACGGAGGAACAGGCGTCAGCCGCGTAACCGTCCCACCAGATCGTAATAGGTTTTTTCAAACTGATGATGCACCCAATCCGGGTCGAACCGATCTTCCCTGCTGCGTTTCAAGGCGTTTTTCGCAAGGGTTTTCCGGTGCCCTTCGTCTGACAGGACATCTGCAACAGCCATGCAGATCGCAGCGACATCACCGATAGGCACCACTGCACCGACGCTGTTGTCGATCAGTTCGACCACGCCGGAACAGGCAGTGGCCACGGCGGGTGTTCCGGCCTGAAAGGCCTCGGCGATGGTGAAAGGCAACGCCTCCCACCGAGAGGTCAGCAGGAATAGATCAGCCGCCCGAAGATGACGGATCGGTTTGTCTGTTCGGCCGATGAATTGTAGGTGCTTGCCAACACCTTTTTCCTGCGCCAGAGCATGCAGTTTTACCTCATCCGGCCCGTCGCCGGCGACGACAAAGCGATAGCCGGGGTGGGTCTGTTTCATCCGGGCGACACAATCGATTAGGATATCGATCCCCTTCTGCGGTTGCAGACGGGCCAGCGTTAGGATCACCCGCTCGCCATCCCCAAGCAGCTTGGCTCGCAATTCGGCGATATCCTCCGCGCTGTCCTCGGGCGGAGGCGAGACGCCCAAGCCGATCACCTTTAACTTTTCCTTTGGCACGTTGCCGATGGTCGCCAGATCCTCAGCCGAGCGATGACTGGGTGTGATTACCAGATCGCATTTAGCGGCAATCTGGCCAAAGGCGGCAATCCGCTCGGGTTCCGATCCGTGATAGGTGACGGCAACCGGAATCCGCCGCCCGGTGCGAGCCAGATTGGCAACCAGCGCAGGGGCGGATTCATGGCAATGGATCAGATCGACCGGATTGTCCGACAGCCAGCGCCGCAACCGCCAGGCCGCGACTGCTGTATGGCGCAGCCGGTTGGCGATGCTGCCGCCTTCGCCCGCGACATAGCGGGTGGGCAGGTCCAGAAATCCGGCGCCCCGATCCGGACCCGCCCAGATATCGGCGGTGCCCGCCAGCGTGATGCGATGGTTCCTTGCTTCCAGCCAGTCGCTCAGCCCGAGGATATGCCGGGTGATGCCGCCCATGCCAAACTGGGAACCCATTTCGACAACATGGAGGGGATTTGAAGAAGGGGCGGTCTGCATTTTTGTGTAGGTCTGAGCCAAATTTCTCAACAATCGGACAATCATAACACGCGCATGGTATTTGCCCATGTCATGAAGGCGGATCACGGCAGCTTGCAATCATCTGAAGCAAGCCCGCAACACCGGGCGCGAACCGGGCAACTGCGTGGCTTGTGTCTTTCGATTGTGACGAGGATCGTGTTTGATACCGGAAAGTTATTGGTAATCTGGTACAATTCGCATGCAGTCGTTACGCATTCTGATGTTCACCACATTTTACCCGCCATATTCCTTCGGCGGCGATGCTATTGGTATTCAGCGCATGGCTCGGGCGCTGGTGGCGCGGGGACATGACGTGACGGTGGTGCATGACGAGGACAGCTATCTGATCCTGGGCGGAAAACCACAGCCCGAAGGGACCCCTGACGGGGTCCGGCGGATCGGGTTGCGCAGTCGCAATGGCATGATGTCGAACCTGCTGACCCAGCAGCTTGGCCGCCCGGTTGTCCACGCTGCCCGCATCCGCGCGATACTGGCCGAGCGGAAGCCGGATATCATCTGGCACAACAATACTTCGCTGATCGGCGGTCCCGGCCTGTTGCCGATGGGCGAGGGGTTGAAGATCTATGAGGCGCATGAGCACTGGCTGGTCTGCCCCACGCATGTGCTGTGGCGGCACGGGCGCGAGTTGTGCGATGACCGCCAGTGCCTGCGTTGCGTGCTGAACTACAAACGCCCGCCGCAGCTGTGGCGCTATACCGGCGCGCTGGACCGGGCATTGGATCACATGGACCTGATCATCGCCAAAAGCGAATTCAGCCGGGCCAAGCATCGCGAGTTCGGCCTACGGCAGGAGATGCAGGTGCTGCCCTATTTCCTGCCCGATCTGGATCAAGACGCCTTGCCGGAACCGGCAGCACACGAACGCCCCTATTTCCTATTTGTCGGACGGCTGGAAAAAATCAAAGGGTTGCAGGATGTGTTCCCGGCCTTTGATCGTTACCCGGATGCCGATCTGCTGATCCTCGGTGATGGCGATTACGCGGATGAGCTGAAGGCACAGGTCGCAGGCAATGACCGGATCAAATTCCTGGGCCGCAAGACACCTGACGAGTTGAACGCTTACTATCGTGGCGCACTTGGATTGATTGTGCCTTCGGTCTGTTACGAGACATTCGGCATCATCCTGATCGAAAGCTTCCGGTTGGGTACACCAGTGATCGCCCGGCGGCTGGGTCCGTTCCCCGAGATCGTCGAGCGGGCCGGGGGCGGGTCGCTGTTTGAAACCGGGGATGATCTGATTGCAGCGATGCGCGATCTGCAACACCAACCCGACCGACGCGCAGGGCAGGGGACCGCTGCGCGCAAGGCGTTTCTGGATATCTGGCACGAAACCCGGGTGCTTGAGGCGTATGGAGCGGCATTGGCCCGTGCGGCACACGGCAAAGGCAACCGCGCGTTGGGCGCGGCGTTGGAGGCCGGGGCGTTTGAGTTTGGAGCGATGAATCAAATGCCCGCCGGGCTTGCGTGCACGCAGGAAGGATTTTCAAATGGCGTACGGTAGAACTTCGGGCAGATCAGAGAGGGGTTCTTTTGCAGGAGGAATGCTCCGATGGGTGCTGCGACTGTTCTGGGCCATCCTGTCCGGTGTGCTGGTGATCTTCGCGCTGTTGGCTGGCTTTCTTCTGCTGCTTGTGATTGCGAACACGGCGCTGCGAGATCTTGAGGTTACAATGCGGGCGACCACAGAACAGGAGCAATTGCCTGAACCCAATCTGTCAGGCTTGCAACAGGCGGCACTTTTCGCAACGGCGCAGTTTCTTCCGTTGCATCAACCGGGATTTCAGATGGTCACGCCTGGCCGGATTTTCCGGGATTGCGTGGACTGCCCGGAAATGGCTGAGGTTCCCAAAGGGTATTTCCTGTTAGGTTCTCCGATTTTCGAAGAGGGGAGATATGCGCACCTGTTTAGTCACACACCTCTTCGGGCACAGTTGAAATTGGCAAATCGGGAAGGTCCGCGGCGTTTGGTACGCATTCCGCGCGCATTGGCATTTTCCCGTTACGAGATCACGTATGGGCAATGGCGCCAGGCGCAGGAAGATCCGGAATGGGCGGCGATAACCGGGCAAGATCCGTATTTGCCCGATTTGGACGCAGGCTATCGCGACGACCAGCCCATGACCCTGATCGATTGGAGCGACGCGAACGCCTATGCGGATTATCTGAGCGCCAAGACCGGGCAAACCTACCGCCTGCCAACAGACGCGGAATGGGAATATGCTGCCCGGGCTGGAACTGTGACGCGGTTCCCATGGGGGAACGACATCGGAAAAAACAACGCTAACTGTATCAACTGCTCGTCTCTTTGGCCGGATCGTAAGCCGGGGCCTGTTGGTCTGCACCCACCCAACGACTTCGGTCTTTATGATATGCATGGCAATGGCTTCGAATGGGTCGAGGATTGTTATGAAGCCTATCATGATCCTGTAACGATCGATGGTTCTGCATTTGTGCGGGAAGCTTGTGAGTTTCGAACCGTTCGAGGGGGTGGTCCGTCGTCACCGGCCTGGCAGAACCGGTCTGGATTTCGGGTTGGTCCACACTATTACAATCGTGGTCATGGCCATGCCATTCGCCTTGTTCGAGAGTTGAACTAGACGAATGGTATAGTGTCAGGGGCCAGCATTCCGATCCGGTGGGCGTTGGCCATGACCGAGAAAGTGATGGTTGTGGCCGGGATGCTTGGCAGGCATGAGGCATCGACCAGATGTACCCGTGACAGCCCTTTCGGTCGCCCCAGAATATCCGACTGCCCCGCACCAGGCGTTTTGGCCATGGGAACCGAGCCGCCCACGTGAAAGCTGGATCCCACATCGCCGGGGCGACGGGCGAAACTCAGCGGCACAAGCCCTGCCAGCTTCAGGACCTGCCCCATGCGTGCCGTGGCGCGCGCCATGATCTGTTCGGTTTCGTCATTACCTTGCACGGTCGGGGTCAGCCGCCCGTCTGCGGCCATCGTCAGATCGATCCGGGCGGAATGGGCAGAATGTAAAAACGCCTGCGCCACGACCAGCCGTTGCGCCAGCAGCCTCCATACCGGGGCCGATCCGGGCAGTTTCGAGCCATAAGTATTGATCAGATCATGGGCATAGAACTCGTTCCAGGTATAGACCTGCGCGTGGATCAGATGCGGTGAGACCGCGGGGTCATCCAGTTCAATGAAAATCTGCGGCAGGGTGTGATAGGGTCTTCGGTCCGGGCGCCGTGGCGCGCGCCAGTGGTGCAGGCTGGGCAGAAAGAAATGCTGACTGTCCTGTAGTTGCAAGCGGGCTGCGGAGTTCGGAGATGACGCCAGCATCAGCCGCGCGGTTTCCAGAACCCCGGCGGCGACAAAGATACGGTCGGCTTGCAGGGTTTCGCCGCCCTCCAGCGTGACCGTGACATGACCTGGGCGTTCCTCGAACTGGCGGACAAGACCGGTGCGATAGTGGAAATCCGGATTGTGACGCAGGACGTCAAGCGTTTGCCCGGACGCATAAATCAGACCCCAGGGACAGCCATGCAGGCACTGGCCGCAATATTGGCAACCGGGTTCAACAGCCAGTCGCGCGGCACCGGCATGGGCCCCCAGTTTCGCAAGCCTCGGTGCTTGGCGATCCAGATGCGTCAGCATCCGTTCGGCTTGCGGGGATGGGGTCAGAGGGGCGCGATCCTGCATGGAAAGGGTGGGGAACAGAGTCTGTAATGCGTCCACCCGACCGCTGATGGGAAGGAATTCCGCAACCGCGCGGTAATGCGGTGACAGATCGTCAATTCCGATCGGCCAGTCGGCGATATCTTCGGCGCGGTTGGGCAAAACGGCCGAGCCCCAGAGATTGGACAGCCCACCTGTGGCGTGTGAGGCGCGCAATCCGATCCGGTCAGGCGATACCAGCGTTTCCACCCCCGGCACCATGGCAAAATCCGATCCGAACCGGCGGACTTGCCCGGGCGGCGTGTCGAACTGAGGAGCTTGCCAGGCTTTTACATCATCGGCGGACCAGCTTTCGGGACCGGCCGCGGCCAGCCTGTCACGGCGGGCCTGCGCCGAGCCTTCCAGTCTGCGCCCTCCATCCAGCATCAAAACCTGTCGTCCCCGCGCCAATAGGGCCTTGGCCACGGACACGCCCGATGGCCCCGATCCGATGACCAGATCGGTCACGAGGTTGGGCCCGTCTGTGCCGGGGTATGCGGCCTCATGCGGGAACCGGGCGCTTCATCTCGGCGACGATGTCATCGATGATCTGCTGCAGCGTTCGCATCGGGCGGAACCCGGTGACACGTTGCAGTTTCGAGACATCGGGCAGGCGGCGCTGCATATCTTCGAAGCCTTCGGGATAGACCGTGTCGTAAGGAACACATTGAATTTCCGAGGCAGAGCCGGTCGTTCGGATGACCTGTTCGGCCAGCTCGCGGATCGTGACCTCCTGATCGGTGCCGACATTGAACACGTCGCCGCGTGCATCAGACAGGGTCATCAGACGGCACATGGCCTCGACCACATCGGCGACATGGCCGAAACAGCGTGATTGTTCACCAGTGCCGTGGACCATCAGCGGCGCGCCTTCCAGTGCTGACTTGACGAAATTCGGCAGCACCATCCCGTAGCGCCCGGTCTGACGCGGGCCGGTGGTATTGAAGAACCGCAGCACCGTGACCGGCAGGTCGGATTCGCGCGCATGGGCCAGTGCCAGAAACTCGTCCAGCGTCTTGGCACAGGCATAGGACCAGCGCAGATTGCGGGTGGCGCCGATGGTCAGATCGCCTTCTTCCTGAAAGGGGAAATTGGTGCTTTTGCCATAAACCTCGGAACTGGAGGCGATGAACGTATGCGTCTTGTTCACCAGCGCGGCATCCAGCACGTTCTCGGTCCCCGCCACATTGGTCAGGATCGACCGGCTGGGTTCGTCCATGATCAGCTTGACCCCGACGGCGGCGGCCAGGTGGAACACCACATCCGCCGGATCGACCAGTTCGGCGACCAGCCCCCGGTCAAGAATGCTGCCTTTGACAAAAGTGAAGCCCGGGTGATCCGCGACAGAAGCCAGATTGGACATCAGCCCGGTCGACAGATCGTCAAGGATCGTGACCCGATGCCCTTCACCGATCAGCCGTTCCGTTAAATGGGAGCCTATAAACCCGGCGCCGCCGGTAATCAGAATATGCATTTGTTTGTACCAGTCACTGTGTAAGAACCAACTTTACCACGATTTTCCCCGCACCATCGCACGGATGCCGCGCATTGCCCTGCGGGCCGTGAGATAGGGCCCGCCGCGCCCGGCAAGATGTGCCTTCCAGCGGGCGATGTTGTTGAAATAGAACATCTCGAGCCGGGGCAGGTCGTGCATATCATCCCCCGCTTTGGCCACGCCCAGCCTTGTGCCGACCGAGGTGTCGTAATGCTGCGCGATCTGTCTGAGAACGCTAGAGTTCGACGCGCCATAAGGTGGTGCGAAATGCCGGGTGGGCTGGCCAAGCCGGGCGGCAATGTCCTGAGCGGATCCGCTGACTTCCTCTTCCAGCATGAGCGCATCCAGCGTGGTGAGATCGGGATGAGTGACACTATGCGCGCCAAAACAGACCCCTTCTGCTGCCAGCGTCTCGACCCTGTTCCAGCCCATCAGCGGGCGGGCAGGGATATTGCCCCCGGCCCAGCTGTCGCTGCCGCCCATCAGGCCCGAGGGCAGATAGACGATCGGGCAGAAGCCGTGATCGCGCAGGATGGGCCAGGCGGTGTCGGCGAAATCCTGGAACCCGTCATCGAAACTGATGATGACCACACGGGGGGCAGGCGGGTTGGCCAGCGCGTCCGGCGTCACCACCGGCAGGCCGGACGCCGCCAGCGCCTGCATCTGTGCCGCAAAGACGTCGGGCGCAATCGAGGTCGGCCCCGGCGCATCCGAGATCGAATGATACATCAGGATATCGGCCTGCCAGGCGGGCATGGGTCAGTCTTCCACCACATGGGTGGCAAAGACCTCGCGATATTTGTTCCATTTCGCGCGGTCGACATGGCCCTTGTCGTCGATGCAATCCGCCGCGCCATAGGCCATGGCAAAGGCGTGATGGGTATTATCGTGGGCGAACAGGCCCTGCCGTCCAAATACGAGCAATCCGTCCAGATTTGAGAGCCACTGATCTACCGTATCGAACCGCTCTTCATAGCCCATATCGTAAACCGGATAGGCGTGGCTTAGCCGCCGGGTTTCACAGCGGCGCACCGGAACCGTGACCGGCAGGCCCAGCTGACCCAGCCATTTGGTGAATTCCTGCCCCAGCTCCTCGTCGGACATGGACCACCATTTCTCATCCGGGTCACAGGGCAGTTCGGCGCACAGCACGGTGACGCCTTTTGGTGTGCCGCTGGCGTTATAGTTCTTGGGCTCTGACATCCGGCTGATCGGGATCGACAGTTCCGGGAAGTAATGTGCATCGAACTCGGTGAACTGGTCGGTCTCCAGCACCAGATACAGCAGGATCATGCCCCGGAAGCGGATCGCGCGAGCCGCCTCGACCACCTCGGGCGGCGGCGTGTCGACCAGTCCGGTCAGTCCGGTCAGCGGGATGGTCGACAGGATCAGATCGCCGGTCAGGTGCCGTTCCCCCTCGCCCTCGCGGATCGTCAGGCCGGTGATGTGGTTGCCGTCCCGTTCGATGGCGGTGATTTCGGTGTTGAACAGGAAAGTTGCCCCGTTGCTTTCCGCGCTGTCCCGCATCGCATCCGAGATTTGCCCGAACCCCTTGCGCGGATAAAAGAACCGCCCGGCGGTTTCACTGCGCAGCCCCGGCAGCAGGCGCAGCATCTTCATCAGGATCTTGCCGACCGACCCGCTGCCGACCCGGCGCTCAGCCAGTTTCACGGCCAGCTTGTCCGGGTCCAGCCCCCACAGTTTGCGCACGTAGGGGAAATAGAAATTGTCCGAAATCGTCGGCCCCAGCCCGTCATAAAGCACGGTCGAGAATGTCTCGGGCCCGGTGCTTTTCTTGCGGAACGGCTTCAGCACCATGTCCCCGATCAGCGACAAGGCAAAGGGTTTGGGCAGGCGCATCAGCGCGTCGGTCAGTTTCAGCGGGAAGTGAATCCATTTTCCGCCCAGCCGGATGCGCCCGTGGCGCGGGCGCAGCAGCAGATCGTCCCCCAGCAGGGCTTTCACATCGGCCAGAACCTCGGGCTCTGCCGCCGGGTGAAACCGGTGCGAGCCATAATCGCAAATCACGCGTTCAACCGGGAAGGACGCTGAATTGCCGCCCGCGATAGCGGCGCGTTCGATTACCGTTACGCGGGCCTGCCCGGTTAACGCATGGGCCGCGGCCAGCCCGGCCGGTCCGGCACCCAGTATGATGATATGGGGCTTGTCGTCGCCGTTGGGTCGGGAAACATCCGTCACTTGCACTCTTCCTTTTGGGAATTTGCCGGGGTGCTGAACCGCATCCCGGACAGGGTCAGAACCAGCGCGCCAAGCCCGCCTGCCGTAAACAACACTACCTGCCAGACCAGCCCGGCGGCCACGACCGCAGGCGCGCTGGCGCCAAATGGGGCCAGAAACCCGGCCAGCGTGGCCTCGCGCAGGCCTAGCCCGTTCAGCGAGACCGGCAGAATCGCAATGATCTTGGCCAGCGGCCAGGCGAAAATCCATGGCCCGGCGGCTACATCGACACCTGCCGCGATGGCCAGCCACCAGGCCAGCAGGACCAGCACCAGCTGAATCAGCACAGATGCGACAAAGGCAATGGCCAGCGTACCGGGTTTGCGGCCCATCCCAGCCAGCGCATCGGCCAGGCGATGGGCAAACCCTTTGCCGGGCAGGGACGGGATATAGCGCCAGGGCAGGGGCAGCAGGCGCGGCAAGGCGGCCATACCCGCCAGCGCGGCCAGCAGGATCAGCGCAACCGGCCAGATCATATGCCCGCCCGCAGCGCTTTCCCATGTCAGCACCAGGCCCAGACAGGACAGGGTCAGCAACGCCACCATGTCGATCAGCCGGTCAACGGTTGCGCCCGCAACAACCTGCGCGCCGTCTTTCATCGCCGCCTGCGCCAGGCCGGCCCGCACCGTATCACCGCCAATTGCACCGGGCAGGCACAGATTTGCGGCCAGTCCGGCAAAATGCGCCCGGATGGCCAGCAGGGGCGAAAGCCCCCGGTTCAGCAGCAGCCACCATTTCAGCGCGGCCCCCACATGGGCCAGCAGGAACAGGGTCAGCACGCATAGAAAGACCCAGATCGGGATCGACTTCAGTGCCGCCACGATGGCCTCAGCGGGAAGCAACCAGAACAGGATCGCCAGCACCACGACCGACCCGGCCACCCGGATCAGCCAACGCCGTTGACTTGGGTCGGAAAGCAGCCTGCCGCTCATGTCACGGTCTGAGGTGCAGCCGCGAGATCATGTCGGCGATCAGCCCCAGTGACCAGATCATGATCGCGGCCAGGAATGAGAACACTGCAGTTTCGCTGAGGTTCCAGTAGAACATGTCGATAATGAACTTCACCGTGCCCAACGTGAAAAATGCCAGACCTAGCGGAATGAACACCCGCAGCGGGTTGAACAGCGTGCTGATGCGCAGGATCAGGATGATGAAGTTCAGGAAATCAATCGGACGGATTTTCGATTTGCCCACCCGTTTGCCGTATTCGATGGGCGTATAGATCATCCTTTTACCATTCGAGGTCATGCACAGCGTGATCGTGGTGGTGAACGAAAAGTTCTGCGGCAGCAGCGGCAGGAATGGGATCAACTCGGATTTGCGGAACACGCGCAGGCCCGAGTTCAGATCGTTGATCTTGCGCTCGGCCAGAAATGAAGCGAAGGCGAACAGGAATTTCTTGGCCGGCCTGCGCAGCAGCGGCACGTTTTTCATCGCCGCCCCCCGGTCGCCCACCACCATGTCCTGATCACGGCACATGGCCAGCATGCCCGGCAGATAGCGCGCAGGGTATGTGCTGTCGGCATCCAGAATGGCCACATATTCATGCTGCGCCATCCGCACCCCGCGCTTGAGGCTGGCGCCATAGCCGGAATTGACGTCGTTGAAGGTAACGGTGGCACCACTGGCCTCGGCCTCGGCGCGGGTATTATCCTGGCTGGCGTCGTCCACCACGATGATCTCGTAAGGGATATTCAGCGGCTCAAGATGGGTGCGCACGTCCTCGACAGTATGGCGGACGGCGTTTTCCTCGTTATAGGCGGGGATGACCACACTTAGGCTCATGCCGGCGGTGTCCGATGCGATCAGCTCTTCGGGTGTGGTGCTGTTCGTCACCATCGGCTCTGCGACTTTGTTCATGAAAATGAAAACCTTTTATTCACTTAATAGTCCCAGCCCCAGCCCCCGCTGCAAGATTTGCGTGGCGCATGGAACGTAACGGGCATAATTCCCTGTATTGCGTATAGTATTCGAACACGTACAGACTGAACATAGGCAATAAATTTGACCAAATTCGACCGTTAAGGCGTCAAGTTTGTAATTACGTATACTGCACGCAGCAGGTGCAAGTGTTTGAGGCATGTGCCGCCTGGAACATGGCGGGGTGCGGGCAGCAGGAAGGAAACGGATGTCAGGGCGGCAGAGTTTCAGCAGCGGAGTTGCCTGGATGTCGGCTGGTATCTGGGTCGAGCAGGCGTTCAACTTCATCATTTTTGCCATTCTTGCCCGTATTTTAGGGGTCGAAGCCTTTGGCCTGCTGGCGATGGTTGCGGCCTTTGTGCTGTTTTCCGAATTTCTGGTCCGCGAAACGATTTCCGACATTCTGCTGACCCGTGATGCGCTGTCAGCAGAGCGGCTGAATTCAGTTTTCTGGTTGCTGGCGCTGCTCGGGGGTGTGTTGACAATTGCGCTTTATCTGGGCGCAGGGCTGGTCTCGAAATTCTACAATGAGCCGGTTGCGGGCGAATTGTTGATAGGATTGTCCCCGACAGTGCTGATGATTTCGCTGACGGCAGTGCCTGTGGCGATCCTGCGCCGGGAAATGAAGTTCCGTGTTCTGGCCATCCGCGCAGCACTTGGTGCGGCGGTCGGAGGGGTGGTGGGAATTGGCATGGCGCTGACCGGCTACGGGGTCTGGAGCCTAGTCGGTCAGCGGCTGGCGATGACAGCGACCAATATCGTGATGGCCTGGGGCGCAGTGTCCTGGCGTCCGGCTTTTCACGCGTCGCGGGATCACATGCGCAGGATTTTGCATTTCAGCCACCGGATTCTGGGCTTGCGCGCGGCGGAACTGGCGGCGGTGCAATCCCCCGCGGTGATCATCGGCGCGATGCTGGGGCCGGTTCCGGCGGGGTATTATGCAATTGCCTGGCGGGTGATCGAGACGGCCTCGTTTCTCATGATCACGCCGCTGCGCACCGTGGCGCAGCCTGCCTTTGGCGCCGCGGCGCGCGATGGAGGTCAAGCGGCGGATTTGCTGATCGACGTCATGCGCCTGACCGGGTTTCTGGCTTTTCCCGCCTTTGCCGGTCTGGCGGTTCTGTCAGAGCCCGCGCTGGTCTTGCTGTTTGGTCAGAAATGGGCTCCGGCGGCTCCGGTCCTGAGCCTGATGTCGGTGTTCGGCATGTATCTGTGCGCCGAAAAGGTGCAGCAGACCTTTTGTCTGGCGGCAGGTCAGGCCGGGCGTCTGGCGGTTCTGTCCTGGGTCGAAGTGGCGCTGGCGGCGGCAGCGATTGTAGTACTGGCCCCTTATGGCTTACCGGTTGTCACAGCTGGTTTCGTGGCGGTCTTTCTGCTGATCTGGCCGCTCAAATTCGCCAATCTGGGACATATTGCAGGGCTGCCCGGCCCGGCTTTGATGCGGCAGCATCTCGCACCGTTTCTGCTATCTGCAGGAATGGCTCTCGCGGTGTTTGGGATTACATGGCAACTGGATGGGATGTCTCAGATTTTGCGTCTTCTGATCGGCACTGCGACCGGAATTGTTGTTTATTGTCTGTTGGCTGTTCTGTTTTTGCTCGACAGGTTACGTCTGCTGATCGCAATGGTGCGTATGAAAGAGGAAACAGATCCCGAGATTGACCCGCAAGAGGTCAGTGGATAGCACATATTAATGCGCTACCCATCCTGGTTGATGAGCGGAACAGGCAGCTACCAAATCGGTGCGCCGAGGCGGAAATTGACAGTCTTCTCCGCGCCGTTGGATTTTTTGAGGTGAGCGGTGATGTTATTCTCTGTCTCCGAAGGGAGCAGCTCAAAACTGGCGATGGCCCTGTCACCGTTCTGTGTGAATTTGACCGCCTGCACCTCATCGCCATTGATCGTGATCGCTGCAGCCTGAACATCAGGCTCACCGATCCGAAGTTGGATATCAAGGGCGGTGTCGCGCCGGAGTGGGGCATCCATAATCAATCGGGCAACCGACGGTGGGGCGTCGATTGCAAAAGCTCTGGTTCTGTCGTGGGAATTAGGGCCAAAACGGTAATACGCGGTAAACAGAATACCTGCCAATAACAGAAGGTATCCCCACCGGGTCCATCCCATACCACGCCAGATGCGTTTGAACGGGCCATATTGCGCGGCGCCAGGGGCAATTCTGGCCGCGAAAATCAGGGCTCCTGTAACAGCAAGGCCGGTGGCAATCAGGCCAAGAATAATCCATAGCGCCATCGAAAACCCGCCGCCCCAGGTGCCGAAATGCAGCATATCCATCAAGGGCTTCCAATAGGTGAACCCCCCAATATCATCCGGTGTAAATGCGCCCAGAACGTCAAGTGTGATGGGATCTATGAACACGCTGCCTGTTCCGAAAAAGCCTGAATGGCCATCCAGATTTCCGGAAAAGTTTATACTATCTGTCTTTTTGTCCGGCAGGAATACAAGAAACGGATCAAACCCTGGCAGCGCTTCCCGGGCCCGGGCTTCTGCCTGGTCGATAAAGGTCGTGTCAAGATTGGCGGGCAGAGCAACATCGCGGGGAACGGGGGGCTTGGGATGTGGTCTGGTGCCATCGAACCCCAGACTGCCCAGCAGGAAATAGAAGCTGGTAACGGCGGTCAGAAACAGCAGCGGCGCGGCCCAGAGGGCCGTCAGTCGATGCGTGCTGCCAGCCCAGGACCGAATGCCGGCTGCGCGGCTAGGCCAGCGGAAAAACCCTTTCCAGAAGCGCCGATAGGTAATGAGGCCGCTGACAAGCTGAAACAAAAGCACGACCGACATGGCGCAGACCAGCATGAATACGATCCGCTGTTCGGTCAGGAACGTGTCATGAAGATCACGCAGGATGTTGCGAAAGCCCAATGGTCGTGTTTCCGCGACAACCGCGCCAGTGGTGGGGTCGGTCCAAAAGCTGACTTTTTCTCCCCAGCCTGTGTGGGCTGCTGTACGGTCCACGAACCAGGGGGCCGGTCGCCTATGGATGACAAAGACACGACTTTCAGGGTGGGTCTCTTTGATACTGCCGTAAATTGCGCCAAAGCTGGCGGTACGTTCTTCCTTGGTGGCGGTGGTCCAGATTGCCGTACGACCAACCGATTCAAGTTCGAAACCGGCAACAAGCAATGTGCCGGTCAGAAACATGAATGCGAAGAAAAGCGACAGATGCAGTCCCAGCCAAGTGTGGAGTTTGAAAAGTGAATTGCGGATTTTGCGGTTCATCTGAATGTTTATCTGTCTACAATGTCTGGGAACACTAAGCCGAGTAATCGTGCTGGAAACAATGGCAAGATAGCCTTGCCGCAGAAGAGGGGTGAATTGGGCTTTTGATGTTGCGATGAGCACACGTTATTTCATGGTATTCCCGCAGGTTAGGTGTTGTGCGAATCCCGAACTTCGCGGGATGATATAATTATACCCGGGTATTGTTGGGGTAAGCGGTGCTGTTTGATGTTAAATAGAGCTATGAAAACAATTTCCATTGTCTCGCCATGCTTCAATGAAGAAGACAACGTGGCGAATTGTTACGAAACCGTAAAGTCGATTTTCGACAAGGAACTGCCGGGCTACAGGCGCGAGCATATTTTCATCGACAATGCCTCCACGGACCGGACCGTGGATATCCTGCGCGAGATCGCCGCAAAGGATTCGGACGTGAAAGTGGTGGTCAATGCCCGCAATTTCGGGGTGTTCCGGTCAACCTTCAACGGGTTGCGCTATGCCACTGGTGACGGGGTTGTTGTCATGCTGCCTGTTGACCTGCAGGACCCGCCCGAGCTGATCCCGGAGTTCGTCGAGTTGTGGGAAAGCGGCTATGACGTGGTGGCCGGTGCCCGCAGTACCCGAGAGGAAGGGTTCGTGATGCGCAACGCACGCGGCCTTTTCTATCGGATCGTCAATGGTCTGTCGGACGTCTGGCTGGAACCATCGGTCGGAGAGTTTCAACTGATTGACCGCAAAGTGCTTGAGGCAGTGCTGGCCCACAATGACCACTACCCTTATATCCGCGGCATCATTGCCAGCTGCGGCTTCCGTCGGATCATCAAACCTTATGTCTGGCAGGCGCGGAAAAGCGGCTTGACCAAGCACAGCTTGATGGCGCTGACCGATCAGGCGCTGAATGCTATTTTTTCTTTCACGCGTGCCCCGATGCGGTTCTGCACGATCAGCGGACTGGTGATTGCGGCCGGCTGTATTCTGTTTTCGCTCATTTCCGCGGTTCTGTTTTTCTTTAATCCCGATCAGGCGCCGCGCGGGACGACAACCATCATCGTATCCCTGTTTTTCCTGTCAGGTATCCAGATGCTGTTTATTGGAATGTTGGGGGAATACATCACCTCGATCCACAATCAGGTACGCGGGGGCCCCATCGTGACCGAGCAGGAACGCATCAACATTGAAGGTCCTGCGCGGGACCCGGCACTGACTAGAGACGAGCGTCTGGCATGATTGCCGGTTTGAGCCGCGGCAAATGGTGCGGCCTTGCGCTTGTGATGGCGCTCTGCGCCAGCCCGGCCTGGGCTGTTGACGCACCGGTTACCAATGCAACTCTGCCCGAGCTGCGCATATGGTTTGGGTGCATGGTGGTGGCTTCGGTGTTTTTTCTGGGCTTCTTCTGGCTGCGTGGTCAGGTTCTGTTTGGCATTCTGAGTGTAATAGCTCTTTTAGGCGGGGCAGCCCGGCTGTGGCTGACGCAACCGCTTTGGTTTCCACGCCTTGAGATTTCTGCGGACCCGCCTGAGAACCTGATCATGCTGGCGATACTGGCGATGCAGGCGGCGGTGATCGGCGTTGTTCTCATACGGCCCTCAGGGCGCGCAGCCATCGGCGGTCTTTTCGCCAAAGCGGGGATATTTAGCCTGTTTCTGCTGATGGTTCTGGTCGCGATTTTCAGCCTGTCGGCAACTCCTTATATCGCCTATGGCTATCATGTGGCCTATGGCTTGCAGATCGGTGTTGGCGGTGTGTTGTCACTGGTTCAACTGGCCACGCTATTGGCCATGTTTGTTGTGGTTGGGCCAGACCACATGCCGCGTATCCCGGCGGCTGGTTTGGCGGTGTTTGCGACTTTGGTCAGCGCCATACTGGCCTGGACGGCGTTCGATCGGGTGCCCCATGTCGAGGATGAGCTGGCCTATCTTTTTCAGGCACGGACCTTTGCGGCGGGCACGCTCTGGGCTCCGGCCCCGCCCGAAGCGGCACACCCCGCGCTGGAATATTATCTTCTCGAAATACATGAGGGCAAATGGATCAGTGTTCCGGCACAGGGCTGGGCCATCGTTTTGAGCCTTGGGGTGCTGGTCGGGGCGCCATGGGTGATCAATCCGATCCTGACCGGGATATCGGTTTGGCTAGCTCATGACATTGTCCGCCGGGCTGTCAGCCGGGAACGCGCGGATATGGTCGCGTTGCTTATGGCAACCTCACCCTGGGTGCTGGCTGTCGGGGCCACGCTGATGAACCACGCGCTTATGCTGGTGACGATCTTACTGGCCTGGTGGTGTTTGATTCGGGCCGGAGAAGGGTCTGCCCGCCGGGCGGTATTCCTGGCATTTGCCGCCGGGCTGGCCTTGGGATGGGGGTTTGTCACCCGACCGTTGGACGGGTTGATCGTGGGTGGTCTGACAGGCCTGTGGGTGCTTCGCCGATTGCCTGCCGGGATCGGGCAAGTGCTTGCCTGTGGTGTCGGGGGCATCCTGTCCGGGTCTGTCGTTTTTCTGGTCAATCACGCGATCACGGGCGATCCGTTGTTGACCGCACAAGCCGACTATCTCAGCCGTCTGTGGCCGGACACGCAAAACGCATTTGGATTTGGGGAGAATGTGGGCCCGCCCGCCCAGAGCTGGGGCGCGCTGGATATCTGGATCGGTCACAGTCCCGCCGAAGCCGTGTTGAACCTGATAAATGCGATTGCCTCGCTTAACCTCGAACTTCTGGGCTGGACATTCGGATCTCTGGTTCCGCTCTGGATCGTCTTTATCTGGCGCAAAAAGCTGACCGGGTTTGACCGTGCGATGCTGGTGATCTTTGCTGCCCTCGTGGCAGTTCTGTTCTTCTATTGGTTTACAGGCACCTTCTACCTCGGACCGCGCTATTGGCACACGGCATTGCTGCCTATCCTGGTTTTGTCCGCGGCTGGGATCGAGGCGATCAATGACCGGTTGCCCGAGCAGTATCGCGGCCGCCTGCATTGTGTCGTTCTGTTGCTCTGCGCCATTTCGGTTGTCAGTTTCACATCCTGGCGCGGTGTTTCGAAATATGACGGATATGGCGGGTATAACGGTGACATCAGGCGACAGGTTGAAGCCGCTGATCTGGGCAATGCGTTGATTTTTGTCTCGACAAAAGGAGATATCGGGTCTGCGCTTTATCTCAACGATCCGTTCCTGCCACAGAATAAACCGATCTTCCTCAATGATCTGGGGCCGGATCAGAACGCCGCCATTATCGCGGCCTTCCCCGGACGCGAGGTTGTCTACCTGAGCGACGCAGACTGACACGCCCCGGGTCAGTCGGGTTTTCCCGAGCGCAATTACTCAGCAGCGTGCTGGTTTTCGGCGGCCACAAAGTTGCGTCTGAAATCATTGGCAAACATCGTGCGCGTGAACCGGCCCAACCCCGAGGCATGCTCGCCAAAGGTGTCGATCCGGGACAGCAGGGTCGTTTTCACACGAGGATCGACCTGCGTCTGGAAATCACGCGGGGTGTCAAACTGATAATCACGCAAGGAGCCTTCATACCCCGAATTTCGCCAAGCCTCGACATCGAATGACGAACTCCAGACCGGTTCATGCTCCAGACTCTGTGAAAAGGGAGCATGCAGCATCACGGCGCTGTAATAGTTGATGATCGTATCAAGCATCGCATGCGCTTCGTGATCACCTTCATCCAGCAGATCCGAAATGGCCCGTTTCAGGAAAACAAGCGCTTCGTCCAGTACAATGAACCGGCCAATCATCGAGTATTTGCTGAGCAGATTGCCCCCCAGTTCACCGCTGATCAGGTCATCGTAATTGTCCTGCGCCCAAGCCACGCAATCGGCCCGGGTTTCAAACAGCTCAGCCTGGTTCTCTTCCAGATAACCAGCCAAGGCATTGCGGAACGGCTCCGGTGCCTGATCCAGAATCTTTTGCATATGTTTGATGATCTGGAACGGTCGGATGTCCAGAGAACGCGCCAGCCGGAAGGCTTCTTCGAAATTGTTTTCATAATAGAAGATCGTCAGAAGCAGATGGAAAACACGGGTGTCCAGATAATCCTGGAACGAAAAATTCTCGGACTGGACCACCATTTCCTCGGTCTCGACCACGGTTGGGCCGTTATATTTGCCCAGGCATCGGGCAACGACCCGGTGCAGGGTTTTGAAACCAAATTCTTTGCGGCTGTCAGGATTGGCCAGTGGCGCGCCATGCAGCAGCATCAATTGGTGTGCCGCCACCCGGCTGACACCGGTTTCGATCAGCTTGTCGACCGCATCCATAAAGGATTCTTTGGTTTCACCCGGCATACACAGGATCAGCTCGCCATAGGATTGCATGCCCTTTGAATGAAGCTCCTGCTGTACCTCGGTATAAGTATCCAGGCTGATGTTGTCGCGTTTGATGTTCTTCAGAACTACCGGATTCAGGGACTGGACCGACGAGGTCATTGGCAACCGGCCCTTGGCCTTGCGCATCACCTTGATGATCCGGTCGCCGCGGTTTTTGCCGGTGGTTGTCCGGATATATTTGGGCCAGTCGTATTTATCCATCAGATGGCCCAGATAGTCGGCCACTTCTTCGTCCTGCACATACATGCCGAAATTATCGTCAGCAAAACACAAGGGGCTGGCATGGTTGATGCGGGCCACGATGTAATCCAGATCGGCCTTAGTACGCTCGAACGAATGGCGGAAAACTTTCGAATTCGATTTGACCGCCGAGTTGCAGAAGGCACAGGTGAACGGACAGCCGCGGGCCAGCTGCATCAGTGCAAACAGGCCGGTATCAAAGAACTTGTCCATCAGCCCGGCAAGATAGGGTGACGGGATTTCGTCCAGATCGCGGATGCGGGGCGGCTCGCTCCCGCGCAGGATCTCTCCGGTTTTGGGGTGCACGTAAAGCGCGCCATCGACGGCCTCTTCCCACATGCCTTCGCGGCGGGCGCCAACGTCGATGAACCGTTGCAGCGTACTGAGGAAGGCGCGCTCGCCCTCATAGGTGGGGCCGCGCACATGCATGTCGATCTGTGGCATGGTCCGGATCCAGCTGTCCTGTTCTTCTTCGGTCAGTGGAAAATTGGGGCCGCCCATGAGGGTCAGAACATTGGGATTGATCGCCTTGACGTAATCCGCAAAGGACAAGGCCAGGTGGTGGTTCCAGGAATAGCTTGAGAAACCAATGACGTCGGGTACCGCCACATCAATGGCTGCCTTCAATTCCTGAGGGTCGCGGAAGATTGCAACCTCCAACGGTGTCGGGCTTTTGGCATAGGTTTTGGCAAAAGTAGCAAGATTGCCGACACCCAGCGGATAGGTGTCCGACGTAGCGGTAACGAGGTTATGGCCGAGATCGGCAAGGTAAAGACGCATTAGTTAACTATCCTCGCGGTACAGTTCTTATGTCAAATTTTAGGCTCCACGGTCGGTTTGGACTTCGATGGCCAATGTGCCGGAATGTTATTTTTAATCATCTTCAAACACTCTGCTGCCAGGGGAAGTGACCCGTCAACACCCTGGAGATCATGATGAAGGCCAGGATGGCGGTGGGCAAAACAAGTACCCCCTGCGCGATGATCGGTTGCAGACCAGCGGACAGCAAACCCTCAAGCGAAAGGGCGTTGAACGCGTAGACGAACAGATAGGACAGCACGTAATAGGGCAAACGTCCAAAACCCTTGGTGTCGAAGACAAGCCGGGCGTGGGTCATGAAGTTCCACAAAACTCCACCAGAAAACGAAATCGCCAATGCGGCTTGCGGTGGCAGGCCTGACAGGCTGAGGCCGGTAAACAGCGCATAGCCAAACGCCGTATTCAGTACCCCGACCAAAGCGAAGCGCATGAATGATTTCTTTCGGGGGATAAGCAGCTTTTTCATAAGCGGGCCCCTTCTGTACAAAGAATGTCCGCCACCCCTGAGACGATATCATGTTGCGGGGTAAATCCGGCTTCGTTCCGCAGCCGGGTTACATCCGCTGCCAGCCGGTCGGGATCATTTGCCGCGCGGGAGATAGCCCCCAGCCGGATCAGGTCAGGGTGATGCATCTGGTTTGCGACCTCTTCAATCAACTGCCGGACCGGGACGGCGGTGCCGCTTGCTATATTGATCGCGCCGGTGACATTGGTTTCCAGCAAAAGCGCCAGCGCGCGCGCCAGATCATCAACATGCAGGAAATCCCGTTCCTGTCGTCCATCGGTGCAATTTACGGGCTCACCTATCTTCAGATTTGAAATCAGATCGCCAAACAACCGGCCCGGCGGTTCATCCGGTCCGTAGACAAAGAAAATGCGGGCCCAGGCCAGAGACAAGCCAAGCGCATCCTGGCCTGCGCTTAGCGCCAGACCGGTCGCAGCCTTTGCGGCCCCGTACAAGGTGCGTGGCCGCAAAGGTGTTGCTTCGGTCAGCTCCGGCACCGACCAGTCATATTCGGCACAGCTTCCGGCGCAGATCACACGCCGCCCGCCGATGCGCGCAAACTCCCGCACCAAGTGCAGCGTGGCGGCCATCCAGTCCAGATTGGCCGGGGAAGCCCAGCGGTCGCGTGGCCCGTCATGCCAGGCCAGATGAACCAGATGGCTGGCGCGGGTTGTTTCAAGGGCTGCTGTGGTGGCCCTGGGGTCCAGCAGATCACAGGGGATGTCGCTTGCCGGGTTGCGGCCCAGCGTCACCACCTCATGGCCCGCCTGTGTCAGAGCCGGAACCGTCGCGCGTCCGATCAATCCGGTTGCGCCGGTCAGCAGAACCCGTGCCATCAGCTGATCCTGACTTCCGGCACGGCGGTCACGAACCGTACCTTCAGGTCGGACAGTTGCCCGATGACCTCATCCCGGATGTTCCAGGGCAGGATCAGCACGTAATCCGGCGGCGCCTCGCGCAGGGCTTCGACTCCATGCACGGGGATATGGCTGCCGGGCAGCAGCGTGTTCTGTTTGGCCGGGTTGCGGTCGACGCAGTAAGAGATCAGATCGGGGCCGATCCCGGCATAGTTCAGCAGCGTATTGCCCTTGGCAGCGGCACCGTAGGCGGCAACCGTGTCGCCCCGCGCCTTTGTTTCACGCAGGAAGGCAAGCAACCCATCGCGCAGCGCTTCGACCTGAGTGGTGAAATTCATGTAGCCCTCAGGCCGGTCGAACTGTGCCGCAGCCTCGTCCGCGCGGACCTTGGCCAGGCCGGGGCCTTCGGGGTGGCTGGCCCCTTCAAGGCAGGCATAAACCCGCAGCGATCCGCCATGGGTTGGCAGCTCTTCGACGTCGAAGACGCGCAAACCCGCCTTGGCAAAGATTGCCTCGACCGCCAGCAGCGACAGATAGGAATAATGTTCGTGATAGATCGTGTCGAACTGCACGCTTTTGATCAGGTTCAGAAGGTGCGGAAATTCAACTGTATAGACCGCGTCCCCCGTCAGCAGGGTGGCGATGCCGGCAACGAAATCGTTGATGTCAGGCACATGCGCCAGCACATTGGCCGAGGCAATCAGGGCCGGGGGTTTCTCGACCGCAGCAACCTTTCGGGCCAGCGCCTCGCCGAAATAATCGACCAGCGTGCGCACACCCCTTTCCTGTGCCGCCGCCGCCACATTGCCTGAAGGTTCGATCCCCAGAACCGGGATGCCTTTTTCAACGAAATACTGCAGCAGATATCCGTCATTCGAGGCGATCTCGATCACCAGATCATCCGGCCCGAGAACGAACCGGTCGACCATTTTTTCCACGTAATCCCGGCAATGGGCCAGCCAGCTGTCCGAGAAGCTGGAGAAATAGGCGTAATCGGTCGAAAAAATCTCTTCCGCCGGTACGACATCATCCACCTGAACCAACCAGCATTCGGTGCAGACGCGGGCGTGCAATGGATAGACCGGGTCCGGTGTGTCCGCTTTCGCGGGGTCGACATAGGAATTGGCCAGAGGGGACAGTCCGAGATCGACAAGCGTCATCTCAAGGTCCGCGCCGCAATGGCGGCAGGTGGGATGGGTCGTGCCGGTCATACCTGTCTCATGCTCAGTGTTTCGAATTCGGCAATCTGGGCGTGGCACAGCTCGGTTGCCGGAGTGCCGCGGGCCCAGCCCGCATACCAGTCTGCCGTCAGCCTGACGGTGTCGTCAAAACTCAGGACCGGGCGCCAGCCAAGCAGTGCACGCGCCTGCGATACATCCAGCCGAAGCATCTTGGCCTCATGCGGCGCATCCGCCGGGGTGTCGATATCGATCCGGCCCTGCCCAAGCGCCTTGATGACCGCCTGGGCTACATCCAGAACCGGGCGTTCATCGTCACGTTCGGGGCCAAAATTCCATCCCGCTGCGAAGGCACCGTCCTGTTCGAGCTTCTGGGCCAGCATCATGTACCCCCTGAGAGGTTCCAGAACATGTTGCCAGGGGCGGATTGCGCCGGGATAGCGTAATACGACGCGTCCTTCATCGCTCAGACAACCGCGCACGATATCGGGAACCAAACGGTCTTCGGCCCAGTCGCCACCGCCAATGACATTGCCCGCGCGTGCGCTGGCAATCCGGGCCGGATGTGGATCGGCAGCATCCGGTGAATAATAGCTGCGCCGCATTGCTGCGGCCGCTATTTCGGTCGCACCCTTCGATGCGGAATACGGATCATGCCCGCCCATCGGATCGGTTTCGCGATAGCCCCAGACCTGTTCGACATTCTCGTAGGCCTTGTCCGAGGTTGCCACCACCACCGCGCGCAGGCTCGGGGCTGCACGCAGTGCGTCCAAAAGCTGAACCGTGCCCAGAACATTGGTGGCAAAGGTCTCAACCGGAGTGCGATAGGAGCGCCGGACCAGGGATTGCGCCGCCAGATGAAAGACGAATTCAGGGTCGGTTTCCGCGATGATCCGGTCCAGGGCCGCACGATCATTCAGGTCGCCAGTGACCGACCTTATTTTGCGCTGATCCAGCAATGCCCAGAGATTGGGTTTCGTTTCGGGGGCAAGGGCGTATCCGGCGACTTCTGCACCAGCCTCGGCCAGCCAGGCAGCCAGCCAGGCGCCTTTGAAGCCGGTATGCCCGGTTACAAGCACCCTGCGTCCGGAAAACGCGCTCGCACTCATTCCCAGATTTTCCACGGCGCATTGCCTGTGGCCCAGTGTTCTTCCAGTTCCTGGCGTTCGCGAATAGTGTCCATGGGCTGCCAGAAGCCTTTATGTTCAAAGGCCATCAGCTCGCCATCGCGCGTCAGGTTCATCAGGGGGCTGCGTTCCCAGGCGGTATCGTCGCCATCAATGTAATCGCCCACTTTGGGGGACAGCACGAAAAACCCCCCATTGATCAGCCCACCATCCCCGACGGGTTTTTCAGAGAAATTCAGGACCTGATTGCTCTGCAGCTCGAGCTGGCCGAAGCGGCGGGGCGGAGGAACTGCCGTGACGGTTGCGAGCTTGCCATGCGCCCGGTGAAAATCGATCCCGGCCCGAATGTCGATATCACCAACACCGTCGCCATAGGTCAGGCAGAACGCTTCTTCATCCTTGAGCAGATGCATGACCCGGCGAAGGCGCCCACCAGTCTGGCTGTTGTCTCCGGTGTCGATCAATGTCACGCGCCACGGTTCTGACTTGCTGTTTGCAATTTCAAGACCGCCATTGGCCAGGTCGATCGTAACGTCCGAGTTGTGCAGAAAGAAATTCGCGAAGAATTCCTTGATGACATAACCTTTGTACCCCAGGCAGACGATGAAATCCGTGACGCCATGGGCCGCGTAGATTTTCATGATATGCCAGATGATCGGCTTACCACCGATCTCGACCATGGGTTTTGGTATCTTGACGGTTTCTTCGCTGAGCCGCGTGCCTAAGCCGCCGGCCAGAATAACGCACTTCATAAAATTGCTCCCTCGTTAACAACGAGACTGGCTACCAATACACTCGTCTTAACCCGGATCTGGGCATCCGGGTTATTGCAAACATTCGCACGCATTAGGACGACAGCGCCGCCACCCTGTCAAGATTCACTAAGCCACGAGTCGTGAGGCACTGAATTTCCTGTTGCCTTGGCGCTCAACCATACACAATGGGGAGAAAGAGACGATATTGTTGACGCGCCCTTTCAGCCGGGCAATCCAGTGAAGAACATCACAGAGATAGCGCTCAAAAGAGCTCATATTCAGGGTTGTACATGTTGTATCAGAATTGCGCGGACCAAATGCACATTTCACACCTGCGGGAAATTTTGACAAAGCTATACCGGTCGGAAAACATCGTTACGATTCAAATTATTGGGAAAAACACATGCAGTTTGGGACTATACAGGAGACAGAGGTTTTCACCAATTTTGAACCGGTTTTCGACACAGGCGATCTGGTTCGCATCTGCCCCCTCTCTCTCTGTGGGATGGACAGCGGGTGCGGTTCGTCTAATCAGGGTGCCGATTTTCTGTACGAAAGGCCGGGCATCAAAACTCAGGCACTCTGTTTAAGGGGCTGACAGGATTTTGTTGTGAATCCCGGATAACCTCTTGTAGCCTTAGGTAAGTGTTTTGGTATGGGTGTTAGTCATTTGAAAAAAGATATTGTTCCCGTTGTAGTCATCGGTGGCGGCCCAGCCGGGCTGACAGCCGCCTATGAACTGCAAAAATTGAGCGGCACACATGTTCTCCGGGTCTTTGAAGCTTCGGATATGGTGGGCGGCATTTCCCGAACTGAAACGCATAAAGGGTATCGCTTTGACATAGGCGGGCACCGGTTTTTCACCAAGGTGCGTGAGGTCGAGGACATGTGGCATGAGGTGATGGGGGATGATTTCATCACCGTGCAACGCCTGAGCCGCATCTTCTACCGCAACAAGTTCTATGATTATCCGCTGCGGATCTTCAACGCTTTGGGCAATATCGGCCCTTACGAGACCTACAAGATCATCGGCAGCTTCATCAAATGGAAGCTGCGGCCCAAACCGCAGGAAGACACGTTCGAAGAATGGGTGATCAACCGCTTTGGCGGACGGCTCTACATGCATTTTTTCCACAGCTACACCAAGAAGGTCTGGGGTATTCCACCGTCGGAAATCCGGGCCGACTGGGCCGCGCAGCGGATCAAGAACCTATCCCTGCCCAAGGCGGTCTGGAACGCTATTTCGGGTGCCAATGATACGGCCAGCCTGATCGAGGAATTCCAGTATCCCCGCCTGGGCCCTGGCATGATGTGGGAAAAGACCCGCGATCTGATCCAGGAAAAGGGCGGTTCGGTCGAAACCCGTTCCGAAGTGGTGAGGGTGAACCGCGATGGCAACCGCGTCACGTCGATTGATGTGCGTCATTGGGACGAAAACGGTGACAAAACAACCGAACGGGTCGAGGGTGAGGAATTCATCAATTCGATGGCCGTGCGCGATCTGATCCATTCCTTTGATCCACCACCACCGCCCGAGGTGGTCGAGGCTGCCGATCGCCTGAAGTATCGCGATTTCCTGATCGTGACCTTGATTCTGGATCACGCCGATCCGTTCCCGGACAACTGGATTTACATCCACAGTCCCAAGGTGAAGGTCGGTCGCATTCAGAATTTCCGCGCCTGGTCCAAGGAAATGCTACCCGACCAGAATACTGCCTCGATCGGGATGGAATATTTCTGCCAGAAGGGCGACGGGCTTTGGTCCTCCTCCGACGAGGATCTCAAACACCTCGCCAGTGAGGAACTTGAAAAGCTTGGTCTGGCCAAAGCCAGTGATGTCATTGATTGTGCGGTTATCCGGCAACCCAAGGCCTATCCGGTTTATGACAGCGAATACAAAGAGGCACTGGACACGGTCAGTGACTGGCTGAAGACGCTGGAAAACTTCCAGACCGTGGGTCGCAATGGTCTGCACCGCTATAACAATCAGGATCATTCGATGCTGTCGGCGATGTATGCCGCCCGCAATATCATGGGCGAGAACTACGACGTCTGGGACGTGAATGTGGAACGCTCCTACCATGAAGAGTTTGAAGCCAACCCCAAGAAAACGGCTGCGCCAAAAAAAAACTTTCGTAAAAGCACGGCGCTCTGATCCTTAGCCAGGGACTGCGGTGCTTGTGGGTTTGTTTCTGATTGACGGGTTGGGATGATATGTGTCCGGCCAGATGGTGACGTGGTCGCGTAATCTGGCAACTTCCCGACCTTCGTCCTGATGGTCCAGTCCGCATCGTAGCCAAACTTCGGCCAGCAAAAGCCGCAACCGAAGGTCCGGGGCCGTTTCGGTGATTACGTCGTGCATTTGGGTCCGGGTCAGGCCGATCAGGTCCCGCAGATGGGCGTTCCTGAAGTATTCAGGACGAATTTCCAGTCGCTGAAATACCGTCGTCTGTGTCGCGTTCTTGATACGGGGGCTCAGGTTGCGCGGGACATAACGATTGGCGACTTCTTCAACGACCCATTTGTTGCGAACAAACGGATGAGCGTTCCCGAAGGCAAAGGGCGAAAGCCGGAGTTTATGCCGGGTCGGAAGATTGGCGGAAAACCGGGCTAATCGGGTATCCAAAAACGGAAGCCGCACTTCGATACCTGCGGCCATGCCCATCGTGTCATTGAGATGCAAAAACTCTGACAGGGGATGGCGCATGCGATCCAGCGTCCATTGTCTGCCGTGATCCCTGGGGTTTTGTGGCGATGCGTTGTGATGGCAGGAGATCTCCTGCGGCTCCCTCTGTTTTGCATGGTCATGCACCAGCTTTTTTGCGCGCTTCGTAGTCAGGATGGACCCTATGCCCGACATTGCCTGCACCCGGCGCATCAGCCGTCTGTATCCATCGTTCAAACGCTTTCGCCCAAACCGGGGATTTCCGAGAAACAATTCGTCTGCGCCTGCACCAGAAATCAGACCTTTCATTCCGGAATCAGTTGCAAGCCGGGCCGCCATCATCAGTGGCGTGCAATTTGCAGGTTCTGAGGGGGGGCGTTCATAGTGCCGAATGACTCGGGGAAGCATGTCAATAAAATCGCACTCATCGACATCGGTAACGTGCAACTCCAGTTTAAGACTTCTGGCTAGGTTGCGAGCCGCATCAACTTCACTGCGTTCACCTTTCACATTGGCATGGAACAACGGCAGGTTTTGATGTTGTGCTGCTGCTATGGCAGCAATCAGTGACGAATCCACACCGCCTGAACAAAAAGCCCCAACAGGCGCTTCGGCGAACAAATGCGCGGCCAAGGATTTGTGCATCAGATCCGCAAACTCATCGACAATTTCGGGCGTGGGCAAGCCGTCAAGCCGGATCATTTCATCGGGGTCGAAGAAATCGTTCAATCGGAAGAAAGATGAAATCTTGATCTTGTCCGACCCGTCAAACTGCAGGCAAGTCCCTGGGGCCAGGCTCTGGATGCCATTATAGAAGGTCTGATCCGGATCCGGTTCTCCGGAATTCATCAGATAAGCTGTTACCGAGTTGATGTCCGGCTGTACTGTCATCCACGGCTCGAAAGCTTTTATTTCCGACGCAAACAGAAAGGCGGGGCCTTCTTTGGTCGGGCCTTGCACCCAATAAAGCGGCTTCATTCCGAAGCGATCCCTCGCCAGCAGGACCTGCCGCGTGCTGCGGTCGACAAAGGCAAGTCCGAACATGCCTTCGAACCGGATCAGTGCGCTCGAACCCCATTGGATCAGACTGTGTAAAACAACCTCGGTATCGGAAGTTGTCCGGAAGGAAATCCCCAACGCTTCCAACTCAGACCGCAAGGACCTGAAGTTGTAGACTTCACCAGTGTAGGCAAGGGTGTAACGGCCCGTTGGATCCTTGAAAGGCTGATCCGACCGTATATCGGTATCGACAAGGGACAGGCGTCGGTGCGCCAACCCAAGGCCGGGTTCTATCAGGATATGGCTGGCATCCGGGCCGCGATAACGTATGGAAAACGCGCTTTTGCGCAGCCGCAGATTGTCAGGGGTTTGTGCTGCATCCTCTGGGAAGATACCAAACAGGCCACACATTCGGAACTCCGGTATTACAGTAGGTTAGCGAGGCAAAACCCACCACATCAGATTCTGATCGCTTTCGACGGCGGGTCAGATGCACTATAGAAAGAGCGGAATGAATGGCACATGTCAGCCTTTGTCATGCCCTGTTCATGTTCGCTGCGCGTGTCAGCTATGAGGGTCTGATGAAAATACTTGTTGCCGAAGACGACGATACGCTGCGCAATAATCTTGGTTGCCTGATGCGAGCGCGTGGCGATGTCGTAAGGCTGACTGATAACGGTAATGACGCGCTGTTTCTGGGGGAGACCGAAGATTGGGACGTCATCGTTCTGGATCTGGGGTTGCCGGGACTGGACGGGCTTTCGGTTCTGCACGAATGGCGCAGTCGCAACATGGCGACCCCGGTTCTGATCCTGTCGGCACGTGACAGTTGGAATGACATCGTATCCGGACTACGCAGCGGGGCTGACGACTATCTGGCAAAACCCTTTCACTCCGAAGAACTCATGGCACGGCTCGAAGCCTTGGTGCGGCGCGCAAGTGGACGCGGTGCGCCCTCGATTGAAGTCGGGGACCTGTCAGTTTTGCCCGATGAAAAGACAGCCTATTTCAAGGGTCGAACTATTCCTCTGACCGCGTTTGAATTTCGCGCCCTGGAGCATCTTGCCCGGCATGCGGGTTCGGTCGTCAGCCGGGCAGACCTGATTGAGCATATCTATGCCGAGGAAATAGACTTGAATTCAAACGTCATCGACGTTTTGATCTCGCGCTTGCGCCGCAAGATGGCGGCCTCTTTGGTGGAAACCGTGCGCAGGCAAGGTTATCGGATTCCCACAGATGATCGGTGACTGGGCCACGATTCCGCGCCGCGTATCGATTGCGTCAATCGCGATATGTTGTGCCGTACTTGGACTTGGCGCGGCTATTTTCATTCAGCTCTACCGCGTCCAGGAAATCCGCGAACTGGAATTGATTCTTGCCCAGGATCTGTTGATCGAATCCAGCCGGATCACTTTGAATGGGACCGACATAGAGCTGTCCGAAGGAGTCGGGCGCGGAATTTATGACCTGGAAGATGTAAACTGGGTTTGGCAGCTCATCGAAGATCAGGAGGGGGGGCTCTCCAGGATTCTGTTTCAATCTCCGTCACTTGGCCCGGTCACCGCGAACAGCACGGTTCTTGCCGTACCACCCTCGGGCAAGGGTGATTTCATAAGCCCTAACGGAGGCTTTGTGCGCGGTATATCGGCCCCCTTTCCGGGAGCCGCGCCCGAAGAAGGGCTGAGTTTCCGGATTGCGGCGCCCATGCGACGTGTCAGCGAAGGAATTCGCAGCGCGACCCAGCTGGTTGCACTGGTTTTCTTCGGCATCGCCCTGACGGTTTCGGTTTCAGTCTATTTTACAGTAAACCGGGGTCTCAGACCGCTCAAACGGCTCAGCGAATCTGTCAAAGCCATGCGCCAGCAGGATACGATCATTGATGGGCAAAACTGGCCGCCAGACTTGATCCCAGTGGTTGATGAGTTGCGAGAGCTGCATCGTCGCAACAACACAAATCTTGAAAAAACTCGTAGGAAGAATGCCGAATTGGCACATGGATTGAAAACGCCGCTGGCCGCTCTGATCCGCGTTGCCGAAGCGCTGGATGATGACAGGCGCGATCAGATTATTGGCCTTGTCGATCGGATGACGCGGGTCATCAAGCGTAACCTCAGCCGCGCCCGGACCGAACGTCCTTATGGCAAATCTTCAGCCGTTCGCACCAGCGCCGAAGACGTAATGTATGCGCTTGGTGTTATTTTCAGAGACCGAATGCCCGAGGTGGAAATCACCATAGATGCCGGAATGATATTTTTCGGCGAGATGGCGGACATTCAGGAGATTTTTGGCAACCTGATGGAAAACGCGTGTTTCTGGGCTGAAAGCCACGTGCATATTTCAGCGATCGCAGAGAGCAAGGATATGATTACGCTTTGCATCGAAGACGATGGCCCGGGTATGGAGCAAAGTCGGCAGATGTCCGACGTGTCCACCGGTGAAGACAGGGGTGAACGCGGGTTAGGCCTGTTGATTGTCCGGGATATAGCCGAGCTTTATGGAGGAATGGTCCATATCGGGACATCCGCTCTGGGTGGGGCGAAAGTGTCGGTCATACTGCCTGGATGGATCGAAACGCCGAAATAGATACCTATACGGCTATTTGTTTCCCTGAAATCACCAATGTGGGTATGCTTGCAGTATTGATATCACATTGCGCATGCAATCCATCCGTTGGGCATAAAACACGCAACCAGATGAGAGTTACATGTTATCAGTAGATTGGTTGATTGAAGACATATGCTTTCAGCTGACATCCAGTATGCCTTTCATTGGGTAATCGTCGACTGCTGTATTTGATGAGATTGTATAAGACGTGATGGTATTGCGCCTTTTTATTTCACTCATTGTGTTGGCTGGCATTGTACTGGCCGGTCAGGGCGTCGCAGCAACACTTGCTGCTGATGCGGTGCGGCTGGATGAGGTACCGCCCTATTTCGCAGCCAGCGGCGTTCTGTTTTCCTATGTCTGGGTTCCTCTGGTCGCGCTGTCTGCTTCGGCGCTTTTTGTGGCACCGGGGTTGCTGCTGGCTTTGGGAATTGCTGCGCAGGGGGACCGGTTTGAGCACTGGCTGCTCAAGGGGTTTACATTGTCCTTGTTCGGTGTGCCTGCGCTCGCTGCTGTGGTACAGGCCGTCAGCGGTGTTCCCATGGCCGGGACGGCCTTCATTCTGTTGCTTGTTTTGCTTTGCCTGCCCGGCATCGGCCTGATCGCAGCCCGACCCAACCCTAATATCTTGCGGGGCAGGGGTTGGGATATAGCCGGCATGATTGCCTTGCCGCTGGCTGTTCTGCTCCTGCTGGCTCCGAAATTCTACTGGGAGTCGCTGAATGACGACGGGGCGCACAGCTTTCTGAACGCGATGTTGTTCATGACCCGTGGCCTGCCGTTCTGGCCACCGGATGCAGGGGGGGTCGGGGGATATCCGACCCCGAAAATGATGACGGAAACCTTCCTGCAAAGCGGGTTCATGCGGTTTTTCGGACCCTATGAAGTCTCTATCCGTCTTGCATATTTGCCAGGGGTTTCGATCCTTTTTGGGGTGATTTTGTCCTTTGTACGCGATCCCGAAGGACATACTGACTCACGAACCGTTTTCGGGCTTGGGGCAGCCCTGCTGCTGTTTTCGTTCGTGATGGCATTCAATCCATCCTACAATCCGTATTTTGCCGACATTGCGCTGCCCATGGCGCGCGAGCCGATGATCCTGCTGGGGGTGCTGGGCTATATCCTGTTCTTCAGCGAACGCAGGTTCGTCGGGATGGCGTTTGTGTCAACACTGGCTTTGCTGACCGCACCGAATGGCACCCTTCTTATCGGGTTTTTTCTGATTTCCCACTTCCTTCTGACCCGACCACTACCGTTCCGGCAGGTGATTGTCGGAGGGATGGTCGCCCTTGGGGTCCTGGTTCTGGCATCACTGTTTGAGATGATGCTGACATGGTGGGGGCTGATGGACGTGTCCGATGAGTTTGGGGCTGACAGTATTCTGCGCCGCCTGCGCTTCGTGACGATCTTCGACACCGGGCGGTTCCTGTTCTGGCTGCTACCTTGCGGGATTCTGCCCGGCCTGGCACTGCTGGCCTGGCCCTGGCAGGATAAGCTGTCCAGAACACTGACGCTGACGGTCATTGCCTATGTTCTGTTTTTCTATGTTCAGGCCTATCGGATCCTGCCCCATCATTTTGCACCCGCCGCAGTCATACCACTGATTGTCTTCTGGCGTTTGCGGCCGGTTCAGGTTGCTCCGGTCTCTGCACTGGCCTGTGCTCTGACAGGGCTTGCGGTCAGCGCCTGGATCAGCTGGCCGGAAACTCTGCGCCCGTTTACCCAGACCCGGGATCTTGGCTATCGTATCTCTATCGAAACTGATGAGAGCCCGTTCCCTGACCTGAACGAGATACGTGTTGTTCCGGCACTGATTGCCGGGGCATTCCCGCCCATCTGGACACAGGCCGAGTTGGAAAAGCGCTATATGGCTGGCCAGTTGTCGGTCTATGTTCATGCCAGAATGCCTGCATCTGACACTACGACCGCAGATTATTTCATACGCGCGGCAACAGCAGCTCTGGTGGATGGAGAAACTGTAATTGGCGAAGCTTTGGAGGGTTGGGTTTTGGTGGCGCGCGATCAGACGGTTTACGAAAATGACCTCGGGAACACCGATGTTCCGGTCAGTATTGCACGTGCCTATCGCGTACCACTTGATACCATCTTCGGACAGGGCACGCGTGAGACACCCTACCCGGTTTGGGACATCGCGAAAGTAGCGGGTCTAAGATAGCCACCGATTGAGAAATATAAGATTTGTCCCGAAGAAAAACGGGCAGTTAAATGGAGAACTCTATGAAGCAAAATCTTGCAAAACTGGTTGAATCATACCCGGTCCTCCAGAAGCCTGCCTATTTCGCCTATATCGGCGTGGTCAGCGCCCGGAATGTCAGCCGCCGGTTCGCCATGAACAATCTCGGCTACCTGCCCAAACGTGTGTCTGACAGGGGCCAGGACATGTGGGTGATCAACGAAGTCTATAATGGCAAGCGCAATGGTTTTTTTGTCGAGCTTGGTGCCGCCGATGGATTCTCAGACTCAAACACGTTCGCTCTGGAAAAACACTATGGCTGGACCGGACTTTTGATTGAACCCAACCCGGTCAATTACCATCGGATTACAAACTGGCATCACCGCACGGCCACCCCGGTTCCGCTGGCGGTTGATCCCGAACCGGGAAAGCTGGAGTTCATGATTGACGGTCAGCGCAGCAGCCTGCTGGTGGATGAGGCCGACAATATGACCGAGCGACGCGCTTCGAAACTGGCCCGGTTCCGGGAAAAGGGCAAGGTTGTAACGGTTGAGGCCGTACCTCTGGATGAGGTGTTCGATCGCTATGACGCGCCCAAGGATATCGATTACTTCAGTCTGGATGTCGAAGGGTCGGAAACGCGGATTCTGCGCAATTTCCCATTCGACAAATACCGTTTCCTGGCCATGACAATCGAACGCCCGACGCCGGAGCTCAACGAGTTGCTGTTCGCCAATGGCTATCATTTCGTGCGCAATTCGCTTTACGACACGTTCTATGTGCATGAAAGCAACCCGCGCTTCGATCAGGTTGAGAAATTACCGTTCGAACAACTCCCCGCGAAGCAGTTCTGAACCTGCCTCTGGCACACACCCATGTCGCGCGAACAATCAGTTCCGCGTGACATGGAGTTTCTGTTTCTGCCCCAGCACGTGGTATTCGAACAGGCACCAGACATAGATGGTGGCCGAGTAGACATAATAGACCTGATGATACAGCAGGCATTTGAATGCGAACCACGGTCCGCCATGCCCGGACATGGCGCGCACCAGATCGAAATTGGCGACAAAGGCGGCTGCAAGCAGCAATAGGGGCAGGGGCCATGCCCCCGGCCAGAATGGCAGGACCAGAAGCGACAGCAGCAACAGCCCCGCAATTGCAGCCCGTGCCCGCTCGGCCATCGAGGTGTTCAGGTCATCCGTCAGCCCCTCGCGCGAGATCATCAGCCGGGCCCAGGGCAGGGCGCGACAGAAAATATCCGTGCTCAGGCTGTTGCGTATGGTCCAGACTTTCAGGTGTTTACCCTGCAGCTGTGGCTCGACAAGGATACGGCGACCGGTCCCCGCGATCCGATAGCCCAGTTCGATATCCTCGATCGAGGGGACCTCATAGGTTTTCACGTCGAACCCGCCAACCTCAAGAAACACGTCGCGCCGGATTGCGCCGCACCCAGCCCAGAAGGTGCACGCCTCGCGCCGGGCGCGCTGATGGTGATAGCGGTGCAGAAGGTTCTTGTAACGCGAGAACCACGATTGCCCATCCGGCGCGTCGTCATAGGATCCGAACACGGCGCCGACATTATCCTCGGACATGGCACGGCGGATATGCTCCGGGCCATCGGGCCATGCGATGACGTCGGAATCGACGAACCACAGGATGTCACCGGTGGCGTGTTCGGCGGCCAGGTTGCGCGCAGCCCCCGGCCCGCCATTGACCGGCGTGGTCAGAACCGTGGCCCCCATTTCACGGGCAAGGGCCGCAGTCCCGTCCGGGGACTGGTCATCGACGACCAGAACCTGCTGCACCTGGCCGGTGTTCAGCATTTCAATCAGGGGTGTCAGGACACGGGGCAGCAGGTGCTCGGCCTTGTAGGCGGGCATGACGACGCTGATGGAAAGGGTTTGATCTGAAGTCACGAGGTATCTCCGGCCGTGCCTTGCGACACTGACGAACGCTGAACAAGAAAAAGAAAGGCAGCCGTGAAAGGCAGTAGCCACATCACGCGCGCGCCATATCGGTCTGCAGGTTGCGAGACCCCGCCACAGACCAGCGCGTTGACCGCGATCCCGATCAGAATGAACACGGCGAACAGTTTCAGCGGTGGGGCAACTCGTCCAGACCATAGCAACAACCTGATCACAATGATCGCCGAGATCAGATAGATTGTCGCGTGGATGGAATTGACCGGACCCAGCCAAGGCTGATCGCGCGTCAGGACAATTTTGTCGAGAACCGCCAGCTGTGCCTCGGGCAGCCCAGAAAGCGATTTTGCGTTTCGGATGACAGCCTCGTTCGGGATGGTCATCTCGATGCTGTTCATTCCCAGCTGGGTGAACGCATTTTTGCCAAGTGCGTATATCGTCCCGAACGGCCGGGCGACCAAAACCTGCAGGAAAAAGGCCCGCTGTTCGCTTGCTACGGCCCGCTGATCCTCAATCGGCATCAGCCGGAAAGACCCCAGCTTTTCGGATTGTTCGAAAATGATATGAGTAGCGGTCAATCGGTAAGGGTCATCGGACCAGGACAAAGCCTCGTGCAGGGCGCAGGTTGCCAGATCGGTGCGCGGACAGACATCATCCAGATAGTCCAGGCCGGGGCCGTCAACGATCAGACGTGCCGTGATATAGGGTGTATAGATTACCTCTTTCCGCGCAACGGTTTCTGTTGCGAATTCAAATGCTTTGCGCTCGGCAATGGCCAGCGCAACAAGGCATATGACAAACCCTGCCGCAAGCCATCGCCCGTATCCAAGACGCAGCAAGGCAGCCAGCACGACAAAGGGCACCATCAGTACGGCAATCCCCAGATGCGAGGGGTGCAGGACCACCGCGAACGCTGCCAAGGCCAGCGCGCCCAGCCATTCTATCAAGTTCATGTAACGACCTGCGGCAACAACCGCCGCAATCAGGATCAGCATCACCGATGTGAAAATATCCGGCATAACATAGGCGATATAGAAGGGCAGTGAGGTCACTGCCCCCGCTAATAAGGGAATGGTCACCAGTTGCAGCGTGCTACGCCCGGTTTGTGCGCTGCGCTGCAACAGGCGCATCGTCAGCCAGACTGCGAACAACAATGCGGCCAGATGAACCCCTGCAACGGCCCCCAGCGCATCACCCCGCCAGAAAGTCGCAACCAGCAGCGCATAAGCCATCGAGCGTGATCCGCCGGTTACCTCATCCTCTTCACCGTTTTGTTCTGCCTGGTTACCACTTGCCCCATTTTGAGCACCGGCCGGTTTTGGCGCAGGCAGGATAAGTGAGAGCGCTATATTGCCCTGACGAAAATAGCTCCCAGTATCAAAGTAATAGAGAGGGCCGCGATTGATAACCAAAACCGCCAGGCAAATGACCACCGTCGCTGCAAACAGCAGAGCCCCTCTGAACCTTCGGGGTGATCTTCCCGATGCAGTTTGCGCGGCCATCACCGTCCTACAGCTCCTTCATCGCCATCGCAGCAGGCTGAAACAGGCAGTTGTTACCTTCAGCCACTTCCCGGATGCATATCCCAACCAAAGCGCCCAATTTCATGGCGCTGGTTACACCCCCGGACGAATTCATCAGCAGTTCCCGCAATTTCTGCCGTCTCAGGCACAACATCAATTCGCATTATCTCCCTGCTTACAGGCAGGCACTTCAAACAAACGGGTAAACTGCAAAAAATCCGATCGAAAATAAGCGCCTGTACTCAGTACAATAACAACTCGACGCTACACGAAACTTCCGGTGCGTCGAAGGAGAAATATGACAAGCTTCGGGTTTCATATCTTTTTCCAGGCAGGGGGCGTCTGCAGACGCCATGCATTAGCTTTATCGCAGACAGTGTCTCGTTTTGGCTGGAATTGTTTCCCGTCCGGAATGCAGTGCAATCGGGCCTGATCTCAGGCGCAAATTTTATTTTTGCAAGACGATTGGTGCGGTGATGCAGGCAGGACAGCGGCCAGACCTTTTGCTGTACGTGTCAGCAGGTCCGCTCACCAGCCTCTAACAGCGCGCGCACCATGAACATGAACAGAGCATGACGACCTCAGCCACGCCACGTTCATCTACCGTTTTTATATTTCTCCGGACCCCACTTCGACAGTAATCAGTTCCCAGTTTTCGAAAATGAAATATAGACCCGAAGTAGATGGATTACGTGCGATCGCGGTAGTGCCAGTTGTGTTTTTTCACGCTGGCTTTTCACTCTTCAAAGGCGGTTTTGTCGGCGTCGACGTCTTTTTCGTAATTTCGGGTTATCTGATTACCTCAATCCTTCTTAAGGAACTCGAAGCTGGTACGTTCTCTCTTCTGAAATTCTATGAGCGCCGTGCCCGACGCATTCTTCCCGCTCTGGCAGTTATGGTCGCCGCCTGCATACCGGTGGCGATTTTCCTGATGACACCGACGGAAGCAAAGAATTTTGCGCAAAGCGTCGCGGCCGTCGGCCTTTTTGCTTCGAACGTATTGTTCTGGGTCGAGAGCGGTTATTTTGATCTCGACTCGGAAGAGAAACCGCTTCTTCACACTTGGAGTCTCGCGGTAGAAGAGCAGTTTTATATCGTATTCCCGCTGCTTTTGCTGCTGTTATGGACCTATAGAAGAAAACTGCTTGTTCCCATCTTGGTGCTTTTGGCCCTGCTCAGCCTTGTGCTGTGCGAATGGGGTGCACGAAATGCACCAAGCGCCACATTCTTTCTTGCGCCGACGCGTGCGTGGGAGCTGTTGGCCGGATCGTTCTGCGCCATGATCCTGCGACGTGGCACCACCTCCCATGATTTGCTGGCCGCATTGGGCGTCGTAATGATCGGAGTCTCCATTTTTGCCTTTGATGAGACAACGCCATTCCCATCGGTCTATGCTCTGCTCCCGGTAGGTGGCACAGTCTTTGTGATCCTGTTTGCCGGACCGACAACAGCAACGGGAAAACTGTTGGCCAAGCCCGTCTTCGTCGGTCTCGGGCTTATCAGCTACAGCGCCTATCTTTGGCATCAACCGCTCTTTGCCTTCGCCCGTCTCTGGACGCCATGGGCCCCATCGCCAACCGTTCTCATCTGCCTGATCATTCTGACATTCGTGATCGCGTATCTAAGCTGGCGCTATGTTGAAACGCCGTTCCGCCGCACTTCGGGGCCGCATTCCATTGCCCGGCGGCCGGTTTTTATCCTGGCGGTCACGGTCTCATTGTTGTTTGTGGCATTCGGCGGCTGGGGACAGATGACGAAAGGCTGGCGCAACGCCTATCTGGCGCGCATGTCTGAAGCAGAAAAACGTATGCTTACCCTGACAGAGCATGCGTATAATGAACAACTCGCCAATGCGCTGTCGCGCTTTGATAATGGCGACTGCGTCTTCGACATCCGCACGCTTGATGAGACCGCTCGTCAGCGTGCCACCGACTGTGCGCAGAAGTATGGTCCCGGTGTTCTCGTTCTAGGCGACAGCCACGCGATTGACCTTTACGGTGCGGTTATAACCACATCACAGGCCAACGAGCCCTTCATAGTCGGCGTTGTCTCAGGCGGGTGTCGTCCACATACGCTTTTGCCTGGTTGTGCTTACATGGAACTTGCTCAGTTCATTGAAGATCGCCCAGATGTTTTTGAATTCGCAGTCTATGAACAGGCGGGGTTTTATCTGTTGCACGGGGCCGGGTTTGATTTAGGCGGAAGACGTATGTTCGAAAGGTTGTCGCCAAATGAACCCGTACCCCGTTTCGAGCCCCACATGGGTTATGTTCAGGCCGTAAAAGAATATCTGGAACGCATCGCATCCCATATTCCGACAGTCTGGCTATCCCCCCGGATCGAGCCACATGTTCAACCGACCTTTATCCGGAAGGCGGGATGTGATTACCCTTATATGCTTCGCCCCGGAACGGAAGAGGTCTTTTTGAAACTCGAAGCTACGATCGCCGAAACTCTTTCAGCATCGCCGGTGGAATTCATGTCACAACACAACTTGCTCAAACTGTCTTTCCCAGAAGACTTCTTATCCTGTGATGTTCTTTTCTGGTCGGATGGTGACCACTTCAGCAACGCAGGTGAAGAACGATTTGGAAAAAGGATGCAGGTTGTTCAGAACGCACGCGCAGTGCTTGGGCTGGAGCGGAAGTGAAGCTCTTGGCGCCTGACGTTCCGTGAGCCCCTGATTCTCTTAACAATTACACCACCCATGTTCACAAAAGAGAAACAAACTAATCTATAAGGCTACATTATGCCCTCATGGGCGCCTAGATGCCGCAAAAAAAACATAATTTCTCAAAAAGACCTTAGCAATCAAACAGAAATGATTTATCAATCTTAACAGTAGGTGCCGTGCTAGGGGTATGCATGGACTCTGTTAGGTGGAAATAAAAGGTGGGTCCTTTAATGTTTAGAAATTTGAAAATGATGCTTGTGGGGCTTGTAGCCGCTGTCTTTATGAGCAGTTCGGCCAGCGCTCTGACACAGGTATCTGCCGGCGGCAGTTATGACATCACATCCGATAACCTGTTTTTTGGCGCGGTTGACACAGCTGCGGGCGGGCCGGGTGTCTACTCTGTCAATTTCACTTCGCCGGTTGATCCTCTGTCCGCATCTGCGCAAGCAACCATCGGCATTCGTCTGCTGACCAACGCTTTCCCGCTGGGCCTGACCGTAAGCTGGGTCGATGCAAACAACCCCTCCAATGTATTGGCCTCGACATCTGTCTTGGGCGGTGTGACAACGACACTGAGCACAATCTTCAGCAGCCTGTCCCCAAACACCCTGAGCCAGAACCTCGTGTTTAGCTGGGCTTCTTCTGCACCAAACGTGTCCTTTGACTTTGATGTGGCTGCAGTTCCGCTGCCGGCCGGTGGTCTTCTGCTTCTGACTGCACTTGGCGGTCTGGCCCTGACCCGTCGCCGCAAGGCTGCCTGAGCAAAACACACAAATCTGACCTACATGACCAGGGGCCGCTTTGCGGTCCCTTTTCAATTGGCTTGATCAGATATTACCGCCCGATGCCTGGCGCAGCATCCAGACCATCCTCTGACATCTGAGCCGGAATAAGGTGGTGATTGCGCGCAAGACCTCACCGGTTGAGGCCAATTTGTTACTGGATACAACTTTCGGGGTGTGTACGACTGCGCTTGCTGGCATGGCCAATGCACGAATAGCCCACCGCAAACGCGATGCAGCATTTGTTCCGTTCAACTGATATCCCTCTTGCGTCGTCCGTCGCCATTTGGCCTTCAGGGCCGGCCAGTCCTGCCGGGATGGATGGCTGACGCAAAACTCGTCCCGGTAAATCAGACTATAGCCCTGGGCAACGGCGCGCATGGTCCATTCCCGATCCTCGGATACGCCATTGATGAACCCACCGATCTTGTCGAATACATCCCGTCGAGTCAGCAGGTTACCTGCCCCGGAACATCCCTGAACTTCGATGTACCGGCGGAAATTAAAGGCAAATACAGCCTCAAATGCCTCGGCACCGCTGCGGGGTGACGGGGTTTCATCAAACACGTCAACCCGGCCTCCGATCAAATCTGCCAAATCTGCGATCTGGCGTCCGACCGTCAGCCAATCCGGCGCAGGAACACAATCCGCATCGATAAAAAACAAACGTGGCGCCGTCGTTTCCGCTACGCCACGATTGCGCGCATGGGCTGCTCCCTTTTGCGGCTCCACCAGAAAGCGCACCTCGGGGAAGGCCCGCCGGATGCCATCCAACGAAATCGGAGAGTTGTTGTCTACAACAACGACTTCGGTTCCACCCAGGTCATTTTTCCTGAGTGCGTGCAGGCATCGTTCCAGCCTTGGAAGGTCGTTATAATGAGGTATGATTACCGCATCGACCGGAGCTTCTTCAGTACGTGCCGTACTCATTCCCGAAGGCCCCACTGATATACCGGCATTTGTTCAAAACAATTCCCATGACATTCGTGAGTTCTGCCAATTGCCGCTCGGCGATGTCGATATGATCAATGCTTGTTTCTTCCGCTGCTGCCAAAAGCAAAGCGCAGTCGACATTCTTAAGAAAACCATGGCTGTCGTCGCTGGCCATCAGTGGCGGCGTGTCAAACAGAATGACATCGGGTTTGTATTCCGCTTCGAGCTGCTCCAGAAATTCGATTGTCCGCCGGCTTTGCAGAATTTCTGCAGGGTTGCGTGTTGAAGAGAAGTTCAACCCGAAAATCACGTTGTTACCGTGGCGCAGTGCGTGTTCGTGAAACGGCACTTTCCCCTGGATGACATCAGCCATACTGTAATTTCCGGTTTGCTTCAGTATCTCTGCCAATCCCCTGCGCCGCATGTCGAAATCGATCACGATCGTGCGCAAGTCCTCCTGTCTGCTCAGGCTGAATGCCAGATTTGCAGCTGCCGTACTTTTACCGCACCCGCTATAGGGAGAGGTAAGCGCCACTCTCCGCCAGCCTTTGGACAAGGTCTGCTGCAACATCTTGGTCCGCAACATGTCATAAGGCGTTGCATCAGCCCCACCGTTAAAAGACATCAGACGCTTGCGGGAGATGAGCCCTGGGTCAATCACGATCTCGGGTACAGTCAGCCAGATGTCCTCATCCGCGCTTTCCTGGGGAACATGCAGCTGTTCTTCAGTTACTGGCTGCAGTGGTTGAGGCTGTTGACGGCTGTCTCGTGCCCTGCGGGCCTTCTGAATCGCCTGCTGAAGACGGTCCATTACACCCTCCTTGATTCAATCAGAACAGAAATCACTAGAACACCCCAAGCTTGTCGATCACTTTTTCAGCGAACAGATCCAGTGGCAGATAATAGGTATGCACAGCCCAAACGCCTGCAGGCACACCAACCATAATCACCAGAATGGCTACAACCCAGATAAGGCGCTGCTTCATCACTTCACCCCGAGATCGTACATATGGGATGGTCGCGATGGGCCACACGTCCAGCTTCTTGATCAGATCCTCAGGTCGACGCGGGGCCCGGTTCAACACCTCAAGCAAAAAGATCAAAGCCAAACCCAAGGCGATACCAGTCCCTATTCCCCCGCCTGCAATTACCAGACGGTTGGGCTTGGTCGGTGTGCTGGGGACAGAAGGATGTTCAATTACCGAAATACGCTGCCCCTGAGACGTAACTTCGATCCGCTCACCAGTTGAAGCCGAGGCCAAACGGGAAACGGCTGTATTATATTGCGCCTGGATATTACTTTGGTCGCGCTGCAATTCTGCCAGCGTAATCGAATTTGCAGGAGTCAGTTCAATTGACTGGGTTACCTTTTCAAGGCTTTCCTCAGTGACAGTTCGCTGATCTTCAAGTGCGGCGATTTGCGAATCCAACTGAGCTAGTTGCAGATCAAGTGACGAGTTTCCCGTTTGTGTGGCTGTCGTAGCTGCGCTTGTACTCTGTTCAGCTGCGACAACTTCCTCCAAACGGTTGATCCGGGCGCGTAAAATCTTAATCTGCGGGCTGCTTTCGGAATAAATCCCCAGCTGGTTATCAAGCTGGTTACGCAATTGGGTTAGCTGTTGCTGGGCCTGTGTCTGCGGCTGCTGTCCAACAGTCGTGATCTGACCTGTCGTGCTGTAGATTTCCAGCAGTTTCTCTCGCTGCTTCTGCAGGGTAAAAATCTGCTGATCGGTTTGCTGAAGACTGGCTTGCAATGTTCCTTGCCGCGCCATGCGAAACTGCAGGCTGGCCGGCAGGGCGCCAGCGTTCTCACTCTGAAACTCGAGAACCCTCGCGTCGGCCCTGTCGAGCTCAGCACCAAGGCGCTCGACTTCCTGCTCAAAGAACGCAAGTGTGTCAGATGCTCGTTCTTTACGATACTCGACATCAAGCTTTTGAATTTCCGTTAGATACTCGTTCAGCACGCCGGCTACGATTGGCCCGCTTCTGCCGTCGAACGTAATCGACATCAGGTTTGCCTGATTGCGACCGGAAGAAATTCGAACCCGGGTATTTGAGCGCAGCTCATGAAGGATCTCATCCGGAGTAGCCTCATCCTGGTTCGGCAACACCTTATATTTGCGTGAAATATCAAGAAGAACCGGTCGCGTAAGCAAACGTTGTTCAACAATCTGGAGCTGTTCAAACGGAGATGTCGTAACCGTACTGGCCGCCAAATTTCCCGGAATCTGCGGGGATTCAACAATCAGACGTATTGTGGAGGAATAGGTTGGTGGCAAGGTCATTGCCACAGTGACCGAAATCGCTGAGACAATCGTCGCCACAATGAGGAAATACGGAAACCGCCGCAGGAAAATGGAGGAATAGTAGCGTACAGGACCCATCTTAGACCGCCAGCTCCTTCTCAAGCGAGTTTCCGCCAAAGAACACGCCATCATCGATCACCTGATTGATGATAGTTTCGTCGACCTTGTCCGCTTCATTTGTCCAGGCATAAAGCAGGGCAAAGTCGCAGAACTGATTGACCAGACGTGGCACACCGCGGGTCTGTTGAAAAATCAGCTTGCAGGCGTCTTCTGTAAACTCGCCGCCGGACCCACCGGCCGTTTTCATTCGATGCCTGATATAGGCTTCGACGGACGACTCATCCATCCGTTCCAGATGAAAACTTGCGGCCACGCGCTGCGTCAGCTGGCGCATCTTGGGATCCAGAACCATGTCGCGCAATTCAGGTTGGCCAACCAGAACAAGCTGGATCAGTTCGTCCGTGTTCGAGTTGATATTGGTCAGCATACGGATTTCTTCCAGACCTTCGACTGTCAGGTTCTGCGCTTCGTCAAAGATCAGGACCACCCGCCGCCCTTCGGCATATTCCGCAACCAGAAAATCCTGCAAATCCCGGAACAGTTGAACATAGGGGGCGTCGTTGTTAATTGGCAGACCCAACGCATGCAGAACCCATTGCAACAGCTCTCCGCGACCACCCTGCGCATTCGAGATCAGCCCAACGGTGATCGACTCTTCCATTTCACTCAGAAGATGCTGCACCAGGGTTGTTTTCCCGGCCCCGATCTCGCCTGTCAGCACTGTAATGGGTGCGCAGCTCATGATGCCGAACTGCAGCACCGAATACCCACGCTTGTGCAGCGGTGACCAGTACATGAATCCGGGGTCCGGAAGCAGTGTGAAGGGCCGCCGATCGAGCCCGAAATAGTCTAGATAAAACCCGTCACTGGACGCCATTGCACCTCGGCTGCCTTCCGCCTTGTCAAACCTCGTACCGGCCCCCTGGAGATTATCCAAACTTAAACTCTGAACCACCAGAAATCCCTTACATAAAGAACACGTCACATAAACAAAAAGTACTTGGGTACTACTTTGCCACAAAATCAAGATAGCAGGCACCACTAAACTGCACACGCGGTGAATTGACCTGCGACCCCCTTCAATCAGAAATATTTCTCACAATTGTTTCCATCTACGCCTTTGGAAAAGGTCCGTCGATGGCGCCTTGGCAATCTGGCTTGAACACGAGTCAAAAAGGCCTCTGGGAGGTCAAAGCTGGCTCCAAAAGCACATAATTTAATCCATTGTAGCCAAAGAGGAAACAGAAACTCTTGAACTTTCAACAGATCCGTTGAGCAAAGTTCCACGATCCTGTTGGAAAACACTCGTACTAAGTCGTTCTGAGGTGTCCTTGCCAGTATTAATGTTTTGCAAGCCAAGCTGAATTTGTTAACACTTGGTTACGGGAAAGTGGCCTCGCGAATGTGCAAGCGCAGGGTCGAAGTGGCATAAAAACATAAGATTTTAAGTATATGTAGTTGAGGTCGAGCGTGTTCTGTTCCTGAGTTTGGCAAGTGGTTCGTGAGTATTTGTGTGTGTTGGGGGTTTAAATAGTGACAAGTCATTCAAAAGAAGTGGCCAACGCTGGCGCGGGCTACTCTAGCATCTCTGTTATGCCAACCTCAGTTCAGTATCCGGGGTTCTACAGAGGTGTGGGAAAACGCATCTTTGATATTGCGTTTACACTGCTTGCAGCGCCGTTCGTCGTTCCGATGGTTGTGCTTCTGGCCGTATTTCTGGCCAGTCAGGGCGTAACACCGTTTTACCGGCAGGAGCGGGTTGGAAAAGACGGCAAGGTTTTCAAGCTGCTCAAACTGCGCACTATGGTGCATGACGCTGAGGCCGTGCTGAAAGAACATCTAGCAGCCGACCCCGAAGCCCGGGAAGAGTGGAACCGCAACCAGAAGCTTCGCAACGATCCACGCATCATTAAATTCGGCACATTCCTGCGCAAATCCTCAATGGATGAATTGCCGCAATTCTGGAACGTTTTTGTGGGTGAAATGTCTCTGGTCGGACCTCGCCCGATGATGGTGAACCAGCAGGATCTTTATCCCGGCAAATTCTACAACGCGATGCGCCCTGGCATTTCCGGGTTTTGGCAGGTGTCCAAGCGCAACCAGTCTTCATTTGCCGAACGCGCTCATCACGACACAAATTACTGGAAAAGCATGTCGTTCGGCACAGATGTGTCAATCCTGATCCGGACTATCTCCGTCGTCCTGCGCGGCACCGGGTGTTAAACCCGGAACGCGTGGCCGGGTAAAACTGTCGGCTGCGTGCGATTTCGTAACTTTTGCGGGAGTGCAGCATTGAGCAGAGCCGGGACCTCTATCAACAAATTACTGGCCAGCGCCTTCTTGGCCGCAGCCCTGTTATTGAGCGCGTGCGACTCGGCCGAAGAACGCGCGGAGGCGCATTTCCAGGCCGGTCTGGCTCATCTGGAAGCTGGTGACGTCGAGCGCGCATTGGTCGAATTCAGGAATGTCTTCAAACTCAACGGTCAGCACAAAGAGGCGCGACTGACCTTCGCCCGGCTGGAGCGCGAGCGGGGCAATATCCGTGGTGCCTACAGCCAGTATCTGAGACTGGTAGAGCAATATCCGGACAACCTCGAAGGACAGCGCAGCCTTGCCGAGATGGCACTGGAAATTGGCAACTGGGATGATGTCAGACGTTACGGCGGCGCTGCCGCAGCACTGGCCCCGAACGATATCGAAATCAAATCCATCAACAACACGCTGACTTATACCGACGCGGTCAGAAATGGCGATGCCGCAGGCGTGGATTTCACTGTCCACACCGCCCTCAAGATGATCGAGAAACACCCCGATCTGATGACTGCGCGGCAGATCGTGATTGACCATCTGGTCCGCGACAAGGACTGGACCGGCGTCTTGAACGAGACCAGTGCGGCACTTGATATCAATCCAAAGGAGGAAAACCTTTACGGGATTCGCCTCCGCGCGCTGCGGGAACTGGACAAGCCCACTGAAATCGAAACGCTGCTCAGACAAATGGCATTTGTGTTCCCTGACGATGAAGGCGTCGAACAGTTACTCGTCCAGCATTTTATCGACCAGGGCAATCTGGATGCCGCAGAGCAGATGCTGCGCTCAGAGGTGGACCCAAAAGACACAGATTACATGCCAGCCCAGCGTCTGGTCGCGTTTTTGAACGAAAATCGCAGTATATCGGCCGCGATTACCGAATTGGATACGATCATCACGCATAACGGACCCAATACCGCACGCTTCAAAACGATACGCGCCGCATTGAAATTCCGTTCTGGCGACAAACAGACCGCAATTGCCGAGATGCACGCATTGCTTGAAGGCGCGCAACGCACCATTCAGACAAGGGAAAACGAGGTGGAATTTGCAAGAATGCTATTCCAAACTGACGACCCCGGCGCAGCAAGAACCTTGATTGAAAACGTGCTTTCAGAAGATCCCACCCAAGTTGAGGCGCTCAAGTTCAAGGCATCATGGTTGATTGAAGAAGACAATATCGGTGATGCCATTGTTCAATTGCGCGAAGCACTTCGCCAAGATCCCCGCGACCCGCAATTGATGACCCTTATGGCGCAGGCTCATGAACGCAATGGGGACAGGGAGCTGATGGGGGAAATGCTGGCCCTGGCGACGGAAGTATCGCGAAATGCGCCGGAGGAAACACTGCGCTACGCTCAGTTCTTAATAGAAGAAAATGACCCGGAAATTGCCGAACGCATCCTGATCGCATCTCTACAGCAGACACCCGAAGAACCCGATCTTCTGTTCCTTTTGGGTGAAGTTTATCTGGGTATGAAAGACTGGGCGCGGCTGGAGGTTGTCCTGCGCTCTGTCAAGGACCTGAACACCCCCGAGGCACGGCGCCTCGCAAATGAACTCAAGGCCCACATGCTTGCAGCCCAGGCGCGCACGGAGGAACTGACTGCCTTCCTGAACGAGTTAACAGATGATCCCGAATTTGGCCTGCCAGCCGATATCGCACTTATTCGCTCGTTGCTGGCACAGGGGCATGCCACTGCCGCCTTTGCTCGCCTTGACGAACTGCTCGCAGAAGATCCGGATTCTCTGCCGGTGCGATTGGTCAAGGCCCACGCTTTGACGGGCGAAGGCAAACGCGACGAGGCTGAGCAGCTCTATCGCGCGATCCTCGAGGACTATCCGGATACAACGCGGGCCTGGTTATCACTGCACGCACTGATCGTTGAACGCAACGAGGTTGAACTGGCCAAAAGCATTCTGACAGATGCCCTGACCAGATTGCCCGAGAACCCCGAGCTTCTCATGCTGCAGGCGGCAGATCACGAACGCTCCGGAGAGCTGGATCAGGCGATCTCGGTCTATGAAAAACTTTACCCGCTCAGCAACCGATCCTTGGTTGTGGCCAACAACCTGGCCAGCCTGTTGACAACCCACCGCAGCGATGACGAAAGCCTGCAACGCGCCAGCGTTTTGGCAAGGCGACTCCGCGGCACCCGCGTGCCTGTCTTTCAGGAAACCTATGGCTGGGTTTCTTACAGAATGGGCAATTATGACGAGGCCGTCAGCTATCTTGAACTCGCAGCGCGCGCATTCCCCGATCACCCCACAGTTCTATATCATCTGGGCAAAGCCTATGCCGCTGTCGACCGTCGAGAGGACGCCCTGCGCGCGTATCGTGCAGCACGGGCGACGGGAGTTCCCCTGAACATTTCACCTTCGCTGGAAGAAGAGATCGAACAGGTCAGTTCCGCGGACAAGCTGGGGCAATAGTGTTTCCAAAGCGGAATCCGCTGCAAATCTGCCGCATCTCGCATCCGTATGAAACGCTGCAGATTGTTTCGTTACCAATGAGTTGGCATAAAGGGGAAAAATATGAGAGATTTGAACATGCGGACAGTAATCGCTTCATTGATTGCGTTTGTCATGACTATGGTCGTGGCAAGCGGGGCTTGGGCGCAATCCTATCAGATCCAGCCGGGTGATGCTCTTCAGATTGAGGTATTGGAAGACCCCTCCCTGAACCGAACCGTTCTGGTTTTGCCAGACGGCTCCATCACCTTTCCCCTTGCCGGATCAATTCGGGCAGGAGGACTATCAACGAATGGATTAAGTTCATCCCTGGCATCGGCGCTGGCACCAAATTTCAATGCACCGCCGACCGTATTTACATCGATTGCAAGGGTCGCACCTCCTGCGTTTCCCGGATCTCTCACTCCAACCGGACCGACAATTGATGTCTTTATCATGGGTGAAGTCAACGCACCCGGAAAATATCTTGCAACCGAGGGAACAACTATTCTTCAGGTTTTGGCCCAGGCTGGTGGCCTGACCAATTTCGCGGCTCGCAAGCGCATCGAATTGCGCCGGGCTGACAGTAAAGCAGGCGCGGTAAACAAATATAAATATAACTACGATGGCTCGGGCAGTGGCATCAAAGGCAATACAGTTCTTAAGACCGGAGACGTTGTTGTGGTGCCCGCACGCCGTTTGTTCGAATAGGGGCTTATACAGGTGGGAAAATCCAAAAATAAACTATCCACCACGCTGGGGGGCGGGGTAGCTTTATTCTTTTCGCTGACGCCTGCGGTTGGACAGCAGAACCTGACGCAACAAACAACTGTACAGCAAACGGCTGCGCCATCGACGGCCACACAACGCGCCCCCAGCTTACAACTCATCTCTCAACAGGCTCAACGAAACCCTGCGCGCAGGGTTGGCCTGCCGCCCGCCGCCCGGCAAACCGGCGGCACCGGAACCGGGCTGAACATAACGTTGGATTATCTGTCATCACTCCGGCATGATGACAATCTCCGGCTAACGGACCCTTCCCTCGGATCGACCACTTGGTGGGAGAACACACTGGCCTTGGGCCTCGTCAACCAGACACCGGGATCTACTCTGACCTTCGACCTGTCGGGGCTGTATCGGATCGCCAACGAACCAATCATTGGAACAGAATCCAGCTTTTCGGACCCGTTCACTCAGCTGACATATCAACGAGACAACGCTAACAGCCAGTTTCGATTGCTTGCCGAATACCGTGAGAGAGATTTGGCCTTCAACCGGTCACTGACCGATATAAATCTGGATGGCGTCATCGATGCCTCTGATGTCATCGGCACCGTGGGCGATCAGGTCAATACGCGTGGAAACCTGGACTGGCAAACTGGTTTGAATGATCCTTTGGGTTTCCGGTTTAACTACAGCCACCGCGAACGCAGCTATACGAACACAATTAACCCGAACCTGTTCGACAATAGGTCGGATGACTATGCAGCAACCGCAATACTTAGAATCTCTCCGATTCTACAGGGAAACGTGCGCGTTAGTTACATAGACTTCAATGCAGACGATGCTGTAGGCACCGACCGGAAGACGACGACAGTGTCAACTGGTGCAACATATGACGTATCCCCAGTTACCACTGTCAGTGCGAATATTGGCTACACCCAGGTCGATAACACTCTACGCACGACCAATACCAATAACGTTACGGAAAATTTTGTCTGGGACTTTTCCTGGAACAAAAATCTGTCGAACGGCACGGCCAATATTTTTCTCGACCAGACATTCGGCGTGAATGGTACAAGATCCAACGCCACCTTTGGTCGAAGCTTTCAATGGGCTGGCGGGTTGTTCAGCTTCAATGCCGGATTTACCAGAGGGCCCTTTGACGAAGTCACACCAATTGGCCAGATCGACTATAGCTATCAACTGGCCAGCTCTCAAATCTCTGCAAAAATCCAGCGCCGGGTCGGTACCAGTACACAAAGCAACGAAACCCGCGAAACCGTGGCTTTTCTAGCCTATGATTACTTTATCAACCCGGTATCCGGTCTGTCTTTCAGCGTCAATTTCATCGATCAGGAAAGCGAAGGCCCGGGCCCGTCCAACCCGCGTCAGCGCGGTACTTTCGATGCCTCTTATACCCGCGCGATCACAAAGGACTGGGCGATGAACATCGGTTATCAATACGAAATGGATGACCAGAACGGATTTAAGGCGACCTCTAACTCGGTCTTCCTGACGCTTGGACGGAGGTTTACTCTTAAACCCTGATTTCTCTGAGCGGGTTTTCCTATCAACAAACATGCCGTCCTTCGCGTATTGTGCACTTTCCGGATCTAAATCGCGGGAGCTTTGGCCGTCACAATTTCAGGGCCTCTCATATTATGCATGATGGTTTGTGATGCATCGTCTCGATTCGAACGACAGCCGCCGCAAAATGCTTGAGACGGCCCGAAACGCCCTGCCTGCCATCAACGCTGCGGGGCTGTTCTGGTTTGCCCTGTTGGTGTTGGGGTCGCTTCCCGTTTTCTGGATCGGCATTGTCTCGCTGGGCGCGGCGTGGAGCACGCCGGAATACAGTCACGGACCGCTGATCCCCATTATTTCACTGTACCTGTTCCTGCGTGAATTGCGGGACATGCCGCCGCCCAATCCCATCGTGCGCGACCGCTGGCCGGGCATCACAGTGATTGCTTTGGCTCTGGCCGTCGCCATTCTCGGCAATCTGACCCGTATCCCGGATATCGTCACCTATGCGATGATCATCTGGACCGGTGGCGTCATGGTGACCGTCTTCGGCTGGCAACGCGGGAAATACCACCAATTGCCCGTAATCCATCTGGTCTTCATGCTGCCCCTGCCCCAGTTCGTCTACTGGAAGCTCACGATCTTCCTGCAATGGATATCGTCCGAGCTGGGCGTCTGGTTCGTGCAGCTCGCCGGTGTTTCGGTCTTTATCGAAGGCAATGTCATTGATCTGGGGGTCTACAAGCTGCAAGTGGCCGAGGCCTGTTCCGGGCTACGCTACCTGTTCCCGATCCTCAGCTTTTCATACCTCTTTGCCCTGCTCTACCGCGGCCCGATCTGGCACAAGGTGGTTCTGCTGGTCTCGGCCGCGCCGCTGACCGTTCTGATGAACTCCATCCGCATCGGCGTGATCGGCATTCTGGTCAATCAGCATGGCATCGAACAGGCCGAAGGGTTCATGCATTTCTTCGAAGGCTGGATCATCTTCCTGCTCTGCGTCGCCATTCTGTTTCTCATGGCGATCGGCTTGCAGCGTCTGGCTCCCGATCCAAAGCCCTTTGCCGAGACAATCGATCTGGATACCGAAGGGCTGGGTGCCGTCGCATTGCGTATCTTTGCCATCCGCGCCTCAGTCGCGCTGGCTCTCGCGGCGCTTTTGACGCTTGCGGTCTCGACCGCGTGGACACTGCGCCCCGCCTCCGAGGTGAAACTCGTCGAGCGGGACCCCTTTGTCCTCTATCCGCGACAATTGGGCGACTGGTCGGGGTCGACCACCAGCCTTGATCCCAATGTTGAACGAACTCTGGGCGCCAGCGATTACCTCCATGCCACTTATATCGACAGCGGATCGGGTGATTTCGTGAACATGTTCGTGGCCTTCTACGACAAGCAAACCGAAGGCGAAGGCATCCATTCACCCGAGGTCTGCCTGCCCGTAGGTGGCTGGGAAATCTTCAGCCTTGAGCCATATGAGATCAATCCGGGCGACACCCCCTACGGCAGCTTTACCGTCAACCGTGCGGTCATCCAGAAAGAGCTGTCAAAGCAGCTGGTCTACTACTGGTTCGAACAGCGCGGCAAACGCATGGTCAACGATTTCCGCGCCAAGATGAGTGTTATTCAGGACGGGGTCACCATGGGCCGGACCGACGGCGCATTGGTTCGATTTGTCACCCCCATCCTGCCCGGCGAAACCGAGGCGGACGCGGATGCCAGACTGCAGCGTTTCATGGAACCCAGCCTGAACCGCCTGCCGCGGTTTGTGCCGTTTTGATCTAAGGTATAAGTCCGGCTTGGTTTCCCTCGATTGCAATCGAAGAATACTCCAGCAAGCTCAAAGACAGACGAATAAAAGAGGTCCCGAGGCACTGCCCCAATCCTCCCACGACCGGATTACTTTGTAACACAACCACCTTATCCTGTCACAATCACCAAGATCGACTGGAAAGGCTCAATTGCCGAAGGCCTGAACTAGACAAATGCACATAAGCGAAAGAGCTGCCAACGAGCGACGATAGGGCCCTACCCCTTCCAGATCCGCTTATACGCCGCGATCAGCGCGGGCACCTGATGGGGCCAGGCCATCTCGGCCTCGACCCGGGCGCGGCCATAGCGGCCCATGGCGGCGCGGCGGTCGTCATCTGCCAGCAGCTCGGTGATCTTGTCGGCCATATCCACCGGATCGTTGGCCTTGGCGTAAAGCGAGGCCTCCTGTGCCGAGAACCGCCCTTCGGTCACGTCGAACTGAACGATGGGTTTTTCGAACGCCATGTATTCAAGGATCTTGTTCATGGTGGATTTGTCATTCATCTCGTTCACCCGATCCGGGTTCACGCAGACATCTGCGGTCGACAGGATCTCAAACAGATCCTGATCCGGCGCGCGGCCGGTGAAGGTGACATAATCCGACAGGCCCATTTCAGCAGATTGTTCGCGCAGCTTGTCCAGGCTGGGGCCCCCGCCCACAAGACAGAACTGGATGTCGTCGCGGCCCTGAACCTTGACCAGATGCGCCACGGATTCCAGTAGAAGGTCGATTCCTTCCTGATCGCCCATGACGCCGACATAACCCACCATGTATGTCCGCCCGTTGCGCCACGCGGGGTTCGGGGGCAGGTGCTGCAACCGGCTCAGATCGGGGCCCGAGCGAACCACAAAGACATCCTCGGGCGCCATGCCGCCGCGCTCGATGGCGATCTTGCGATAGCTTTCATTGGTGGCAATCGACACCCGTGCCGAGGCGAAGGTCAGCCGCTCGAACGTCTTCATCAGCTTCCAGAAAAAGCCGCGTTTGTCGAACTTGGCCTCGTAAAGCTCGGGGTTGATGTCGTGGTGATCGAACAGATAGCGCACGCCAAACAGCTTGAAGGGTAGTGCCACCAGAAAGATCAGATCGGGCGGGTTGCAGCCATGGATGACGTGAAACCCACGGGTGAACTTGATCTTCAGTGACAGCCAGCTTTCCCAGAACAGCGCCGCGCCATATTCCAGCAGATATCCCAGCGCGCCGCTGGCATCCAATGGCAGCGGGTGGCGATAGACCTTGATCCCCTCGTCTTCCCAGACGCGTTCCTCATGCCCCTTGCCAGTGGGACAGATGACCGAGACCAGCGCGCCTGCGGCGGCCAGCGTGCGGGCCTCCATCCAGACGCGGCGGTCAAAGGGCACGGGCAGGTTTTCCACCACGATCAGAACCTTCAGCCCTTTCAGCGGCTGGCTCTGGCGCAGCTCGTCGAACGAGATCGGCTGAACAGCGGATACAGGGCTAGTCATATTCATAGGTTCTTATCACCTCTGCATCGCCAAGGTTCAGCTCGTTCACGATCCTGTTCGATCCGACCACCAGATCCCATGGCCCGGCCTCGGCCGTGGCGCGATCAACCAACAGGCGGCCCACATTGGGCAGATGGGTAAAGGCATAACCCAGGTTCTGCCCCCGCAGATCGGCAGGCTTGATGGCCGGATCATAGACCGACAGCTGATACCCAGCCTGCAGCAGCCGCCGGGCAATATCGACATTGGGGCTTTCGCGCAGATCATCGGTTCCGGCCTTGAAGGCCAGCCCCGCCATCAGCACCCGACCGCCTTCGGGCAGCCGCGCCATGATGTCCTGCGCCTGATAGGTTTTATGCGCCTGATTGGTCTGCAACAGGCTGTCAATCAGATGGGTATGGGCCCCCACCTCACCCGCAATATGCTGCAATGCACGCACATCCTTGGGCAGGCACGAGCCCCCGAACGCGCCGCCCGGACGGGTGTAATAAGCCGAGATGTTCAGCTTGGTGTCCGAGACGAAAATCTCGTGCATGGTTTTGGCCGACACGCCCATGCTGTGGCAGATACGGCCGATCTCATTGGCGAAGGCCACCTTGGTGGCATGCCAGGTGTTGTCGACGAATTTGGTGATCTCGGCCTCTTCAAAAGCGGTGTAGAACACCGGCGCGTCCAGACCCTCGTGCATTTCGTCCATCACCGCCGAGCGATTGCCACCGGCTGTACCAACAACGATCTTGGGCGGGTTGAAGAAGTCATCCACTGCCGACGCCTCGCGCAGGAATTCGGGGTTATAGACAATCTCGACCGCCTGCGCCGTCCGCTCGCCCAGATAGCTTTGGAAGATCGGCTCGATCAGCTGCCGCACGGTGCCCGGCCGGAAGGTTGACCGATACGCCACCGTCAGAGGCCGCGCCCGATCCGGCGATACGGTTTCGGCAATCTGACGCGTCACCTCGGCCACAAAGCTCATGTTATGCGAGCCGTCAGTGGAACTGGGCGTGCCCACACAGACAATGGCCAGATCCACATCCCCGAGATCCGGCATCTCGACCACGGCGCGGATCAGATTTTTCCCAAGCGCCTCGGTCAGCAGCCCGGCCACTTTCGGCTCCTTGATCGGGGGCTGGCCTGCGTTGATTTCGGACACCTTGTCGGCGTTCACATCAATGCCGATCACCTCGTGCCCTTCACGGGTCAGACAGCACGCTGCCGTGAAACCCACATACCCCAAACCAAAAATCGCAATCTTCATACTGTCATACCGTCTTGGAAACTGGTGTCGTCACTCAATTGTTTCTAAATCGAATACAAGGCTTCACATACCCGATGTCCTTGCTCAAATTGATTTCAAATTGTGGGATTAATCGCAAATTTTCCTTGAAATGTAGCAACGCTTTCTGACACTGAGCGTAGATCATGCGACCCTGTCACTAGATGAATAACAACCTTCAAACTGATTACCAACGACTGGCCTGGATTGCCACAAAAGTTACCGGTGACATGCCCAGATCTGCCTTGGGAGAAGGCAAAACCAGAAACACTGAGGCGTTAAATTGTTTTTTGTTCTAAATGTAGAAAGATGGTGCGATTGACGCATTCTCCTAAAGTAAGCTTGCCTTCAAGCATGCTGACTCGCAGATCTGCCCTTGCAGTGGGCGCTGCGACTCTCTTGGCGTCCGGCCTCTTCAGACAGGCTTTGGGTTTTGCAACGCTCGCCATCACTGCACGCCTTCTCAGGCCTGAAGACTTTGGTATCATTGCCTATTTCATAATTGCGACCGCACTGCTTGAGATGCTGCAGCGCCAGGTCAGCATCGTGTTGATCCGATTGGATGATATAACCCACGAGCATCTCGACACAGTCTTCACCATGCAAATTCTACTTGGGTTGATAGCTGGCGCGTTGGTCTGGCTGTCAAAACCCCTAGTAGCTTTGCTCGGCATACCTGAACTTGTCGAGATTTTGCCTGCAGTTGCAGCGATTTCGGTTTTGCTCGCCCTGCGCAGCCCACGTTTTCTTCTGTATGAACGCGGCCTGAGGTTTTCGCTGGCCGCAGCAGAGGAAACGTTCAATCGTATCGCTTATGCCAGTGTCGCCATCTATCTATCTTGGCTGTGGCAGGATTTCTGGGCGATTATTGTGGCCCTGTTTGTCGGCGCTGCGACCCGAAACATTTGGACATTCGCAACTGCACCGATGTTTCCCAGGCTTTCGGTATCTCGCTGGCGGGAAAGCCTGTCTTTTTCCTCCTGGTCCATGGGCGCGCAACTGTCCCAGTTTTTGGCCAACAACATGCCCCAGATCGTTATCGGCGCAACTCTTGGCCTTGCAGATGCAGGGATTTTCCGGGCCGGCAGCCGCATCACCACGATTGTGACGACACAGTTATTTGCCCCGTTGCAACGCGTGATCTACCCGGGTCTGGCAGATGTCTCACGATCAACCGGGCAAAACCAGAAAGCGTTTATGCGCATCAACGAGATGCTGCTGGCTTTCGTTCTGCCAATCAGCATCGGAACTGCGCTGATTTCGGAAGACATGATCCTTGTCGGTATGGGATACAAATGGATCGCCGCAGCTCAGGTCATCTGGGTCCTGGCGCCACTCAAAGCCTTGGAAACACTACAGGCGAATGTTCGAGCCGCCAGCTATATCGAAGGGTCAACGCGTATTCTGTTCATCCGGAACGCAACCTTGTTGGCTTTGGTCTGTTTTTTCATGTGGGTCGGTACCAAGTTTGACTTTCGTGGCGCGCTGGCGGCAGCTGGCCTGTCCAGCTTTACCGCGCTCATTATCACCCTGATCATTGCCAGAAGGTTCGGCAAGGGTGGCCTGTTTGAACCGCTGACCGTCGCCTGGCGCAGCATCCTGTCCTGCGCCGTCATGATCGCCTTGGTGATCTTTGCTGATATGCTTCTGCACACCGGGGCACATGTCCCGCGCCTCATGGTGATCGTTCTGGTCAAAGTCTGCGTTGGCGTAATCACCTACACATTGACTCACCTTCTGCTGTGGGTCATGGCGGGTCGGCCCGAAGGGTTTGAAACACTGGTCTTTTCACTGCTGTCCCGTCTGCGCGGTCATCTCCGGCGCGAGCGCGCCTGAACCAGGGATGCCGTTACAGCGCCGCTTGCAATTGGGCTGTGATATAGTCCAGATGCGCTGCCCCGAGGTACTGGTGCAAAGGCAGGGACAGCGCCTTGTTCTTCAGCGCCATTGCCTCTTCCTGACCGCTCCAGTCCAGGTTGCGGTTGAACCCCGCCCACCACGGCGTCGCCCCTATTCCCTTACTTTGTAAAGTCTGAACGACCCGGTCCCTGTCTGCCACCATCACCGGCATGTTAAGGGGGCAGGTCTCCGGTGCAAGCTCGGGCAGCAACAGATGAACACCCGGACTTCCTTCAAGCAAATCCCTGTATCGCTGCCAGTTCGACCGCCGGGCTGATATCGCCTGAGAGACGGAAAATGACTTCAAGGGTCGGGAGGCAAAAACGCTCATCCCTGCGTTCAGAAGAGCCGGGTTAAAATAGTAGTGCCCCGGAATATCCTCCAACTTATCGTTCTCAAGGGGGGCATTCTCAGCCACAGGCTTGCCCTTTAGCGCCTGAACCATTCCCTTTGCGCGCGTTGAACCAAGCGCGGCGGTCAGACCAGTACGCACCAGCGTTTTCACGACAACCTTGCGCGGTGCAGGACGGTTGAACGGATTGACGCTTTGCAAATCCGGCGCATTGATCACCAACGCACCACCGCCCAGAACCGGAACAAATTTATAAAAGCAAAACACCGACACGTCACCGGTACGACCTTCGGCGGGTGATGCCCCGCTCAGAAGACTTAGCGCGCAATCCTCAATCATCCGCAATCCATGCCGGTCGCACAGCTCGCGCAGCTCTGCCAGTGCCGGCTGAATAACCCCGAAATAGTGGATGACATAGAGCGCTTTGGTCCGTGGAGAGATCAGCGGCTCGATCCGAGCAGGATCAGCAATCAGATCTTGCGCCACCGGAAACAGCCGGACCGACAAACCCGCATGGATCAACGGATCAACTTCCGATCCACAATTGTAGGCCGGTGCCAGAACCTCATCCCCGGGCTGCAATTCCAACAGGTCGCAGGCCGCCCGGATCGCAACACGGGTGTTATAGCTTGGAAACGCCCGACGCCCCTTGAACAGAGACATATAACCCCCCTCCGGGTCCGACCGGAAAAGGTTGGAAAAGCGCATCGGGGGATCGCCACAATACAAGGTGTTCCGGGTGGGTTTAGTGGTCATGTCAGCCTGTAAAGTTCAATAGCTTCGCCAAACCCGGCGGCGCATGATCCGGTTTTCGTCACACTGCCCCACAGGGGAAAAGCCCATTTTCAGAATATTCTTGCGGGACGGCAGATTGTAATCTCTGCAATTAGTGAAAATCCCCTCGACCCCATCCAAAGCCCGGTCCGCCGCAATCATCCGCCATAGCCGTTCCTGCAAGTTGCGACCTCGATAATCCGGCAGGACATAGACATGCCAAAACAGCTCCTCCCTCTCGCCTAGGGGGACAAAGAAATCGCGGCTGTGCGTCGCATCGCGCACCCAGGCAAAGGCCTGCACATTGTCATCCTCCTCCAGCACCCAAAGCCGCCACCCGAGTGCCAGCCAGTCCACAGTACCCCAGTCATGCGCAGCCAGTGGATCGGTCAACCAAGCCAGATCCGGCTGATCCAGTTCGTCCGCAGACAAAACCTCGCGCAAGTGTCCACCCCCGCTCAGAGCGGGCTGCGACATGCTGCTGTTCTGAGTATCGAGCCTGAACACCAGATGGCGTTTGCGTACAAAACTGTCGAGAAAGGCCAGCCAGACCTGTTTGATCAGCATTCCCGGCCCCAGCCGCGCCGCGCCCTGGATCAGCTGTATCTTGCCTTTCTTCGCTAACTTCATCTTCAGCACCACCGACCGTTCTCACATCCAGGCTTCACCCCATGATCGCCCGTTTGACCTTTTTCAGATGCCCCCGCAGCAGATCACGGGCATTTCCGGTTAGAAACACATGTCGGTTCACAATTTTCTGCCGCTCGGAAATCCGTCGAATACTGCGCGGCCCGAATTCCGACTTGTACTTGTGGATGTTGAACTTCTTGTCACCCGCAACCGGAGCGCGATACCCCTCTACATCCAGGATGCTGCATCCTTTTTGCTGCGCCCAGCACATCGCCTCAAGCCACAATGCCGGTGCGATACGCAGATTGCCGGCAGCCCTGAGATGTTCCGGCTCGGTTGTGAAGTGACGCCCATGCACGACGTCTTTGCTGCGATAGACCAACAAGCCAGCCAGAAACGCATCCTCCTGCCAGGCCATGATCACGGTTCCAATATCATCAGGGCGCAGCACGTCTTCGAATGTCGTCTCATATGTAGCGACGTCCAATTCTTCCAATCCGCGCGTGGCGCGCAGGCGGTTCATGCTGCTTAGAAAGATGCCGAACTCTTCGCTTGTTTCTGCAATACGGAAGGTAACGCCCTGCCGTTCAGCGCGGCGGACTTCGCGCCGGGCGCTCTTGGAGAAACTTTTCATGATCTCCTCGCGGGTCCCGGATATGTCCACCCACCCGGTTTCGCGAAACTGCTCCTCTTCGGAAACCCGCCAACCGTCCCCGGCCAGAACGCCATCCATTGTTATCGCGTCCTGTTCTGTCCAGAATGGGGTGACATTCAGACTGCCCACGCTGGCCAGTTCAGGATGTTCGCAAAGGGCCTTCAGAAACACAGCCATGTTGTGGGCGTCGTCGCATACCGGGCCGCTCAGACAATAAGCTTTGGACCAGGCACCGGGCAAAAAAGGGTGCGGCTCAAGCGAAAGTAGGCCAACAGCCACCAGAGCGCCGCCCCTGCAGTGGGCGCGGGCATACAGAACCTTTCGACCCGAGGCTTGCTCGGAACGGGCAAAAACCAGAGATTGCCGCGGGTGCTGGTGTTTTGCCCCTTTCAGGAATCTATCCCAGTCCGCGCGTTGTTCCGTGTTCAGGGATTCACTACAGTCGACCACGATATCGTCTTGGGTTCGAAGGTCCGGCGCTGTCAAACTATTACCTCAATATACTGGTCTATACGCTTTGACTTTTTCGACTGCTATAAAACAACAATTGTCTTCAGAGGATTGTGGTCAGTGTATTCATAGAATGAAACAATGACTAAGTAATTTGAAATGTGAATGGTTAACGAGAATAGAGTATCATGATTTCATCACCAAACAGCACGTCTACTGCCTGCGCTGTTTCAATCGTGATCGTGAACTGGAACACCCGGGATATTCTTCGGGATTGCCTGATGTCCATCGCACGCGAAACAATGATGCCGCATGAGATCATTGTCGTCGATAATGCATCAAACGATGGCTCGGCCGAACTCGTGCGAACAGAATTCCCTCAGGTGCGGCTGATCGCGAATAAGACCAACCGGGGCTTTGCTGCCGCCAACAATCAAGGACTGGAAATCGCGCAAGGGGACACCTTGTTGTTGCTCAACCCCGACACCATCATTCTGGACGGCGCGATCGACACAATGGTCCACTGGCTTGGGCAGCGTCCCGATGTGGGATGCCTCGGTTGTCAGGTATTGGAGGATGAGAACACCATTCAGCGCACCTGCTTTGCCGATCCCGGGCCTGCCAATCTTGCGCTGATCGAATTCGGACTGCATCGCCTGTCGCCGCAAAATCGGCTTCTGGGCCATGCCGAGTATGGAGACTGGGACCGAAACTCCGAACGACCGGTTGATGTGGTTTCGGGCATGTTCATGTTGGTCCCCCGTCACGTGTTCGAAGCGGTTGGCCTGTTAGATGAAGCATTCTTTGTCTATTCTGAAGAGGCCGATTGGTGCCGCCGCATTCGCGACGCCGGATGGTCTTGCGTATTTTCCCCCGCAGCACAGATTCTGCATCTGGACGGAGGTGGCAAAAGCACGGTTCAGATCCGGTCACGCATGTTCGTGCAAATGCAAAAAAGCAAAATGATCTATTTACGCAAGCACTACGGCCTTTGGGGGGCGTTCTGTGGGCGGGCCATCTTTGTCGGGTCCTCTATGTTGCGTTTCCTGATGTCTGCCACCGGACAACATGACGAAGCCGCCGCGCGGCGACGGCTTGCGCGCGCATCCTTGCGGTATCATCTGATCAGACAGGAGCCGGTCGAGTGACCGAAGCTTCAAACCAGTTGTCATTCCAGTGGGTTGATGGGGTGAAACCTCTGAGTGACATGGTGGAAGAATGGGCCGCCCTTGCCGATCGGGTGGGCGCGGATATCTATGCCAACCCGGTTTGGGTACTGACATGGTGGATGCACTTTGGGCAGGGGCGAACACTTCGCGCATTGGTGGTGCGCAATGCGAACGGGCATCTCGTGGCCCTGATCCCTTTCATGATCCACGCGGTCTGGCTGGGGCCAATCAGGATACGTATCGCAAAACTTGCTGCAACAGACCCAAACACAGTGGTTTTTCGCCTGGCAGCCGAAGAGTGGGCCGTGACACCCAGCCTGACGGAGGCACTGTCTGACCTTCTCGGGCGGGGATGTGCCGATCTGATCAGCTTCACCCCCGCGTCCGAGCGCGGACAGGTTCTGCACGCTGCGCGTGATGCGGTGACCCACTACGCGTCTTCCCACCCGCCATTAGCGTTGCAGGATCGGGCTGCGGGCACACACACCGTCTTTGAGCTTCCCGGCAGCTTTGATGGCTATCTGAGCCAATTGTCCAAGAAGCGGCGCAATCAGTATCGACGGGATCTAAAACGCCTGCAAAGTGACCATGGGCTAACAACGCAAGTGACCCATCCCAACGCGGTGCAATTCCAGGACTTTGTCAGGTTTCACAACCAACAATGGCAAAAGGCTGGAAAAGGCGGCCATTTCACCGACTGGGCCGGGAGCGAGGCCTTTTACAGGGAGCTTGCCAAAAAGACCCTAACCAGCGGAAAAACATGGTTTGTCGAACAGCACGGCCACAGTTCAGCTCTGGCAACCCAGTTCTGCCTGGTTTCCGGCCAGGTCTGCCACTGGCGCCTGCCCGCCAGATCAACCGACCCCGAGCTTGAACGTTTGAGTCTGGGAAAGATCGGCCTGATTCAGATGATCGAAGAACTGATTGAGGGCGGCATCACACGGATTGAGGCCGGGATTGGCGATTACGGCTACAAGCTGATCTATGGCGGTGAAGCGGTTCCCACTCACCGCCTGATCATCTCGCGGCAGTCGGGCTTTGCCGCGATGCGTCTCAAACTCTGCCTGGGTTGGGCGCGCCTGCTGCATCTGGCCTATTACAGGCTCTGGTTCGGTCGCCTGACTCCACGCCTGAGAGCGATCCTTCCACTGAGGCATAAACCTTTATGGACCGCCTGGGTCAGGACAAGGATATAAATCCGTCATGACCCCTGAACCCCTATCTCTTCATATCCTGTCTGCATCCGATTGGCTGGACTGCAGCGCCACTTTTCAGGATCTGACCTATGAACAGAGCCTGACCTATGCACAGGCAGCCGCACGGCGGATCGGGGCAGAACCGCAATTCGTCCGGGTGGAAACCCCGTCTGGACAGATCGTCGCCGCCGCGTGCCTGCGCATCAAACGCCTGCCCGCGCTTGGGCGCGGAATCGCATGGATTGCAGCGGGACCATTGCTCCGGCATCGGGATCACCCCGATCCCTCGCCCGAAACCGTGCAGGCGGTGCTCGCGGCACTGCGCGCGCATGCGACAGCAACAGGACATATCCTGCGCCTGCGTTTTCCGGTGATTGCCCGCTATGACGTGCCCTCCCTCGACGAACTGGCCGCCAGCCAGGGTTTTGCCCACTCAGAGCGGTCCCCATCTTACAGAACTGTCGTAGTAGACTGTGATCAGGACGAAGACACGCTGATGCGCGCGCTGCACGGCAAGTGGCGCAATCCGCTGCGCAATGCGCTCAAGGCTGGGCTGGAGTTGGATATCGTTCCGATTGCAGAGGCTCGCAGCCGGTTTCACGCGCTATATCAGGACGTACAGGCCACCAAGGGGTTTCGCCCGGATATTCCCCCCGAATTTTACTATGGGCTTACAGGGCCCGATTTCGACCATGAGGTTCTGTTCGCTCGGAAGGACGGTGCTGACATCGCCGGCATGACCATTGGCAGAGCCGGCATCAACGCCGTCTACCTTTTCGGCGCCACAGCTGAAGCCGGGCGACGGCTGAATGCCGGACACTACCTGATGTGGCATTCCATTCTACGCTGCAAAGAACTGGGCATGAAATTCTACGATCTGGGCGGTATAGACCCTGATTCAAATCCAACGGTCACACGGTTCAAGCACCGCACCGGGGGGGCAGACCTACAGGCGGCAGGCCCTTACGAGTTCCAACCCAAAGGGCTAACTGCGCCTGCGGTCCGCGCCGCGGAAACGCTGCATTCGCTTTTGAAGAGGCGGCGAAAATGACCAACCTGACAAGCGTCAACTTTCACGGTATCGGAGATCCCGGGCGCTCGCTGGAGCCCGGCGAAGCGCCATATTGGCTGTCGCGGGAGCAATTCGAATACGTCCTTGACCAGGTTGCCGCCATGCCTGACCCGGCGGCTGTTGCAATCACCTTTGATGATGGCAACCTGTCTGATCATGATATTGCGCTGCCCGCCCTGATTGACCGGGGTCTTCATGCACGTTTCTTTGTTCTGACCGGGCGCCTCGGGCAAACGGGATCGCTGCACAAGAAGCACCTGCATAACCTGCAGGGCGCAGGTATGTTGATCGGCAGCCATGGAATTGACCATGTCAGCTGGCCGACACTGAACGATGCGGTGCTCAGGCAGGAATTGGAGACATCCCGGGCACAGCTTGAGGATATCTGCGGCCGGTCGATAACCGAGGCCGGGATTCCATTCGGACGTTATGATGCGCGGGTATTACGGGCCTTGCGTGCATCAGGTTATACAACAGCGTGGTCAAGCGACGGTGGTCAATGGCGGCAAGGTACATTCCTGCGCCCCCGCACCTCGCTGCGTGGTGATATGTCGCCCGATGAAATGCAGGCCGTTCTGTCAGGTCACATGCCCGCCCTGCGCCGCCTGCGCCGCGCCGTCGGAATGACCCGGCGTCGCTGGACGGTGACCGGTTAAACACATTCCAACGTATAACCTTGTTACTCGGCAGGTTCCGGGTCAGGTCCTTTGGGAAAGCGCGTATAGCGGATTTCCCGTCGGGCGGATGTTCCCTGCACCTGTTCGCCCTCACCTTCGGGTGTTTCCCGGGCATCAATCAACCACATGCCGCTGCCAAGAAGGAACATGAACAGGCAATAGGTGGCATCCCACAAATGCACGGTGAATGCAGAAACACTGAGACTTAGGAACGAAATCAGAAATCCGGTTCGAACCCGTGCATAGAGGCCAGTCAAAGGGGCACGGATGATTTGATAACTTGCGATAATGACGGCCAGACCCAGAAATATCAGGGCCGGAATCCCGTATCTCAGGGCGATGAGCAGCCAGAAATTATCAACGCTTGGCTTCATCCATTTGGGGCGAGTCCATTCACCCAGACCAATCCCAAAAATCGGGTTGCGGAAAATATCGTCAATGGCGTGGTTGAAGATGTGAATTCTGTTCCAGGCTGACCCGGCCGAGAATGTAAGCTCTGTCGCAATGATCTGAAACGCATTCCGGTTCGACGCCAGTTCGAGGATGGTATAGATAATGCCGAATATGATGGCGAAAATCACCCATCGGCTTTTGATTTTCTTCAGAATCTCATCCCAGGCGATCAGGAAAGCCTGCAACATAACCCCCATGAAGGCGCCAGAAGACAAAGAGCTGAAAACAGCCGTACTAACAATAATCGAGCGTTGAGTTTGCTTGAAGAATGCGCCTTCCGGGCTGAGCACATACCAGGACAGCGCAAGAACGGGTGAACAGAAAACGCCAAACAAAATCGGATGGGGCATTGAGGCCTGCGCCCGCTCCAGCCCCAATCTCGGCTCCTGATTCACGTCTGCATAGACCTGAAACACCCCGCCAAATATGTTCAGCAGGATCGGTTTCCCCGTGATATTTTCGTACAGTGCGAAGGGGACCAACACCAGAACGATGGCAAAAAGCCACCACACCGCCGTTCGAAATGTCACGTAGTCCCGGATCAGGACACGTGCAAACAGATACGGGACGACTGTTTCCACGACCAGAATACCTGCGAATTGCCAACGTCCTATCCCGTGATTGGCAAACAGGGCCAACGCCGCCCACATCGCCGCAAGCAAAACCAGAATGTCAGGCGACCGCACCGGGCCTGCCGCGCCCTTGGCCCACTGAATAAGCACCGGAATTGTGGCAGCCAAAAAATACAAACGATACGCGCTCAACCTCAGGCCGATGAAGAAGAAAAAGAACGGCATGACGAAAGACAGAATCATAAGCGCGATTATGAACCCGTGACGGGACTTTTCGGCCGCGCCGGCAGCGGTCTGATGACCGGACTGCATAACAAGTGACATGAACCGTGCCTTTCTGGAGAACACCTGATCGGTGCGATACTACCAACAATGCCTAACGTGTACGCTAGGGAAGTATAATCTGCATCATCCAAGGGTCCATCACCGCTTGGGGGAAAACAATATCCTGTATTTCGCGCGACTGTTTCGCAAGCATGGCGGTGAATACACAGCAAAAAATAGATGCAGGCCAATCGCGATAGTTTTCTGGCGCGGCTCTGGAATGGTCGTTAAAACACCGACATGGGTTACGATAGGAGCGTTGGATTTGGCCGGGAACCCTTGGTTATTTTTATTTGTATCTTTGGTTAAGGGTAAACAGCTTCGCAGTTTTGCCCGCAGATTGACCCGCAAAGCCGGCAAGACACAACCCGACGGGTTCGATAATGCTGTGCCGCGGATCATCCCCAAGAACATCTGGATGTTCTGGGACAAAGGAATTGATGAAGCTCCCGAAATCGTGCGGATGTGCATTGCATCCTGGCAAGACAAAAATCCGGACTGGACCCTCCGCATTCTCGACAAGGACACGGTCGCAGAGTTTGTCGATATGCCAAAGCTCTCGCCAGAAATGTCGATACAATCTTATTCCAACATTCTGCGGTTCAAGCTTTTGAAAGAACATGGCGGTGTTTGGGCGGATGCGACCGCGTTCTGTATCAAACCATTGAATGACTGGCTGCCGATTGTAGGACAACGAGGGTTCTTTGCCTATTTCTGGACCCCGGAAACTCGATGGTTCACATGGCCCGGATATACGCGTGAAGTGGCAACGTGGTTTTTGGCCTCCGAACCGCAAAATGTCATCATGGCGGACTGGTATGACTACAGTGTTCAGTATTGGAAAAATCGCCAGAAACCGCATCTGTATTTCTGGTGTCAGACATTATTTGAACTGCTGATTTACATGCGCCGCCCGTTCCGGCGCGCCCTGCGTGAAGTCCCTAAATTCGGATGTGTCGGACCGCATCTGGTACATGAATGCCTCCTGCGGCAACGCGATCATGCCCGGGTAGCCCGCATTCTGGACGATGGCGCGGCACCCGTACAAAAGTTACGCTGGCAATGGAACGCTCAGCATCTTGAAATTGCGAAGAAATTGCTGCGCGTCTCGGAAACCGAAGTTCCCAAACGCCCCAAGGTCGGCTGACCCGCAAGGGTTGGCTGCATCATTCTATCCGGATCAACATATCCGGGTAATCTCGGGCGATCCTTTGTAGATCCTGCTCGTATTTTTGTCGCAACGCGCTGACCGTTTCACTTTGATATGGCCGAAACGGGGTGCCAGCGACGGCATCCGGCCCGTCATTATAGAAGATCTTCTTAACTCGCATGCGGCGTTCTTCAACCGACAGTGAGCGATCCAAAGCCTCGGCTTGGTGGATCGCCTCTTGCGATGGCGATGTGGTTCTTGTGGGTGGTGGAATCTGTGGGAATGCACCCACGTTCCGGCCTGCAAAAGCTGTCAGAATCTTCTGCCAGTGTGCGCTGTAGTCTTCCTGTCGCCAGACCCGCAATGCTGCACCGGGAAAGGCCGCCATAAGACGCTCGATCAGATCGAACCAACTGGGCGGCGTCTTCAGAACGTCCGCGCCGAGCCGGGATTGCCAATACGGATCCGGCGCAAAGGATTTCATCATTTGAGCATAGGCTGAGGGCAACAGCCTGTCGTAAGAGCGCACCCCCAGAAAGAGCGTAACAGGAGCCGTCTTTTGCATCTCGGTGACAATATGCGCCCCGCGAAAAGACGGGTAAAAGACAGGCGACAATAAACCATCGGAATAGCCCAGCAGATCTTCGTCCGAAACAAGAACCGTCTCTGCTCCGCCGCGCAGCGCCTGAGCCTGGCGCATAAACTGATTGGCCAATGGTCTTGACCAGAACCTTCTTCGCCAATGACCGGGGTTTGAATAGCGGCGCTGTAACGGACCAAAAGCTTCCCGGGGGATATAATCCACACCCCGTCGCGCCATCTGGTCCCGATGTGCTAGCAGCGTATCCTGAACATGTGTTGTCGCGGTCTTATGCGCACCCAGATGTATGCGCCATTCCTTTACCGGTTGCACCTGCCCGCTCCGTTCCTTGCCTGCCGGATCACGCTGCAACACCTGCCAGAACATCCCGGTGCAGGGCAATATCCTCGGCATAATAGTCACGAATAAAGTCCTGGAAAACAGGTTCACTCAAGACCGGATGCGGTTGCGTGCCACCGGATTTCATCAGAACGCGACGGGCGGAGACACGCAATGCTTCGTGCACCGGACTAGGCAGAACGCGACGGGCCAGCGCACTCCCCCCATACATAACCCGTTTCAGCTGTGGGTGACGAAACACCGTGGTCTTGTTGGCATGCCCGATTTCCAGCGAAGCGAGGCCGATCTGCCGGGTCAAAGCCTGAACAAAAAGATCAAGATGTTCGACCGGATAGAGATTGCGCACCAACCGTTCGCCGTTGATCCGGACAAAATCGGACTGTCGGGAAAAATGCACATATTCCGGAGAAATCACCGCAGGATCAGAACAAAGATATGCCACTACCTTCTCGGTTTCTGCGCGGATTTCATCATCGCTGAGCTGCGCAAATTCCTTGCCCAGATACATTTTGGCGCGTTGCGACATGGCGGATTGAAAGCGCTGATACGGGTCACGCAACAGCGCATAGCTTTCGTATTCCTTCAGCTTCCCGAACGCCTCAGGATCAAGGTCACGCAGCAGCGACAGTGGAAGATGGCGATAGTCGATTTCACCCAGTTCAGGATGTCGCTCGACCAGTTTCAGAAACCGGCTGTCTGCATCGTGGAATGACAAAACAGCATTGCGAACAGAAGTTCCCGCACATTTCGGCACGTGAATGAACACAAAACGATGGCTGTCAGACAAAATCATAACTCGAAACTTTCAACACGATCGGCCTGAAACAGCCGCAATTCTCCAGGGCAGGGAATGGCTGTCCTGAAATACAGTTGGCCAGGTGCGATCTTGCACCCAGCCAGCGTAATTTTTCAACCATATATGCGCCGACATTTCGCCGATGCATATCGTGTCAGGCAATCGAAAAATCGTCCTGCACAACCTGCGTGTCTACAAAAACGACCTCGTCGTCGATTGCAAACGCGCTGATTTCACCATCGATATAACGATTTCTCGCAAAGCCTAGATCCCAACCCCATTCCTTGCCGCCGTGCGCATCGACAAAATCAAAATCGGTATTGGTTTCATCAAGCACCACATTCCCATCGACGAGAACCTGTAGACGATCTGCATTCTGGTCGACCAAGAAGGTGATCGTATGGGTTTCGGTATCATTCAGGCCCAGATTATCTACATGGAATCCCTTGGTGAATTTGCCATCATTGTTTGCGGCATGCGCAATCAGGCCATCACCTGTCAACGTCAGTCCCACATGGCCCTTGTTCCAGACCAAACGCTGGGTGCTGCCGTCTGCTTCAGATCTGGTAAACTCAACCGTGAAAGCAATCTGCTCGGAATCTTCAAACTCGGTCAGACGCCCCAATTTCACAAGATCCCGGTCTCCGTCAAGTTGGATCACCGGACCCGACGCCGTGTCCACAACCGTCGCATCACCGATAAGCTCGGCCTGACCGTTATCTGGCAGGTTCGCGATATCCAGAACAAAGTCGTCAAAGACCATTTGACCGGATGGGACAGAAGGCGATGTCGATCCAGACGTACCACCGGTATCCGTACCAGACGTACCACCGGTATCCGTACCGGATGTACCGCCGGTATCCGTACCGGATGTACCACCGGTATCCGTACCGGACGTACCACCGGTATCCGTGCCAGATGTACCGCCGGTATCCGTGCCAGATGTACCGCCGGTATCCGTACCGGACGTACTATTGGACGTTGTGCCTGACGGCGGTGTACTGGTTCCCGTTCCACCGGAGACAGGCGTTGTCGCCGTTCCAACCCAAGAATCGTAGGAGAGCGGATAACTATCGACCAGGTCAGAACCTGCCCCCAGAACATCTACTGTACTACCGGGAATAACACCAAACTGGTTGTACCCATCGGTTGCGGTTGTCGCATGATAGGTAAACTGAGCATCATAATATCCGGCTGCGTTCGGGTCTGTATTCTGAACAAAGGCATTGTCCAGAACCGTCCAGTCGGACTGTCCCTGGTGGCCAGCAATCCCGGATGTCACATTCTGGTCGATGATCACGTTGGTCGAAGATGATCCGACGGTGATTTTGGGAATGGTCACACCACCCGTCACCGAGCGCGGAACCGCGATCAATGTGTTGTTCGAAATCGTCAGACCATCGGTCATGTGAATCGCAATGCCGTTAGTATGGGCATTGTAGATAACGTTTCCTTCGATCACGATATCCTGGTGCCAGTCCGTCGGATCCGAATAGTTGGCGTTGTCGCCCCCGGCCCAAATGCCCTGCGTGTAGTCACCCGACCCAATATCCAGGACATTGTTCCGAATGATAATGTCGCTGCTGCCATCCCCGCTGGAACGCTTAATCTGAATCATATCGCGGTGATCGTAAGAACCCGCGGCACCCCCGAAATCGTGAATATAGTTGTTCTCGATCAGAACGCCGTCAACCCGCCCCAGATTGATGCCGTCAGAACGGATTGTGTGAATGTTGTTGCCAATCAGATCAACATCCGAGGAGGTGCCGACATTTATGGCTTTCCACCAGGAATGGAACTCGGAATTGGCGATAGTGACATTTGCCGAACCCTCGACCACAAGCCCCTTGCCGAAACCTGTCCCATCAGCCGAGGTCCCGGTTCCGCTTGCAAAATCCCCATCAAAAACCGAATTGACGATGTTTATGTTAGTGCTGTTGTCGATCCGGAACTTGCTGGCAGACTCACGCTGCCCACTGACATATGTATAGTCAAACTCGATAGTATCGAACGTGACGTTCGAGGTTTGGTTGACATAAACTTCCGAAAAGCTTGCCATCGCGCTCGGATCAGCGGATTTGATCGTCACGTTGGATGTGTAAAGGGCGTTTTTGAGATTCAGCACCCCATAATCACCTGCCGCAAGCAGTATCGTTTCCCCACCTGTCGCCTGAGACAGAGCCTGGTTCAACTCCGCCGCAGAGGTTACCGTGATTGTCGTCGACATCTTTCACCTTTTTGCATAGGCGCTGTGAGTGGCAGCGCACAAGAATCCCGCTCACCCAGGACAGAAGGAACAGCCGCACGAAGGCGACAGATGGGCCAGAATGTGGCTATGTTTGGAAATTGTTGCCTGCATCGGGACAATAATGTCCCTTCGCCTTCATTTCCGAGTGAAATTGGTACTCGTTACCGGGAATTGTTCCCCTTCCCTTAGCGGTACCCAAGGGTTTTACGAATTGATTCCTCTGCCGCAACAATGAACACACAATTGCCACTATTCCGGCATGGGCCCGCGTATCTCGAACAAATATCGGCGGTGAATTGCCCGATGCCGTGACGTCACCCCGTGTGGGTGCCCCATCAAATCCATCAACGTTCTGTTCAACACAGCTTTATGGACACGACTCATCCATGCCCGTAGCCTTCCTAATTGATGAACGTGACACGGGCGGACCTGCCATGCGGGACAGACACAGTTCTTTCGGAATGCTGGTGTGTGCCTGCATTTTGCTACTCTCTTTTTCGGCCCCGTCCTATGCCGCCGGGGCGTGTACCGACACGAAAGCCACGACAAACGTGTCCGGTACAGAAAAGGGCCAGACACTCCGCAACGCTTCTGAACTCGCAGGCGCCGTAAAAAATGCGAAGGGAGGAGAGACATTCATTCTTGAAGGCGGGAATTATGGCGCTCTGAAAATTAGCAATATTTTTGAGAAGCCCGTCACGATCCGCTCAGCCAACCCCGGGTCGCCTGCATGTTTCACGGAATTACGCCTGCAGGGCGCGGGCAACATCGTGTTGGATGGGTTGATTTTTGACTATGAGTATTCCCCAGGGGACAAGGACTCAACCACCCGCTTCACCATCTATTCCAGCAGAAACGTGACCATCTCGAACTCCTTGTTCGATGGTGGCTACAAATCAGGAGTGGGGCATGGCCGCGGACTCCGCCTCAAGGACAATGTATCGATTACACTGTCCCAGAACACATTCCGCAGATGGTGGAAAGGACTTACGGGTGGGCATGGCAACGACATAACGATCCGGGGAAACACCTTCTACGACATACGCTCGGACGGTATGGCCATGGGCGCTGTTGATGGGTTGATCATCGAAGGCAATCATCTGCACAATTTTCGCGGTATACGCGGAGGCAAGGATCACCGTGACATGCTGCAGATCATGCGCGCGTCCAACCGACGCAGCACAGACATCGTAATTCGCAACAATATCTTTGACATGGGCGCGGGAGATTATGCTCAGACAATCTGGATGGGCGGAGATGGCAAAAACTTGGGGGATCCCATGGTTCGTCATCAGAATGTGTTGATCGAGAACAACGTGATTTATAATGCCCATGCACACGGAATTTCGATCCATGGGGCAGATAACCTGTCGATCAGGCGAAATTCGGTCATCCGGGTCAGACGGGAGAAAGATGGGGGCATCACCATTCCGCGCATCAGCGTTTCCCCGGATTCAACCTCAGTCGTTATCGAACAAAACGCCGTCAGTAAAATCAGCGGATACAAGAACCAGCGCGATTGGGTCATCCTTAATAACGCCGCCATTCAGGATGTATCCCGGGGGGCACCCGGATTTTACGACAGTGAGTTCATCTACTACGCAACCGGACCGGCAAACGGACATAACGAATATGGCGTGCGGCCGGGCAGCCAAATCGATCGGCTTAATGCCGGCTCCACGCTTGTTAAGAATTACCCAACCCGCAAATAGCCCCAATATGACGGCGCCCGCACCGGGCCCATTAGGTCAAATCTTCAGAATACTCCCGGTATTCCCAACGAAAAGAGCAGACATGTAGTGGTTACAAACAGACACGGATGCTCAAAAAAGCTGTGCGCAGGCGCGGAACTCTTTGAGGCCCGCATCAAACCATGATCACATACAGCCAGCTACACAATAAACGACATTCAAACGGTGCCGCCAAATATGAACACACCCATGTCGCAGTCTCGGGCCGGTCATGCAGGTCAAGATACCCCGACACTCAGCATTATTGTGCCGATGTTCAATGAAGAGGACGTTCTGCCAATCCTGTTTGATCGGCTGGGCCAGTTTCTGGGAAACCTTGGCGAAAGCTATGAGATCATATGTGTGAATGACGGCAGCACAGACGGCACAGCCAGAATTTTAGCCGACGCGCACGAACATGACAGGCGCATCAAAGTGGTAAACTTTTCCCGCAATTTCGGCAAAGAGATCGCCCTGACCGCCGGACTTGACGTTGCCTCGGGCAGAGCAGTCGTTCCGATAGATGCGGATTTGCAGGACCCCCCCGAACTGATTGAAAGCTTTCTCGAGAAATGGCGCGAAGGGTTCGATGTCGTCTATGCCGTCCGGCACCGCCGCAATACGGACACCGCGATGAAACGCTGGTCGGCGATAAAGTTCTACAAGATCATCAACAGGCTCTCAGGGGTTCCGATTCCGGCCAATACGGGTGATTTTCGGCTCATGGACCAAAGGGTGGTTCGCTCAATAACCCAATTGCGAGAACATAATCGTTTTATGAAGGGGCTCTTCGCCTGGGTCGGATTTCGACATGCCGAGGTACTTTATGACCGGCCTGAGCGCGCAGCGGGACAAAGCAAGTTCAACTACTGGCGTCTTTGGAATTTCGCACTGGACGGCATTACCGGGTTCAGCACCGTCCCGCTGAGAATTGCTGGCTATGTCGGTATGCTGACCGCCCTGGCGGCGATTATCTACGGCATTTTCCTTATCGTACGTACCCTGATCTACGGGGTGGACGTACCTGGTTATGCCTCGCTGATGGTTGCCGTGCTGCTGATCGGTGGTTTGCAACTCGTGGTGCTTGGCGTGATCGGCGAGTACCTGGGGCGTCTCTTTGACGAGGCCCGCAAACGCCCACTTTACATTGTCGAAAGCAGCCTTGGCCTAACCGCCGAGGCCCTTGCGGAGCCGCCCGACGGAAAACCATTGACTTGAGCTTTCGTCAATTGAACCATCAGGACGTTCAATCCGTTTATTCAGTACAGGCGGTGTTTTGTTGCTCGGCGATCATTTCGAATGTCATGGGAATTGCGAGATAATGTTGCGCCAACAGTTGCCTGCAAGCCATCTGATGCAACCAAAGGGTGCGGGGCAGAGCTGGCCAGCATATAGAAAGGTCACAGGCCCAGAAATAGCACCAATAAGGTCCATCAGGTCGCATTATCCAAAAAAAGGCGACTATCTTTGCGCAGAATTTCCAATGTTTGCGCCTTCGCATGCACATACACCACAGGAGCAAAAATACCGACAGACAGCTGCGCGCACCTCACGCAAGGTCGACTTACCAAATGCCACCCAGAACCGAGGCACATGTGACCGGTAAAACCCCATGATACAACAATCCCCCGCAGTTGGGCGTAATGATCTGGCTGTGCTCCTGCTCATACTGCTTCTCGCCTCCGTGCTGCGAACCGCAGGGCTGAATGCGCCGCTATGGTATGATGAAATTTGGACCGTCGATACGCATGTCCGCCTGCCTTGGGGCGAAATGATGCGCGAATACTCGATGAACCATCACTATTTCTTCAGCATGAAGGCTAAGCTGGTCTCGCAGATTTTCGGAGATCAGCCTTGGGCCTATCGTTTTCCAGCGGTGCTGTTCGGCGTTGGCATCGTTGCTGCAATCTGGTGGCTGGCGCGGGATGTTGCAGGCACGAAGGTCGCTCATATTTCGGCCCTGCTTGTCGCACTTTCCTATCATCAGGTTTGGTTTTCGCAGAACGCCCGCGGATATACCGAGCTCGCATTCTGGAGCACGTTGGGCCTTATTTTCTTTTTGCGGGGAACGCACCGTCCGACCGTCGGCACGTGGGTTGCGTTTGGCCTGACTGCCGCAGCTGCGGTTTTCACACACCTGACCGGGGTATTCTTCTTTGTCGCTTTGGGTTTCATCTGGCTGGTGTCACTGGTAACCGGGTTTGGGCGCCCCGCCCTGACCCGTGACTGGGTGCTGCGGCCTCTTATTGGCGTAGCAATGGCGCTGGTCTTAATTGTGTTGTTGTATCTGCCGATCTTTCCAAGCCTCGTGGAAGCCATGGGCGAGGTAGCGGCAACATCCGCTGTCGATCCGATGCAGGAGTATCAGAGCCCGGTCTGGACAGTGCTGGAAGGGCTACGGACGGCAATCGGAGATACTGGCCCGCTGACCATGATTGTTGCATTCGGCGGATTGATCGCCCTGGCGTTTGGTGCCGCAGGAGCACATTCAGCACAACCACTGTTTTTCCCGTCCATCGTTATGCATATCGTGGTGACGCTGGCTATTCTCCTGTCGCTCGACATGCGGATATGGCCACGTTTCTTTTTTGTTGATATCGGCCCGGTCATCATTTTTGCGGTCATCGGCTGCTGGCACGGTGCGGGCATTGTGGCACGAGCGATAAGCCAGCCTCGGATTGGAATGCCACTGTTCGCCATCGGTGTTGCGGCGATGATCGCTTTATCCGTGCTTCTTGTGCAGCGGAACTATGCCGCGCCAAAACAGAATCTGGCCGGAGCTTTTGCCTTTGTGGAACAGACCCGTACCCCTTCCGAGCGGGTTTACGCCATCAATCCGGGCGGGCCTGTCTTTGAGAACCATTTCAATGCCAACTGGACAACCATTGGCGACCCCGAAACATATGCAAAAGCGATAGCTCAGCCTGGTCCTGTGACATTGGTCGTCCTGTTTCCGAACCGAATGTTCAGCGCCATCCCACAACTGAGGCAGGATGCCAAAGGGCAACTGGACCTTGTCCATGACTTCCCCGGAACACTGGGCGATGGTAACGTTCATGTATATCGGCGTGACTGAGCGACTGCCGAGCTGGAGGTCAGGGGCAAGACCAGACTGACCGGTCTACAAAATCCAGAGGATAACGCCGCGCTTCCTCTATCAGTGCGGCAGAGCGGGTTCCCGCGACAAACACCATCGACCAGACGGTTTCTCCATCCCGAGTGATCTCGAAAACGCGCCCAGATGTGCTTTCGGTTACAAGAATATTGCCGTTGGGCAACGCCTGATGTGTACCCATGATAAAGCTGAAAAAACGCTGATCATCGTTTTGGGGGTAAACCGTCTCAGCCAGACCAGTCACGGGATCGAACCGAAGGACACGGGCACCCACGAAATCACGGCCAGGCATTCGGTGACCGCTGCCATTATCAAAGACGGTGATGGTGCCGTCCTGCTCGATATCGGGATCGTGCTGCTTCAGCCACGGTCCGTGCTGCATCCAGACGATCTTGCCACTGGATCTGTTCAACACAGCCAGCGCGTGGAGATTACGCATGGAGAGCAGCAAATCTCCGGGCTCCGACCCTGAGATGCGCGCGCTCAGCTCAGGGGTGACAACTTCGATATCATTGAGATGTAGCGGGTCCAGCTCTTCTGGATTGAGCCCATAGATGATGTCCAGTTCCTGATTTTCTATCAGCCAGTCAATCGTTGGCTCCAGGATGGGGACGTCTTCAATGATACGTCCCTCGGGGTCGATCAAAAGCGCTGAATCGGCATAGTAATTGTCGGAATCCATGATTGCTTCGACCGAAGCGCCCGGAAGCATATATTTAGGGGTTATGGTGGCCGGATCACGTTTTTTTGGAATCCAGTACGTCCCATCCGGGTTCTCCGTGATCGAATGGTGGGTCATCTGATCAACAGTCCAGACGGTATCACCGCAAGGACCAAGGCGCGCGGTGCCCAGCTCGGCGAAATTGACAAGGACGGATCCATCCTTTCCCAGGGCAACCCCCTGAGTGTGATATTCTCCAGATCCCTTGGGGATATTCTTGTCAGGGATGATATGAGCCGGATTGGACCAAATTGCGTGAAAATCCAGCGGCCAGGTGCGCAAAAGCGTCCCGTCAGCATCATAGACGCGCGCCTGTGCGCCATCGTCAAACATGCCTTGCATGACTGTTAACCCAGCCCAGCTAAGCTCGGGATTATATGTGACAAGGCCGGTTCCCTCATAGCGACGCGGCATCCACCGGGGGTCACGATACCACGGGCCGTGGATCAACTCTTTTACCGTGCTTCTGGCTTCCTGAACCAAAGCTGTCGGCGGCAAATTCAGAACGGCTGCAGAAACACCTGCCAGAAAAGCCAGCGTTGCACCGCATACGAGAAAGACGATAAAACTCACTACATTCTGGCGATCCACGGCCACTTACTCCACCTCATTGCCCGTACTTAATATTTCCTCCAACGCCTGTGCGTCTGTGGCGTCATGTTCCACGGTCCACTCGGTTCCCATCGCCGTCTTGTGCTCAATGCGCAGGACCGAGAACGGTTCGCCTCCTGTACTCAGAAACCTGTAGCACAGACCGTTCATTTCTGTGGCCAGAGCTTGCCAGGGAAAACGGTTGAACCTGATCCACTCGCCAGCTTCGTTTAACTGGGTTGCAACGATCTGGCCGTCACCGGGGTCTATATCCGCGCAGGTTTGCCCCAGCAGAACAGCCATAGTGTCAGAGTAACAAAGCGCAGCTTTCCTTCCGCCCCCCAGAGGAAAGCAGGTAGATTGCCTGGGCAGGGGCTCAGTAGCTTCGAAGCAAACAAAAAGCGTGCCCTCAGCCATGAAAACCGATCCATCTTCCGGGAAAGCCGCGCAGGGCCGCGGAGGGGTCAGAACCGACCCGGCATAATTTGCAGCTCCGTAACGAATCTGAAATATGGAATTCATGTCGATGCCACGATGAAACGTGCTGGGTGTCTGAAAACCACCGAACCTCAGGTGCTGGTCAGCAGGCCCACCAACAGAACGGATCGGTGTCGATGTGATATCAAAACCATTCATCGATCTGGCTCGCTCCACTATGTCGTCGGCCAGGGCAACATCCTGCTCCGCCACACGCTGAAAAAGTGGCCAGATATGCGATGACGCAATTGCTTGGCTGACACCAAAGATCAGCACCAGGGTCAGCCCTGCAACCGGGGCAAAGCGTGACATGGGCACCCCGGCCATCCCCTGAGCAACAACCGCAGTGCTTGCCAGAGCGACACCGGCGAAGACAAAACCGATAAAGCCGATGCTGCGACCAATCAGATAAGGCTCCGGATAGAGGAACCAGATCAGAACCGGCAATATGAACAGGGCGCCGAACCCACCGAGAAACACACGAAACGCTCCGAACCATCCTCCGCCAGGGAAGGCGCGTGGGGCGAGAAGCGCGCTCAGGGCAGCCATAAGAACCAACCCACAGACAGCCGCCGTTCCAAGCAGGAAAACTCCGCGATATGGCTGCGGCACTCCCAAAAGCCCACCGCTATGGATAAGCCTTTCCATCCGATGCAACGCGGACAACTTTTCCAAAATCACTGTCGACTCCACCCCGCCTGCAAAACGGAAATTTGCCCTGAGATCCAGAATGGAAATGGTCGCCCGCAGCTGCAGTTGATACAGGGCCAGAGCGACAACAGAAACCACAAGAACGCGGAAGATGCAGAGCACGCTTTCACGATGGTCGTACCCGTCGATCCGGATCAAGACGATAGCCGGGATGAGAAAGCCCATAAGCGCGTAGCTTTGATAGAAGCCGATCGAAATCGCCAGAAGCTCGGCGGCTACGATCATGCGCAGAACCATACCTCCGACTGATTGCGCGTGCGGCTGCGCAATCATAGTCATCGCACCAACAGAAGCCATAAGGCCAAGGCTGAACCATGGGGCTTGCGTCTGATAATGCAGGATTTCAGTCAAATAAACATGAGAAGACCCTGCCAGAAAAACCACCACAATAACGGCGATCATCATAATTGAACCCGTCCTGGCCACGGACTGGCGTGCGATAAGGACGGAGACCCCGAACAGAGCGGCAAAAATAACAAAAATCAGAAATGCAATTGGCGTATCCCAGCCAAAGAGTTCCTCGTGCGCCCAATGAGTCGACCAACGACCATGCACCTCAGCAAATCCGCGCTCGAGACCGGCGGCAAACCTCCACTCATCCGGATTGAAACCGGACCGCACGACGCCAATCCCGACGGTCGGCAAAAAAAGTAAAGCTGCGAGAACCGCAGCCGTAAGCAACAAAACCCAAGCTGGCGCTCTGGTATCATCACTCATAAAGGAGCCCAATCAGAAACCGCATAAACCAATGAAACCAAACGACACCTTCTCTCAAACCATTGTCTTTATTTTAGTCATTACTTCTCAATGTGTCATCCACTCCCAGCCTCCGCAAAACAAACCCATTTGGACTCCAGATGCCGTTTCTTGATCCCGCCACTGCATTGCTCGTTCGAAGCATGGCCTCAGTATCAGTCCCGCTTTCACGGCAGCCATGGCAGCATCACATTTCCAAATCGCATATTCCCTAAACGTCTTGGAAAGCACAATACAACTAGTCAATACGGGCAAACGATCACGAACAATCAGGAGTATTCAGACAAAAAGGTCAGAGTTCAGCGCCAATGGCAACGCGCCGGGACTCCTACGTTGACTTGGCTCGGGCTGCGGAGGACAAATACACAGTAACGATTGTAATCTAGGTTTCGCCAATGCGTATTGTTTCATACATCTCCGCAATCTTACTCGTTGCTGTCTTTTCGTTTATTTTAGGGATGTGGACGACCCACAAAAACTGGGAGCCCTGGAAAGCATTCTCAGAGACCAAAGAGGCCATCAGATCGTGGAGAGCCACCGGGTATATAGTCCCGGGCGGAACCTACCTCCAGCGCCCGGCGCGCATGCCATCGGATTCATACGTCGTGCACCAGGCTGATAAAGTCGCGCCCGGCTATGTGCTGATCAACCGGATCGCCAATCCCGCGCCCGGCTATCTCACGGACCTCATCGATACCGAAGGCAACGTGCTGCACACGTGGAAGATTGATCATTCAAAAGTTATCGAAGGTGGGAACGAAGCCGAATTCGTGCACGCCATTCGCCCTCTGCCCGATGGGTCGATCCTTGCCAATTTCGACGACAGCATGGGCATGGCGAGGTTTGATACATGCGGCGACATCATATGGCGGCGCACAGATATGGTCTTTCACCATTCGCTGACCGAAGATCCCGACCTTGGCGGCTTCTGGACCTGGACCTCCAAAATCTGGGATGGCGGGCACGATCAGCAAATGGCCCGGATTGATGCGGAAACCGGAGAAACGCTTGAGAGCATTGACCTGGCGAAAGACGTCATCCTTCCTGACCCTAAGGCGCAACTGGCATTCCGTATTCCCAACGGTTTCAAGTGGCGCTGGAATGCAGAGGCCGATGAAATCCCGGACATCATTCACCCAAATGATGTCGAAGTCCTGCCATCGGAATGGGCCGGGGCATTCCCTCAATTCTCTGCAGGTGACCTTATCATGTCACACCGAGCAATCGATCTGGTTGGTGTTGTCGATCGGAAGACGAAGCGTCTGAAATGGCACAAAGCGGGGCCGTGGGAGCACCAGCACGATGCGGATTTTCATCCCGATGGCACGATTACGGTATACTCGAACAATACCGATCGCCGCCGATCCTCCATTATTGAAATGGATATGAAAACCGGTGAGGTGCGCGATAAATTCGCGGGATCCGAATTGGTCTTCGACAGTTTCATCATGGGGCAGCAGGAACGGCTGCCCAATGGCAATTGGCTGATCTCCTCACCAATGGAGGGCCGGGTGATCGAGGTGACGGCAGACGGGGATTTGGTGCGCGAATTGTCGAACATACTGACTGACGACTACAATTCGATCATCACAACGGCCGTTCATGTTTCGCCAGATTACTTTGACACGCTGCCGTCCTGTGACAATTGAAATCGCAAAAAAGGCCATCGACCGCGCTTGATAAAGGCGTGTTGGACCCGAAATTACTCAGGAGCAAATCATGAACAGACGATTTTCAGTTACAGCGAGCGCTGCATTTGCTTTGGTCAGCCTTGCATGTGCCACGCCAGCTCATGCGTATATAGGGCCGGGGGCCGGTCTCGGCGCGATTGGCCTGGCCCTGGCCCTGCTGGTTGTCGTGGTTTTGCTGATAGCCGGCTTTCTTTGGTTCCCGATCAAGCGGGCACTGAATGCCCGTCGCAACACCAGGACCGCTGAGACCCCTCCTGACGAGCGTCATTGATGATCGCTTTCTGCGTCTCGCTGCTGGCGGTTCTTGGATTTGCAATAGGCTTATTGAAGACCGGAGTTGTTGCGGCGGCCCGGTCTTTGGTTGCATCCTCGGTTCGCGGGGTTTCTGCGATGTTTGACGCAGAAACCACAGATGAAGAGAAAGAGGTCGCCGTCCGCCGCGCCGCGTTCGAGCTCTTGAAAGGCGTCTGGCAACTCGCCTGGCGTTTCAGCCTGTCGCTTGTCGCTGCCGGAGCACCAATACTTCTGGCTGATATCGCTGGCCTTGCAACCACCGATGAGGTGATGGGGCTGATGCTCCGCCTTGATTATATCGTCGCCGTCACTGTGGCAGCGATCCTTATTGCCCGGTTCGTCTCGAAGCGTTTGCCCGGAAACGAGCCCTCCGAAACCGAAGCCTATTCGGAAGGTGACCGCCTGGTTCACGCTTTGGCTTTTTCAACGCCATTATTAATGAAATCCCTGGCGGCCGCAGATGACAGGGTCTTTAGGTTCACCAATAAGACAAGGGGATCACGACCTCCGATCTTCATCACTTCCCTGGCCCGAGGTGGCACAACCGCGCTCTTGAACGCATTTTTTGATATGCCCGTGATCGCAACGCACCAATACCGGGACATGCCATTTATCACCGCCCCCTATCTCTGGTCAGTCCTCGGCGGAAAACGATCAGATCGGGTGACACGCCGCGAACGGGCCCATGGTGACGGGCTTGAGATTGACCTCGACAGCCCCGAGGCATTTGACGAAGTGCTATGGCGCCTCTACTGGCCGGACAAATATCACCAGAAAGCCATCGATCTTTGGCAAGAGGGTGACAAAAACGAACCAGCCTGTGATCGGCTGCGTAGACATTTTGACAAGATCGTTGCGCTACGGCGCCCCGGGCAGGTGCAGGCGCGATATCTGTCAAAGAATAACGCAAACATCGCGCGATTGAATGTGTTGCCGTCTTATTTCCCCGGCTGCGACATCATTGTCCCGCTGCGCCGACCGGCCGCACATGCGGCCTCACTGCTGCGCCAGCACAAAAACTTTCTTAACCTTCAGGCTGAAGATGATTTCGTTCGCCGCTATATGCTGGACATCGGGCATCTCGAATTTGGCCTGCTGCACCGGCCCATCGCGTTCGACACGTTCGATCCCGGCCAGATCGATCCAAAGCAACCGGATTACTGGCTGCACTACTGGATTGCTGCTTTCCACAACGTCGAAAAGCAAAGCGACAGATGCTTGATCGTCACGCAGGATGATCTCAGAGCCCGTCCTGATCAGACAATGCACGCTTTGTGCGAGACGCTGGAGCTTCCCCGAAAAGGCCAGTGCTTCGACGGCTATTTTCGCAACACACCAGACCAAACCCCTGACCACTTGTTTGACGCCGAATTGCTGCATACGGCGAACGCACTCTACACTAACCTTGATAAGCTGGCCGTGAGATAGCGGAACTCGGGACAACTAGAAAATCCAGCCCATGACAATCGCTCCGAACGTTTGGCTTGGAGCCCTCACCCTGATCATATTTTCTTACAGACAAGATAAGTTCCAAGACATCTAACTGCCTGACTAAAAAGTGACTTATTCCCTTACGGTGATTGCCTGCATTCTGAGGGATGGCTGCGTTTTTTTGAAAAGCGACCTGTTTTGGTGTAAGGTCCCCCAGAATTCATAAGTTTTCTTTTTTTTCGAGCTGATCATCTCAAGGTCAAAACCGGTGATGGAAAAGCTTCTTTTTAAGAAAGTCGAGCTTTGGGTCTTGGGACTGGTTCTGGTCACGGGGCTGTTAGGCATGGTCTTATTTGGTGCGGTCGTTCTCGACGAAGAGCGGGGAAATGAAGACCGGGGCGGCGATCACTTCGGAGCGATAGGTGAAGTGGCACTGGCACTGGCCGAAATCCCCGAGAACGCGCGGCAAGCAATTAAGCAGATTGGGCGACCGGACACCAAAATGATGCCCTTTCTTCGTCTTTCAGCGGATGCAGATTTGCCCGCCGGATGGTCATGGAGGCAACCGCCTGGCTCTGGTGGACTGACCGGGTACTTGTTAATAAGCCGCTATAACGGCGATCAGGCGCGACACGTGATCGAGTTGATGTCTCTGGAGACCGGAGAGATTCTCAGGACTTGGTCACCAGAGCCCGAAACGTTGCTGGCCACTGTTAACCGACTTCCGGAATTTGATGGGTTCGCACGCTACGAAAACTGGAATAACGCCTATTTTCGCTATATCCACCCGTACCTGACCGAAGAAGGGGATCTTCTGGTCAAAAACCACATTGCGCCGCTGTTCATGTTAACACCTTGCGGTGACGTCCGATGGTCACGAAGCGAATATTTGTTTCACCATTCAACCAGCCCTGACGGACAGGGTGGTTTCTGGATCCCAAGCTACAAGCTGAATGACTGGCCTGAAAACCTGTCACCTAAATTTGCCCGCGAATCTCTGGTGCGAGTAAATGCCAAAGGTGAAGTGGTTTTCGAAGAGGCGCTGGATGAAATTTTAGATAGCAACGGTTTGCGCCACCTGCTGTTCCCCGCCGCCAATTTTTATCACGACCCAATGCACCTGAACGACATCGAGCCGGTTCTTACCAATGGGCCTCATTGGAAAAGTGGGGACCTGTTTCTGAGTTTGCGCACACCGTCTCTTGTTATGCTCTACCGGCCGTCGACCCACGAAATCATCTGGTCCCAGGCAGGCCCCTGGTTGTCGCAGCATGACGTGGACATCCTTGATGATCACCGGATCGCGGTGTTCAACAATAACGCCTATGATCGCGGGCTTGGCGCACGTGTGGAAGGCATAAGCGAAACTTTGATCTATGATTTTGAGGATGGTTCAGTGAAAAGCCCCTTTCGTGCGGCATTGGAAGATTTGGGGGCCGCGACAGTATCGGAAGGTTTGCAGGATTTCACACCGTCCGGGCACTTGATTTTCGAAGAAGCAAACCGTGGCCGCGTATTCGCACTCAATAGCGCTGGTCAGATTGTCGCTACATTCGTCAACAGGGCACAAAACGGAGAGACTTATTCCCTGGGATGGTCACGTTACATATCTCAACCTCACGGCGAGAAAGCCCTGAAAGCCATCTCTGACAGCGGCTGTTAGGGTCACGAACCTATGCATCCCCATCGCAAATATTTTCTAATTCAGGGCACTTATTGTAATGTTGCCCAAGAATACTTGGCCCTGTCACCACCGGGCACACTTTGTTTTTGTTAAATAGAAGTCATGAGCATACTCGAAAAAGATAGCGTGTTCTTAATTAGGCGTGAGCGCCGAAACGTGGCCGTCTTCATTGCGCTGGCAATCACAATTGTACTGACGATTATCTTGCGGTTATGGGGAATTGAAGCCCGTAGTCTTTCTCATCCGGAAATCTACGTTCCCGGTATCTCTCTTGTTCCCGGCATCTCCGAGCCTCCCCCACGACTTGGGCTTACGGAAACGATCTGGTGGCACTTTCATGACGAGCCGCACCCCATGGGGTGGTATGTGGCCATGTTGGGCTGGACCAAAACGTTCGGAACCTCTCATCTCGCGCTACGGTTTCCGGGTGTCCTGTTTGCCTTGGGCTCCATCCCGCTGATTTTCCTGATCGCGCGAAGCGTATTCGGATCGACCGTGGCATGCCTGGCCGCGCTATTGCTGGCGCTCCATGGCTTTCACATCGCATGGAGTCAGATGGCCCGCATGTATGTTGCCGGGGCTTTCCTGTCACTCTTAGCAACCTGGCTTTTGATTACCCTTGTAAGGACACGCAGACCGAGACCTGGAATCGAGATTGCTTATGTTGCTTCGGTCATGGCCGGAATTCTGACGGTCGAGTTCTTCTGGCCATTGATCCTGCTTCACCTGTTCTGGACAATATTGGTTCTGCCCCGGCCCAATGTAGAGGTTGAATATCTTGCGCATCGGTGGCGGACCCCCAGGCTGTTCCAAATACAAGCCCTGGCCTTCATCCTGTCCGCGCCAGCACTGACGCATGCAGTTTACCGCGCGCGAAAAGCTGCGGTACGCGATCCAAATCCCGAATTTCTGGTAGAATACTTCTCCTTCGGGTTTCTATATGCGAAGGATCACCGCATCATTCCGATGCTACAGATCGGGCCAGCCTGGACCTGGATTATTCTTATCTTTGCCCTCGTGTTGCTGGCAGCCAGTCTGAGAGCGCCAAAGCGCGAAGCGCCGGTTGTAAGCTTGGAGCGAAACATTCCTTTTTGGATTTTGGGTTTTGCAGCTATCTGTTCAGCCTGTTTCATGCTGTGGCTTGCCTCAATCGCTCACCGCCGGACCGAAATGCTGACGGCAATGTCCGTTTTACCCTTTCTTGCGCTCCTTATTCCGACCATGGGCACGGCATGGCGCGCGCTGATCCCGAGACTGCCATCGAAAACCCTGCACTACCCTCAGGAACGAACCTTGCTCCTATGGCTTCTTGCAGTGGCTTCTCCGCTGATCATTTTTGTGGCGTCCTACAAGGTATATGTTCTGGCCGACCGGGCCTTTTTACTCTTCATACCCTACTATCTAATCCTCTGTGCAGCGGGAGCCGTCTGGATGTTCCGACGCCCGCCCCTCAAGCTGGTGTCGATAGGGATATGCGTCATCGTGTTTGTGTTCAGTATACCTTATGCCGCCCAAAAGCCCGGTGCTCCAAACGATTACCAGGGAATTGCACAAGCGATGCTGCCTGAAATGCGCCCTGATGACCTTGTCTTTATGCGGCAGGCACGCGATTGGACGGATACACCTCTGTTCTATTACATCAACGACGCTAATTTTATTGTATCGGAGCATGAGGCCGCCTTGCGTGCTCATCCAAGTGCCCGTGTCTGGTTGGTCACTTGGCCGGGCGAAGGAACCCCAACAGTATCCGATGCGCGGCGCGCAGCACTTCGAGGCTATAGGCAAACATTAATAATCGAAAAACGACGGGCCAACGCAGAACTCTTTGAACCCAGAACAAAGACCCATTGATCTCAGCGATTACCAGTCGAAACCCAAGCCATGACCTGAGTGACATTCTATATCTTGGGACGTCCAATGACCAAAAGCCCACAACAGATACATAGCTTCACGGAAGAGCCGCAGCTTTAGAATTGGAGAAGTTTTTTAGATTTAAATCAATATATTACCAACATAATAGACAAAATATAACCAAATTGTTTAGCGCTTTGCTTTTTTGAAATTTTGCCTATTATACTCGATAAGTACCCCTTATCATGATTGATTGATTTCGCCGGAAAATGCGCGCAGAATGTGCCTCATGAAGCCCCTTGCGCCTTACCTCCCCAGCCCCTCCCCGGCCCTCTCCGCAGAAGATCAGGAGGCGCTCACCGATCTTTATGTGCGCGGCACGC
>NZ_JAEDOV010000011.1:0-127536 GCF_017872535.1 Ruegeria sp. HKCCSP351 | reverse complement strand
AACGGAAAGTGGCCTAAACGAGCACTTGGGGCGGCACAAAAATGGGACAGGTCCAAATACCTCATAACCTGATGGTCATTGGTTCCGCTCAACGGGACAACCAGGCGACAATCTGGTCCGTTTCCGGTCTTCTGCGAGTGCGTTGTGGCATTTGGATCACCAGAGATCGGTCGGTTCGGAAAGACCTGGTATGTGCAACTGTCAGCTCGCCAGAGGCCAGGGCGTCTTCGATCAGGCAAAGGTGTCCCATAAGTATACCCGCGCCGGCCTTCGCCTCCTCAACAGCAAGACTGTAGAGGGAGAATTGAGCACCGCCTTTGACATTATGCAGGTCATAGCCAGAGTGCTGGGCCCATTTGGTCCAATCTTCACTCCACACCAGATCGTGCAGCAACGGCAAATCCCGAAAACCGATTGTGGGGTAAATATGGTCCATTAGCGCCGGGGCACAAACCGGCACGATCTTGTCCGGGCAAACGACCACCTGATTGGCTGTTTGGTCCGGTGGAGCGAAGAAGATCGACAGGTCGAACAGTTCGCGCCCAAGGCTTGGCGGCGCTTCCATTGCAGTGACGGAGAAACTGATGTCGGGAAAATGAGATCGGATCTGGCGCAGCCTTTTGGGGAGCCAAAGCTGAGCAATGGCAGGCAAGGCAGCGATATTAAAATCTGCATTGGGTTTCAGGCTGTGCAGCGCCCGGGTCGCGTCGGCCAATTGGTCAAAAGCCCGGGTAAATCCAGCGACCAGCGATTGCCCCTCGGGTGTGAGTTCGACGCCCTGCGTTTGACGCCGGAAAAGGGGTGCTCCGGCCCAGCCTTCCAGCGTTTTGACGTGTTGCGAGATTGCACCCGGTGTGACGTTCAACTCTTCTGCCGCTGCGACAAAGCTGATGTGGCGCGCCGCCGCCTCGAAAGCGCGCATTGCGTTCAGTGGGGGCCCTTTGGGGCGCTTTGGGGAAACGCTCATCACCATAGCCTTAGTTTTTCTACGCCAAGAAATAACAAATCTGCTTTGCGAAGTCACGCAGCAGCAGTCACAGTGGAAGAAACAGGAGGATGTCAGATGACACTTGCACATAGAGACTGGGTGCCCGCCGCAAGCGAAACGCTGGTTCAGAATATCGCAACAAAGACAGCATCGGCCTCGTCTGGCGACTTATTGGACCTGATCGCGCATCTGGCAGAGGAAAACCGCCGCATTCACGAGAAAGAGTGTTTCAACCTCAACCCCGCGACTAATGTCATGAACCCCAAGGCCGAGGCGCTTTTGTCGTCGGGCATCGGGTCGCGGCCTTCGCTGGGCTATCCCGGTGACAAATATGAAATGGGGCTGGAAGCAATCGAAGAAATCGAAGTCATCGCGGCCGAGCTTTGTGCAGAGGTCTTTGATGCCCGATTTGCAGAGGTTCGCGTGCCGTCGGGCGCAATTGCAAATCTTTATGGCTTCATGGCGACCTGTAAGCCGGGGGATACAATCATTGCTCCGCCCGCAACGATCGGCGGCCATGTGACCCATCATACTGCGGGCTGTGCGGGGTTGTTCGGCCTGCGCACGATCGAGGCTCCGGTTAACACTAACGGTTACACAGTCGATCTGGACCAGCTGCGCGATCTGGCGCGGGCTGAGCGCCCCAAGCTGATCACGATCGGTGGAAGTCTGAACCTTTTTGAACACCCTGTTGCCGAGGTGCGGGCCATTGCGGATGAAGTTGGCGCGAAAGTCATGTTCGACGCCGCGCATCAGTGTGGGATAATCGCGGGGCGTGCGTGGTCGAACCCGTTGAATGAGGGCGCGCATTTCATGACCATGAGCACCTATAAAAGCCTTGGTGGTCCGGCGGGTGGATTGATCGTGTCAAATGAAGTCGACATCGCCAAAGCATTGGATGCCATTGCTTTTCCCGGGATGACGGCCAATTTCGATGCCGCCAAGACGGCCGCGCTTGCGGTTACCATGCTGGATTGGAAAGATTTTGGTCAGGCGTACGCGAACGAGATGATTGCACTGTCGAAAGCACTGGCCGCCGCGTTGGATGCGCGGGGCGTTCGCGTCTATGCGGGTGCGGAAGGCTTCACCAATTCGCATCAGTTCGCGGTTCTGGCGGAGCCCTATGGCGGAGGGCAGGCTGCATCGAAGAAACTTCGCGAAAGCGGGTTCCTTGTGTGCGGCATCGGATTGCCTGTCAAACCGGTTGAAGGGGACTTGAATGGGTTGCGGATCGGCACTCCTGAGTTGGTTCGCTGGGGTATGACCTCTCGAGATGCCGGGCGCCTCGCCGATTTGATCAGGGGAGGACTGGACGGCGCGCCTGTCGCTTCTGAAGTCTCTGCCTGGCGCAGTGAATTCGACACGCTGCATTTCGTGAACTAGGCGCAAGCGGCCGCCACATCCGCCCGGTCTGGTGGCCCCTATCAACTGTTTTCCTGAATAATCGCGTCAATCCTGGCCAATGTAGCGGAGTTGACGGCGACACCTTTTTGACCTGCCGCAAGGCGACATGCACGGCGCCCATCGCCGGGCAGGTGCGCGCCGTCCTGATTTCTGATCGACGCGACCAGGTCAGAAATTGCGTTTGAAAACAGCCCATTTGACGAAACCGCAGGGTCAATAGCGATGAAGAACTGCCCGGTTTTCGGTGGACCTCCAACTGTCCCCGAGAACGGAGAGGCATGCAGCCCCAGTGTAGACCCTGTCAAGGCGGCTGCCATGATTTCAGTCAGCAAAGCGATACCCACACCTTTGTATCCGCCGGATGGGGCCATGCTTCCTTTCAGACCGACATTCGGGTCTGTTGTCGGGTTTCCATGCGGGTCCAGCGCCCAGCCAACCGGGATGGCCTTGCCTTCTCTGGCGTGTTTCATCACCTCGCTTTTGGCGATGGTGCTGGCGCTCTGGTCAATCAGCAAGGAGGGTTGCCCGTCTGGGCCCGGCACCGCAACAGAGAACGGGTTGGTTCCGACAACGGGCTTCGATCCACCCGAAGGTGCAATGGATGCAGGTGCATTGGTGAATCCAAGACCAACCAGACCCGCCTGCGCCAGTCGATACGTGTGATAACCCAACACGCCGCAATTGTAGCTGTTGGTGATCGCAAGGGCTGCGATGCCCTGTTCGCGTGCTGCCGGGATCAATGCTTCAAAGCCCAGGTCAATGGCTGCATGTGCGAACCCGGTCGCAGCGTCTACACGGACAAGGCCGGGGCGCGGGGTTTCCAGCGTCGGTACTGCCTGACCGTCGACCTTACCGCATTGTACATGTTCACAGTAAATCGGGATGTAAGCCAGGCCATGGCTGGCCACCCCATCCGCTTCGGTTGCCGCCGTGGCCACGGCCAGAGGGCGCGCGTTTTCTTCATTTGTGCCAGCGGCAACCAACGCGGTGAAGGACAGCTTTTCGATTTCGGCAAGCGACAGGGTTTGGGTCTCGGTCATCTGATGATCCTTCAGTCATTGTCCGACAGGCCGGAACCAGCGCCAAGCAGTCGGGATTCTTCAGTTGCAGGGGCATATGTACGGTGCGCCATAGAGTTCAAGACCTGCCAAGCCCCGGCGTTAGGGGCGGCACGGCTTTGCAGGGGGCGACCGTTTTGAATGTGGCCGCCCTCAGTAATCTCAACATGATCAGCGCGGTCAAAACTGCAATCTGCACAGCTTAGATGAACACCATCGGTTATCGCAGAATACCCGTCGAAGGATACTTTTACTGTCGTTCCCAGCTTTTTGGCCCCCGCAGCGACAAAGGGCAGCAACAGCAGCGGTGCCGCGAGGTTTGAAATCGAAATGGTGCTTTGGGACAGGACGGTCGGTGAATCCGATATCGCTGTTCCGGTCATCAATGGGCACAGGTCTTGTTCGCCAACCCATACTCCGTTCTGAAGCACAGGAATGTGGCGTTCCAGACAGGGTGCAAATTCACGTTTGAGCAGTTGTGCCAGAATTGCAGGACCGTCGAACCCTTGGGCACTTAGCCAACAGGTGGCCTTTGCAGCCTCTTCCGCTACGCCCCAGGCATATCCGGCCCCGCGGGTTGCGCGTTTGGCGGTTGCTTCGACTTCGTTCAATGAAAAGGTCATTGCGCAACCTCCGGATAAACCCACAAATCTGCGTTCGCGGTATTTAGCTCATCAGGGTAGGGGGCGCCGGCATACATGCAGATGCGGACCCAGCGGTCCGAACGAGGGTCGAAATGCGTCGCGCCAAAGAAGGATAGTTTTGCGCGCAACATATCGATGGGCATCACATTCGCGCCGATTGTGTTGTCATGGATCTCACCATATGGCGCGACACGGCTGATTTGGGCGCGGCGTACGGTGTGGCGATGCTCGGGGTGGCGCAAAAGAAACTCTGCTATCGGCGCATCATCCGGCCACTCTTGCAGAGCCTTGAAAGCCAGCGCTGCATCACGCGCGGGCGCGAGCGGTTGTTCATAGTCTGCAATTGGTTCTTCAAACCGTTCACCCAGTCGAGGCTCCAGCTTTTCTTCGGATACATACCACGCCCGCGTGCAGTTTTCTGGATCATTCCAATCAAGATCCAGCGCCCAGTCAAAACTGTTCCGGATCAAGGCACGCACCCCTGATACCGGCACTGTTCCATCAATAACCTGTGCAGCCGCGTTTGTGTCCGCCATGCAACTGGACAGCCCATCCACGACATCTCCGTAAGGCTCAAGGATCAGAGAGGCCAGCAACTCCTGGCCTTCTTCGCTAAGCGCAGTTTCCGACCATCGGATTATGCGATCCCACGGATGGTCTTGTGTCAGGTCGTCCGTAGCCAGAAATGCGCCGATCGAATTCAGGTCGTCCTTTAGCGCAGCGAGTTTTTCAACCTGTATCGGATGTTCAGAGTGCCACCACGCGATTGACTGTTTGCTGCGCGCAAAAACGTCGCGAAAGACACGCGCGTCTTTTTCGGCTGCTGTCTCAACTGACCGCACGCGCGAGATGGCCTCTTCCCGCGCCATGATCCAGTTGTTGAACAGAACGGGATGGTTCACGATGAACGGCGCCATTCCCAGTCCTGTGGAATTACCGATGCCCAGCCAGCGTGCGATTTCAGGATCAAGCGCGGAGGTCTGATCCCCGCCTTTGACCTGCGCCATATATTGCACCAGATCGCGTACAAAAACCCGTGTCAGATAGACTGACAGCATTTCGATCTGGAAGGGACCACTGACCTCATCCCGGTCCGCCGTTTTCTCACGATCCGCAGCGCCGAATTTGCCCGACCCATAAACGGCCGTGGTCCTCATCAGGTAGCCAACCTGATAAATCTGTTCCAGGTCCGGTTGCTGGCCCGCAGCCAGACGATCCACCACATGAGTCCAGAGTCGCACGGAACGGTTGGCGCGTGACAGTGACAATTCGGTTTCGCTGACACGCCCTGCCTCTTGCAGCGGCACGTTCTGCGACAGGCGATCAATGTCTTCTGGCGTGGGGATGCCATCGAACAGCGCAAAGGTGGCGTCCCACGCTTCGGCGATAACCCGGTCTGACCGTTGATCGGCAGGCAGGTCATGGGCAAAGGCGACCAGCGAATAGGCGCGATCGGGGCCTTGCGCGGTATAGACCGCATGGCCGACACCTTTGTCGTCAATTTCAAATGCAGGGCGCGAAAAGCTCCAGTTTTCATCGGCCATGCGGCGTGTCAGTTGCCGCATAAAGCTGAGCCGACATTGATGCAGTGATCCCAGCCGTGACAACCGCATTACCGTTGCGGGGTCACGTCTGGCGATCTCTGTCTGCGCGTGTGGTTCCATTTGGTTACCTTTGTGGGACGAAGTTCTCGGCAAAGAACCGATACCAGTTCCTGCCCATGATCCCGGCCACTTCGTCATCGTTCAGGCCGGTCGCGCGTAACCCTTGTTCGATGTTTCCAAAGTCTCGGTTGTCCTGAAACCAGCCCGGCATTGGTGGAAACCCCGGGGCAGAGGCCGAGCCTTCGCCATAGTCGATTTCTTTTGTCCACCGCCCCACACGCATCCATTCAACGATGCTGTCAGGCTGATCCTGGCACAGGTCAGTGCCGATCCCCAGATGTTCGGCCCCGTATTTGTCCGCAGTGCGGGCGATCATCTCGCAAAAGCTTTCCAGTGTGCAATCTGACTTGTCCTTCAAGTGATGAGGGTAGACCGAAAAACCCAGCATCCCACCGTTTTCCGTCACGGCGCGGATAACATCATCTCGTTTGTTGCGCAGGGCCGGGGACCATTCGTGCGGATTGGCATGTGTGATTGCGATGGGCCGGTCTGAGAGTTCAGCCGCCTCGATTGTGGACCGGTCAGCCGAATGGCTCATATCCACCACAAGGCCCACGCGGTTCATCTCTTTGATCACCTGCTTGCCCATTCGGGTGATGCCGGTGTCTTCGGCCTCATAACAACCGGTCGCCAGCAGGGATTGGTTGTTGTAGGTCAGTTGCATGAACCGCGCGCCCAGATCGTGCAGGATTTCGACCAGCCCGATATCGTCTTCGATGGGCGAGGGGTTCTGGAACCCGAAGAACACGGCCGTCCGCCCGGTTTCGCGCGCGGTATCGATGTCGTTGGCCCACCGGCCCTTCATGATCAGATCAGGATATTGCTCGAACCAACGGTTCCATTTCTCGAAATTCAGAACCGTTTCGCGGAAATTCTCATGATAGGAGATGGTGACATGGATCGCGTCCACGCCCCCTTCGCGCAATTGGCGGAAGATCTTTTCCGACCAGTTGGCATATTGCAGGCCGTCGATCCGCATCAGACCGGGCCTGCGCTGATATAGGCGGTTTTGACCGTCGTATAGAATTCAGCCGCTGCCTTACCCTGTTCGCGTGGACCATACGAGCTGTCGCCCCGGCCACCGAATGGTACGTGGTAATCGGTGCCAGCGGTGGGCAGGTTGACCGTCACAACGCCGGTGCGCGCGTTGCGGCGGAAATGGGTGGCGCGGGCCAGCGATTTGGTCACGATGCCCGAGGTCAGGCCGAAATTGGTGTCGTTCACAACGCTCAGCGCCTCGTCATAGCTGCCGACCTTGATGACGGATGTCAGAGGCGCGAACATTTCTTCACGGTTGATGCGCATGTCGTTGGTGGTGTTCAGGAACACGCCCGGCGACATGTAGAAACCGTCATGAGGCATCTCCAGGCGCTGACCGCCACAGGCCAGTTCCGCCCCTTCGGATTTGCCCAGGTCGACATAGGCGAGGTTTTCACTCAACTGCTGCTGGCTGACGACGGGGCCCATCTGCACGCCCGCTTCCAGCGCGTGACCCACTTTCATTGCCTGCGCACCGGCAACCAGTTTCTCGACAAAGGCATCGTGGATGCCCGCATGAACCACCAGCCGCGACGAGGCGGTGCATTTCTGACCGGTCCCGCCAAAGGCCCCGCCCAGTGCCAGTGTCACCGCCAGATCCAGATCGGCGTCGTCCATCACGGCCAGCGCGTTTTTGGACCCCATTTCCATCTGCACCTTGGTCAGGTTCTGGATTGCTGCGGCGGCGATGCCTTTGCCCACGGGTACAGACCCGGTGAAGGAAATCGCATTGACCTTGGGGCTTTCCACCAGACGTTGCCCGACCGAACGGCCCGAGCCCATCACAAGGCTGAACAAACCTTTCGGGATATCCTGACGTTCGATGATTTCAGTCAGGGCCACAGCCGAGGCGGGTGTGATGTTGGCGGGTTTCCACACCACCGCGTTGCCATAGCACAGCGCCGGGGCAATCTTCCACGAGGCGGTTGCAGTGGGGAAGTTCCACGGACTGATGATCGCAACTACGCCAACAGCTTCGCGGCGCACATCCACTTCGATATCGGGGCGCACGGAATCGGCGTTTTCACCGATCTGGCGCAGACACTCGGCGGCGTAATACGTGAAGAACTGACCGGCGCGGTAAACCTCGCCCTTGCCTTCGGCCAGCGGCTTGCCTTCTTCGCGGCTGAGCAGAGTGCCGAGTTCCTCGGCGCGGGCCATCAACTCGTTGCCGATGGCGTTCAGGACGGCCTGTTTGCGCTCCAGCCCGTAGGCGGCCCATTCGGCCTGCGCGACGCGCGCCTGATCCAGAGTCGCCTCAAGCTGGTCGGCGCTGGCTTGTGTGAACATGCCAACCAGATCGCTTAAATCCGAAGGATTGCGGTTTTCAATTTCGCTTTCGCCGGCCAGCCATTCGCCGGCAATCAGGTTCAGTTTGGTCACGTCATGCCCCAAATTCGCAAATTTCGATTTGGGTCAGGATGGAACTTTCGGTCAACATCAGTCAAACTCAAATAACTTTAGAAAACTTCAGAAAGTTTGAAGTATGGCGATGAAAGTCGAGATGCTGCGGTGTTTTTGTACCGTGGCCCAAACCGGAAACCTTGCCGAAGCTGCCAGCCGTCTGGGTCGGACACAATCCGCCGTCTCAATGATGCTGAAGCAGTTTGAAGATCATCTGGGTAAGAAACTGTTTGAAGGTGAACGAAAAAACCACCTGTCGCCACTGGGTCAGCAAGTTCTTGACCTTGCGCTTAAACAGGTGCGCGATTTTGATCAGACTGTTCAGAACATAGAAATGGCGGCGCAGGCGGAACAAGGGTTGATCCGCATCGTATCCGTGCCGTCGGTGGGGGCCTTGGTCTTTCCCGCTTTGCTGGGACATATGACATCACGCTTTCCCGGGTTGAAGATCGAATTGCGAGACGGGGATTCGCAACAGGTTCTGGACGCCGTTGCCGGGGATAAGGCGGACATCGGCATTGCATCCGGTCATCATCCCCTGAACGGGGTCAGTGCCGAGCCGCTGTTTCAGGATCGGTTCGGACTGGTCGCAGCTTCTGATCATCCGCTTATGACACGGGCCAAACCGCCTGAAATCTGTGACCTGATGGCGGCGCCCTTCGTGCGAAACGCCTTGTGCGACTTTATCGAGTCCGCGCCTTTCCGAGAGATCCTGGACAGGGCCGAGGTTACCATTCACAACACGCATTCCCTGATCACGACTGTCAGGGCAGGCCAGTGGATCACGGTCCTGCCGCAGACCGTCGCACAGTTCATCCCGGATGCGGTTGCCTTTCGTCCGATTTCAGATTTGCCAGACAAGCGAGAGGTATATATTTACCGTCGGGAAAGAGCCCGCTTCCGCGAGATCACCCAGGCCTGCTGTTCGTATATCCTGTCGAGCGGTTTTGGAAACACTGGCTTGGTGCAGGAGCCAGTTTTGGATTAACCCTGCTCAAAAGCATAAATTAAATAGGTTCTAGCAGACTCGAAGCGGCGCACATGCTAGGTTCCTGAATGAAGTGGGGGACTTCAGAGGGGCAACATGTCTCAGGACCTGAGGGGCTGGCTGAGCGCAATTGGATTAAATGAGTACGCGCAGGCCTTCGCAGACAACAAAATCGATTTCTCCATCCTGCCTGATTTGACGGCCGAGGATTTGATCGAAATTGGGGTGACGGCCGTCGGTGATCGGCGGCGGCTGCTGCGCGCCATCGAACAGATTGATGCCTGCCAAACCTCAGCAGAACCTGAACCTGCTGCACAGCTCGAGCCCGCGCGGCGACAGGTTACTGTGATGTTTGCCGATCTGACCGCATTCACGAAACTATCCAGCGAGCTGGATGCAGAAGATCTGCATGCGCTGCTGAATCAATTCTTTAGCAAAGTGGACAATGTCGTCGAAAAATACGGTGGTCGTATAGACAAGCATATCGGCGATGCGGTCATGGCCGTCTTCGGAGCGCCGATTTCACACACCAATGATACCGAAAGGGCCGCGCGTGCTGCTGCCGAGATACATGCAGCTCTGCCGACCTTGTCACCGCCGCTTTCCTGCCACATCGGTATTGCCTCGGGTCAAGTCATTGCCAGTACGACCGGAAGTCAGTCGCATACGGAATACACCGTTACAGGAGACGGGGTGAATCTGGCGTCCCGCCTGACGGATATTTCCGCGGGGGGTGAGACTCTGGTTTCACACGACATTCAGCGCGCGTTGGGGCCGCTATTCGTGGGCGAATCCATTGGTGTGAAGGCCATCAAAGGGCTGAATGATCCCGTTGAAATTTGGCGTCTGGATCGATTGGCCCGGAACATTCGCACACGGCGTCACAAATTCATCGGGCGCGAGCGGGAATTGTCGGTGTTCTCGGCCACATTTGACCGATGCAAGCGCCACGGCAAGGGCGAAGTCCATGTGATCCTAGGTGAGCCCGGGATCGGGAAAACTCATTTGTCCGAGCAAGTTGCTGAGCTGGCATCCGGCCAGTCCTACACGATCCACAACGGTGTCGTGATGGATTTCGGCGCGCGCGAAGGGCATTCGGCCATTCAGATGGTCGCCCGCAGTATCTTGGGTCTTGACCCGTCGGATGGCGCGGAAACAGGTGCCGCAGCGGCTAGGGACGCAATCGCCAGGGGCTGGGTCAGCCCCCCGAACGCCGCGCACCTCAATGCGCTGCTTGAGCTGGAGCAGGATTCGGGTCTGGCTGAGGTGTTTGCGGTGATGGACAATAAAACCCGCCTGCGCGGACGGCGGCAGGTCATTGAAGAGTTGCTGTCGGCCAGCAGCCAGGAAGCCCCCTTGCTGATCCAGATCGAGGACATCCACTGGGCCTCGCCCGAGATCCTGATGACCTGCTCTCATATAGCGGCGGCAACGCGGAATATCCCTTGCGTGTTGATGATGACAAGCCGGGCCGAAGGCGATCCGATTGACCGGGACTGGCAAATGGCAACCGATGGCGCGCTGGTGTCCAAGATGGAACTGGCGCCGATGGGGGAAGAACATGCCAGACTGTTGGTCGAAGAATTCACGGCCATCGACCCCGAGTTGCTGGACACCTGTGTCAAACGCGCCGGGGGCAATCCGCTGTTTCTTGAACAGTTGTTGCGCAATACGGATGTACTTACCCAACAAAGCGTGCCCGGCAGTATTCAGGGGATCGTTCAGTCCCGACTGGATGCACTTGATCGAACCAGCCGCGCCGCCATTCAGGCAGCATCGGTATTGGGGCAGCGGTTCTCGCCAGAAGTTCTGAACTTCATTCTGGGTGAAGGGCATCTGGATACGACCAGCCTGATCCGATCCGCGCTGGTCCGAGAGGCAGGGCCTGACCTCATGTTCGCCCACGCGCTGATCCGGGATGGATCCTATGCGACGTTGGTCAAATCCGAGCGCGCGCGCCTGCACAGGCAGGCCGCCAAGTGGTTCGAGGATCGCGATGCGACCCTGTGCGCACAGCATCTGGACCGGGCCGGGGCGAATAACGCCGCGCAGGCGTATCTGGAGGCGGCGGACAAACTGATCCAGGCCTTCAGATTCGACGATGCCAGCCCATTGATCGAACGCGCCCTGGAACTGCCGTCCCCTGCAGGTGTCCGGTTCGACCTGCTGTGCGCTCGTGCTGAGACGCACAGGCTTCAGGGTCTGTCCGGCGACGCACTGCGTGAATTTCGGGAAGCTGCCCGGGTTGCCGAAACCGATGAGCAAATCAGCCGCGCGCATATCGGGCTGGCGCAGGCCGCACGGCAAGCCAGCCTGTATCAGGATGCCCTGGAGGCACTCGATATGGCTGAATCCGCCGCCGAGCGTTGCGGGTCAGAGCGGGATGTGGCTCAGATCAGCTACGTGCGCGGTAATGTTTATTTCCCTCTGGGCCGGGACAAGGAAGCGCTGAGCGCCAATGAACGCGCCCTAACGCTTGCCCGCAAACTTGGCTCTGCCCGCCTTGAGGTAGGGGCGCTAAGCGGATTTGGTGATGCAAACTTCATGAAAGCCACCATGAAGACAGCGACAGGCTTTTATACGCAGGCTGTTGAGCGGGCGCGCGAAAAAGGGCTGGTCCGCGATCTGGCTGCCAATCTGCACAATCTCAGCGTCGCGCGCAGTTACACCGGGGACGTCGCACAGGGCAAGGCGGACGCCATTGAGGCTATTGAAATCTCGCAAAAGTACTTTGCCTTTGTTCCGGAATGCGTTGCACAGACCTGCCTGGGCGTGGCCGAGACCTTTTTGGGCAACCTTGATCAGGCGCTGGACGCGTTCATTGTTTCAGCCGAAATTGCGGAACGCGTCGGGGCAAAACGTCTTGAGGCGCAGGCCCTTGAACACCTAGCGCGAACACAGGTTTATACCGGACAGTCAGACCGCGCGCGTACGACTGGGCGTCGCGCGGTTGAAATCGCGCTTGAACATGGGCGGAACTTTGTAGGGCCCAAGGCTCTGTCGGCTCTGGCAATGGCCGAGACCAACCCTGATGAGCAAACGCGCTTGTTGAACCTGGGGTCTGAAATCATTGCCGAGGGATGTGTGGGGCACAGTCACCTGCACTTTTACTCGGATGCCAGCGCCGTCATGCTGGCGCGCGGCGATTGGGACGCAGCAATTGAATATGCAGATGGGCTTGCAGCCTTCACCACCACCGAGCCTTTGCCGATGGTCGATCTGTCCATTCGCCAAACACGACTGCTGGCTGAAAGCGGACAGCAGAACACTCTGCCCAAACAGCACGCGGAATATGCTGACCTGAAAACGCAATTTGCAACGATGGGCGTCACGCAATCCCTTGTGGGTTCAGTGGGGTTTCTGGCTGATTAGGCGACACCGCAGGAGGCTGAATGAGTGTAGAAAGAAAGGTGTGGTTGATTTCTGGCTTGCTGACCCTTGGGCTCGCCGGTCTGTTGCTCAGGCTTTGGATCGACTTGAACCATTTTGAGGGGGATCCAACGCAGCTTCCGGATCAGGCATCGGTGGATGCCTTTTTGGGTGAGCTGGACTCAGCACCAGATTACCGCGTCAAAACGGGGATATTCATCAAATCGTTCAGCTTTCTTGGTGCTAGCGACGTTCAGGTCACCGGCTACATCTGGCAGCATTACGTCGAAGGTGAACATGACAAGATCCGTCCAGCCGAGGGCGAGATCGGTTTCCTTCTGCCCGAAGCGGTCGATACAGCAAATGGCCTGATCGAAGAAGCCTATCGGCTACCGCAACAGGATGGCGTGCTGATCGGGTGGTACTTTGAACAAAACCTTCGTCAGAGCTTTGACTACACCCGTTACCCCTTTGATCACAAAACGGTCTGGGTGCGCGTCTGGCCCGCATCTTTTGACGTCAATGTTGCGCTGGTTCCCGACTTTGAGGCTTATACCGCGACCGGGCCGGATGATATTTTCGGCATCGACAGTCAGATCGTGATGGGCACGTGGGAACGCGAGAACACCTATTTCGACTATAAGCTGTCAAACCTGGATACGACGTTGGGCATCACGCAGAACACCTATCAAACCAACAGGCCCGAACTGCATTATAACTTTGTCATCAAACGCAATTTCGCAAACGCATTTATCGTGCACATGGTCCCGCTGCTTGTCGTGACAATGCTGCTGTTTGGGGCGCTGATGACCGTCACACGCCGTGAGGGGCTGGCCGATCGGCATGACTTCAGCACCTCCAGCGTGATCGGAACATGCTCGGTTCTGTTTTTCGTGATCCTGCTGGCCCATGTGCAGCTGCGCGAAGGGTTCGCGGGCTCTCCCGTGATCTATATGGAGTCGTTCTTTTTCATGATGTACTTCATGCTGCTGGCAGTTTCGGTGAATACATACCTGTTTGCGTCCGACGTTGAGACGTCGTTTGGAATCATCCACTACCGGGACAACCTTATTCCCAAGGCCGGGTTCTGGCCGTTCGTGCTGCTGTGTATGGTCGTGATTACGGCCTATAACCTTAGCTCCAAGGAAAGCCCAAAACCGCCACAAGTCAGCGCAGTGGAAAACTAGAGTGCCGGCTCAAATCCGGGCTTGGGTTCACCCTGCGCCATATCCAGCGTGTAGTCGCTGATGACTTCGGATTTGCCGTCACGCCAGTCTTGCAGGTATTTTTCAGGATCGGCGATTACATAGGCGTAAGCGGGTTTCATCACCCCATCCACGATCACGTTGATCTTTTTGCGGGTATAGACGTTCTTGGACGAGCCCGGACCATGATAGCCTTCCAGTTTGTCCAGTTCGTGCAGGCCCGATTCCGTCACCCGGTAAACCTCTCCGCTTACTTGTTTGCCCATGCCCTGCTGATCGACAAGGGTTGCCATTCGGTGCAGGAAGCCACAATTCGGATTGTCGCAGAACGGTTCATTTGGAACGATCAGGGGCATTGGTTGCCGCGTGCGGGCAGGCCCGACAAAGTCATTCAAAACCCGGTTGTGTGCCTCATGGTTCGGGAACCCCTGTTTCAGGGAGCCGTATGTGAAATACAGATAGGTGGGTTCCTGGATGGCAACAAAGGTTTCGTCACGGCCCTGTTCCGCGTCTTTAATCTTAAGGTTGTGGTCCTGCGCCCAAGCATCCAGCATGGTCCGGATTTCGGGCGGGATATCCATGCCCTGAACAAATTCAATGCACGAGGTTGCATCCATGCCTTTGGCGCGCAACAGGATGTCGACCATCCTTGGGGCTTTGTTCATCACAGCCACATGCAATGCGGTGAAACCGTGATCGTTGACGATATTGACGTCGATGTCGCGGCCGATCAAATCCTGCGCCGCTTCATAGTCGGGCTTACCCAGATCGTGACCGCCTTCGTTCAATTCGCCTTCGCCACCGGCCGCATAATGCAGCAATGAATCGCCGTGGGCTTCGTCCACGATATTGATGCCCACGACACCTTCATCGATGGCGCGGAACACACGTTTCCATTCATTGATATCGTCAGCGGCGGCAGCCTCTCGGGCCCATTTGCACACGCGGTATTTCTGGTCGTCCAGTTCTTCGAACGCCTCGCCCAGTGCTTCCATGATCTGGTCGGGAGTGGCCATCATACCAATCCCCATCCGGCCGTTGGACAAGCGGCCCTCCCGTGGGCCAATGAAATCAATGCCCAGTGTCTTCAGCCTTGCGACATTGTTCTGGGTGGTGATGTTGTTCCACATATTCGTGTTACAGGCCGGGCACAGGATCACGGGCTTCTTCTGGTACTGCCAAGCGACAAAGACCGAGGTCAGAAGATTATCGGCGATCCCGTTTGCCACTTTGCCCATGGTGTTGCATGTGATGGGTGCGACGATCACGCAATCGGCCCAGTCGCAAAGCGCCAGATGCGACGCCCGCACCGGCATGTCGAATTCCATGTAACGGAAGTTCCATTCATCATCGTCGCGGTAATAGTCGTTATGGGTGATCTTGGCGTCGATCCGTTCAGCGCCGAAGTCCCGAAAGAACTTTTCGGCCGAAGTGGAAGGGATCAGTTTGACATTGTGCCCGGCGTCGACGATGCGCTCAACCAGTTCGGGTATCTTGTCTGCCGCTGAAGACCCACAGGCACAAAGGAGCACGTTGCGTTTGCCGCTGCTTACCTGGTTCATCACACCTTTGGGATAGCCGAACATGTTCTTGTTCAGGCTGGGTGTCTCTTCAAGCTTGGAAACGGGAAGACCTGCTTCGATCATGCGGTCCTGAAGGTGACCCGCCTTGATCATGTCCACAATGTCTTCCAGCTTTTCACCTTTGCTGACGCATTGGCCTTGGAAAAACAGGTAGGGAACTTTGGGTTTTTCACCCAATGACACGAGCTGACGCCGCATCTTAATAGCGTTGGGATCGCGACCGCCCACATCCACCTGCTTTACGCTGGTCGCACCGATGTTTGAAAGAACACTTCTGAGCATGTAGGACCACGGGTCTTCATCTTCATAAAACAGAACCATGGGGTTGTTCCTGATAATGCTGGCGACATCTCCGGGGTCTTCGGGCGGCTCAACCGTTTCGATCACCAGCAACGCCGGGTTTTCCAGATCGCGCAGGCCGCGGAATATGTTGCCGCGGGGGGCTTGCCAGACCTGTGACGTTGCGGGGCTCATATCGACAATCGTCACAAGGTCGGTTGCTTCATCATATGCGATACACAGACACCAGAATTCTTCGAGCAAAGCGGTTTCCCGGTAAACGTTTACCGGCGGGCGGATGGCTTCGATCCCGGTTACCCGATTAAAGTCGATATTGATCATCAGGTGACGGTCCGCAATGGCGTCCAGGCCCTGAAGTTGCATCTTGAACCAGTCTTCTGGGGTAACGATCGATGTGTCCTCGCGCGTTCCGAAACTGCGAAGTGAACTGCTCAGGTGCACGTTTTCGGACCCGTTCAGGTATTTCTGGGCCATGTCGTGCATGTCCGCGGCCGTGGCCACCCGTGAGACAACATCCGTGAAAGAGGCTTCGGTGGCCCGCAGCAGCTCGTCTTCGTCCACCTTGTCGTCGCCGTGAATGGCGAGGCTTTCCACCAAAACACCCAAGGAGTTCATGTTCGGAGTGGCGCGGCGGAACAGGTTGCGCCGTTTCTTGGGGTCTTTCGCCAGATAGAGTGTGCTGTCGACATAGTTGCATCGTTGCTTGAATGTCTTCAGATGCGTTTTGACTGCGGCACGCGCCGAGAAGCGTAAAATACCACGCGACCGCATCGAGGTTCCATCACGGTCCGACATCGCCTTCCAAAGTCGGTCTGCGGTTGTAACCCAAAGCTTGCCGTATTTCTCAGGATGTACGTCCATCATGTGCACCAGCCCAGTGCTTGGGTTGCACTTGGCGATGACGGCAAAATGCCCGCCCGGCATATTCGCTTTGCCATGGGCGACGCCGACCTGAAAATTCGCAACCAGAATATCGTTGTCACCACCCAGCCGGTTGGATTCGTCAATCGCATCCAGCAACAGCTGCACGTTTGTCGTGTCCTCGTCCATGAAATAGGCCTGAACCTGAACACTGTCCCGCAAGCCCTGCGAGTGAATGTAGGTACAGGCGACGTCAAACAGCTCACCCAGTGAGATACCGTCATTGACGACGAAAGACGAAGGCAGCGCGCATTCACGGAAAATGTCGTTCACTTCGCAACTGAAGCCCAACGCGGACATGCTGAGGGCGGCAGCCGTTACGCTGCAACAATTGATCGGCTGCTGGAAGTTCTGCAATTGAACACTGACCAGATCGCCGAACATCGTGGCGAAGCAGGGTTGCCGGATTTCCTCTGGTATCTGACGCCAGTTCTCGCTGGACAGAAAAGCCAGCCGCGATCCGTCCAGCGCAAGCGCTTCGAGGCTGACGGGAATGTCTGATATCTGAAGGTGCTCTTCATAGAAATAGTCACCGACATCCGCGCTGGCCAAAGGGTTTCCATTCTGCCGCAGCTGAACCACACCGCGCAGAACTACATACATGCCGCTTGCCGGCAGAACCGTGTTGTCGGTCACCTCGATACATTCGAAATGAGGGTTAATGACAGATGGGTCTGCAATCTTCGCCTCGCCCGGCAGAACCTTGTATATCAGGTTCCAGTCTGCGTCGTTTGGGATATATGATCTGGACGTTTCAATTTGATCTATTAGCACAACTGTTCCCCCCGAAGTTGCGTTTCAAATGTCTAAGTGCGGCCAGCCGGGGCTTTGGGTTTTTCGATGTATACCCGTCATTCTGAGTTTAGGTCGGGCCCGGTTTTGCCTGTCACTGGCCAGGGCCGGCCTGCCAAAGTAAAAAGCATAAGCAAATTGGCCCAATTGGCTGCACAGTATCCGATTTTTGAATAAAAATCACGATGGCAGTGATGTTGGGTTTTAGGCCATCCTCTCCGACAGGCAAATATGCGGTGGACCCTACGCACCGAAGGGGCCGGAAAGCTGTCGGATTTCAGGTTGATCTGCCGTTTAGTCGGCGAACAGGTAGTCCAGCCGCATCACCGCGCTGGCCTTTTCTTCGTCCACCCCTAGAAACTCGGAAATGACGGCTACGTTTTCGGCGCGCTGGGCGGTTTCCCGCAGTCGCAGGTAATTGTCCAAACCGGCGGAGCGGATTTGTTGGGACTCGTAACTCAGATCGTTGCGAAGTGTCGGCAGCAGACGGGAAACAGTCTCAACCGGGCTGTTTTCCCCCGCCAATCCGACGCGGCGCGCATGTCCGATCAGGTATTCGTCCGAGTATTCGCATTCGATCTCAAGCACATGGGTTTTGGCCTGATCACCGCAGAAATCCTGAACAACGTCCAGGTTGGCCGGGTCGAGGCACAGAACCAACTGGTCTGATCCGAAACTTTCGAAAAGCATTCGTACAACGGCCCGCCGATGGCGCGAGCGCTTAGTCAGCGTCGTCTCAATACCGCCCAGATCAGGCAGTTGGGTATCCTCTTCGTTAAACAAGTATTCGACGCAAGGGATATCTGTTTCAGACGCGATCTGATCGACCAGCCTTTTGGCAACATGCCACTTCTTGCTGACGATCACGAACAGCTCTCGGTCAGGGCCCAGAACACTTTCGGCCTCCCAGAAACGTTGCCCGAACCGGCGCCCGATGCGCCCCCGGCCAGCCAGAAACGCATACAGGCTGCGCCCCTCGTTCGAGATGGGAAAGTCGATGCCCTCACTCGCGTAAAGTGAGCCGAGACGCTCTTTCAGCTCATGTGCCTCTGGGCTGATCTTGCGGGCAAACAAATAGTCCTGACCCAGAAGCATGTCATAGTGATCGTTGTAGAACGTGACGGGCATTCCATAATCCGAAAACATCAGAAATGTCGGTGTACGGTTTTCGATTTCGCCCTTCGGGATCAGGTGACGAACCAGCGTTTGAAAGAAGGTTTCATCGGGTATCCAGGTGGTCGAAAAAAACCGGATTATGTCCCTACGCTGCTGCAGAAGATCCAGGATCATCTCGACCGTTCGGCGGCGAAGACACCACCATTGGCTGCCAATCATCACCTGAAGGTCTTCGGGAATTTTGCGCGTCAACCCAAAACGCTTCTGCGTTTCATAGGCGGTGTAGAATAGTTTGGGCTGGGCTCGTTCATTGAAATAATGGCGATAGATTAGCCGGTCTTCTTTCATGCCGGTCTTGATCCAGTCGCTTTCGAAAAAGTCGTGGCTTTCAATGAAATCCTTGTCGTGATTATCCAGAAACCGATGGGTGTATTCTGCCGTTTTGATTGCCATGCAATCACCGGACAGCATATAAAAATGCGTGGCGCGTGGGAAGGTTTCGACAGCAGCCTGCAGCGCGTTCAGCGTGGCCTGCACCAGCGACCACTCTCCCCAGCCGCATTTGATGCGCCTTTTTGCAAAGGTCACGTTCGGATTTTGATCCAGCGCGGAACGGATGCGCCCGTAAGCTTCGGGGCTGGCGCTGGCGTCAAAGTGGATCGCCATGCAATCGCCCGCAGCAGTCAGCTGTTCAGCCTGTGCAATGATTGCATCAGGGTCCTTATGGCACAACAATATATAGGCAATCTTAGCCATCGAGATTAGGTAATTTCCGTTTCTGCCCGGTTTCAACCGTGATACTGAGGATGAGCGATTGAATAAACAGAATAATTTTGGTTCCTTGTTATCAAAAGCTGGCATATCGGTTTGAGACCAGACCAGCGTAGGAGGCACAGCAGATGGGTTTTCCCGGTACCTGGATGACCGAGAGCGAAAGCATGGTGTACCGCGTCGTGCCCAAATGCGCCTGCTCGACCATTGGGCAGATCATGTATTATTCGGATCACGGCCAGTTCTTTGACGGCGATATCCATGACGCCAAGGATGGTATGCACAAATGGGCCTTTGATCAGAGCCAGGACCTGATTTCCAAAAATGTGCGCGATCACGCCTCGTATTCCTTTACCTGTGTGCGCAACCCGTACACGCGTATTCTGAGCTCGTTTTTTGACAAGATCTGCGGGATCCAGCGTAACGGCAAACGGTATCGTGGCAATCTGGTGCCAACGCTGATCTACAATTACGGGATCGAAGTGGGCGGAGACGATGGCAAGGGAGAGTTTGACCAGATCGCCAGCTTTCGCCGGTTCCTGCTGTTTGCGCGTGATACCATCCGCTGGCGACGCCCGATGGACCCGGATATTCACTGGTCAGCCATGTCTGGTCACGTGTCGACCTTCATCGTGAACGGCGGTCGTTATGATCGGATCTTCTGGACCGAAGCGTTCAACGATGGGATGCAGGGGGTTCTGGATAATACCAAGCTGAAGCATTCAGTTTCGCTGTCCGAAATACCCCGATTCAACGAATCCGAAGGCCATGGACCCAAGCGCGCACATCCGGTTGAGGACTATTTCGACGACCTGTCGATGCATCTGGTCTATGAAATCTACAAGCAGGATTTCGAGTTGTTCAAATACGATTTCGAAAACCCGGCAAACAAGATGCCGATTGGCGAAATCGATCTGGACGAAATTCACGCCAAGCTGGGCGATTGATCTTAAGGCAGGATGCCCCATCCATCGTAAACGTTTCTTGCGAAACACCTGCTCTGGTTGGGTCCGAGAGCGCCTGTGGATGATCGGCTTACCGGTCCGCCACGTCAGCAGACCGATAATGCATAGGTTTAGACCTGACGCACGGCTCCTTTTGCCGCGCTGGTGGTCAGCTTGGCATAGGCCTTAAGCGCAGTAGACACCTTGCGTTTGCGCGGCGCAGCAGGCACCCAGCCCTTTGCGTCCTGTGCTTCGCGCCGGGCGGCGAGCTCTTCATCTGAGACGGCCAGATGGATCGAGCGGTTGGGGATGTCGATTTCAATTGTGTCGCCATTCTGGACCAAACCAATCTCACCGCCTTCGGCCGCCTCGGGCGAGACATGGCCGATCGACAGACCGGACGTGCCGCCCGAAAACCGCCCGTCGGTCAGCAAGGCGCAGGCTTTGCCAAGCCCCTTCGATTTCAGGTAGGATGTCGGGTACAGCATTTCCTGCATCCCCGGACCGCCACGCGGGCCTTCATAGCGGATCACCACAACATCGCCCTCTTTCACCTTGCCGGTCAGGATGTCGCTGACCGCCTGATCCTGGCTTTCGCATACATAAGCCGAGCCGGTGAATTGCAGGATATTGGCATCCACACCAGCGGTTTTCACGATACAGCCGTCACGTGCGATGTTGCCGAACAGAACCGCCAGACCGCCGTCCTGACTGAACGCGTGTTCCTTGGACCGGATCACGCCACCCTTACGATCGGTGTCCAGTTCCTTGAACCGGTTCGACTGGCTGAACGCCTGTGTGGTGCGCACACCGCCGGGGGCGGCCTTGAACAGCTCCTGTGCCTTGGGGTTGTTGGCAATGGTGATGTCCCAGTTGGCAATCGCCTCTCCCATCGTGGCCGAATGCACGGTGCTGCATTCGTTGTGCAGCAGGCCCGCACGGCTGAGCTCACCCAGGATCGAGAAGATACCACCGGCACGGTGGACGTCTTCCATATGCACATTCTCGGTGTTCGGTGCGACTTTGCAGAGGCAGGGAACGCGACGGCTGAGGCGGTCCATATCGGCCATGGTGAAGTCAACCTCGCCCTCATGTGCGATGGCCAGCAGGTGCAGCACCGTGTTGGTTGATCCACCCATGGCGATATCAAGGCTCATGGCATTTTCGAATGCATCAAAGGTGGCAATCTCACGGGGCAGAAAGCCTTTTTCGTCCAGATCGTAATGGCGCTTGGTGATCTCGACGATGCGGCGGCCAGCCTCAAGGAACAGTTCTTTGCGGTCTGCGTGCGTCGCCAGAGTCGAGCCGTTACCCGGCAGGGCCAGACCCAACGCTTCGGCCAGACAGTTCATCGAGTTCGCAGTGAACATGCCCGAGCATGAACCGCAGGTGGGGCAGGCGTTTTCTTCGATGTGCTGAACCTGTTCGTCAGTGAACTTGTCATCTGCGGCGGCGACCATAGCGTCCACAAGGTCAATCTTCTTGGCTTCCAAATCGGCGATGTCGATCTTGCCCGCTTCCATCGGACCGCCCGAGACGAAAATGGCCGGGATGTTCAGGCGCATGGCGGCCATCAGCATGCCGGGGGTGATCTTGTCGCAGTTCGAAATGCAGACCATAGCGTCCGCACAATGGGCGTTGACCATATATTCAACCGAATCCGCAATCACTTCGCGTGAGGGCAGCGAATACAGCATTCCGTCATGGCCCATCGCGATACCGTCATCCACGGCGATCGTGTTGAACTCTTTCGCCACACCACCTGCTGCTTCGACCTCGCGCGCGACCATCTGGCCCAGGTCCTTCAGATGCACGTGACCCGGCACAAACTGGGTGAACGAGTTGACGATGGCGATGATCGGTTTGCCGAAATCGTCGTCACCCATGCCTGTGGCCCGCCAAAGGCCACGTGCGCCAGCCATGTTGCGGCCATGGGTAGAGGTTCTGGATCGGTAAAATGGCATGATGCTGTTTTCCCTGTTGCCTCGGGTTGCATAATTCGGGGTTCGTACGTTATAGCGCACGTAGCACATGTGCGTTATAACGTACAAGGTAAATCGCAGGGCGCGGGTATGGCTATGGACGACATTACGCTGAAATTACGGGATGTGCGGACAGCCTCGGGGTTGAGCCTGTCCAAAGTCGCCGAGATGACCGGGGTCAGCAAAGCCATGCTGGGTCAGATTGAGCGCGGCGAATCGAGCCCAACGATCGCCACGCTTTGGAAAATCGCCAAGGGTTTTCAAATACCGCTCAGCGGGCTGATCGACACGACGCTGGGCGATCCATCGGTCTTTCAGACCGTAACCTTTCCCGGCAGTATCGAGGTCAAGATCGTCTTTCCCTTCGATCCCGCACTGGGTGCCGAAACCTTTCACGTGAACCTTGACGCAAACCAAAGCCACGAATCCCCGGCTCATGCCGCCGGGGTGACCGAGGAAGTGTTTGTCCTCAGCGGTACTTTGGAAATCCTGCGTGGCGAGGAATGGGTTCCCTTGCAGGCCGGGCAGGGGTTGCGCTTTGCTGCGGACCTGCCGCACGGATATCGCGCCGGTTCGCAGGGGGCTGCGTTTCTGAATATGCATCACTACGCCCAACACACAGAAACTCCTGAAATTGGTAAGGCACCTTAATGACTGCCATTTTTGACACTCTTACCATCGTGGATGCCATCGGCTCATTCGGGGCGCTGATCGTGGTGGCCGCGTATTTCGCGACGCAGATGCGGATGATGAATTCCGATGATCTGGCCTTTCCGGTGATCAACCTGCTGGGGTCTGTCCTGATCGTCTTTTCGCTGCTTGAGAATTTCAATCTGGCCTCGATGCTGATCGAAGGCTTCTGGATTGTGATCAGCATCATCGGCATCATCCAGCATTTCCGCCTGCGCAAGGCGCGATAAATCCAGACGTTCACAAGCGCTAGCGCTATCCAGCCTTGAACGCCCATGCCACGGGGTATAGGGAAACCCCAAGCTCGCTTAGGGGAGGCTTTGATGCTGGACGATCCGAAAACCCTCGTATCCACCGAATGGCTGGCCGCGCATATGAAAGACCCGGATCTGCGGATTCTGGACGGGTCGTGGTATTTGCCCGCGCAAAACCGTGATGCCAAGGCCGAATATGATGCCGGGCATATCCCCGGAGCACGGTTCTTCGATATTGATGAGATATCAGATCACCGTTCCGACCTGCCTCATATGGCGCCGCCGGTCGAAAAATTCATGTCACGACTGCGCGCCATGGGTGTCGGTGATGGTCATCAGGTTGTGGTTTACGATGGTGCCGGGCTGATGTCCGCAGCGCGCGTATGGTGGCTGTTCCGTCTTATGGGGCAGGAAAACATCGCGGTTCTGGATGGGGGGTTGCCAAAATGGCAGGCCGAGGGGCGCGAGATCGAGGATCTGCCTCCGGTCATTCGCGACCGCCACATGACTGTTCGCGTGCAAAACCAGCTTGTCCGGGACGTCACGCAAGTTTCCGCCGCCGCCAAGCTGGCAGATCACGAGATCATCGATGCCCGCTCGGCCGACCGGTTTGCCGGAACCGCACCCGAGCCGCGCGAAGGGCTGCGTTCGGGCCATATTCCCGGCTCGCGGAATGTGCCCTTTGGGCAGTTGTTGAACGCCAACGGAACAATGAAGTCGCCCGAGGACTGCCGCGCCATATTCGAGGCTGCAGGTGTCGATCTGTCGAAACCGGCGATCACCTCTTGCGGGTCTGGCGTCACGGCCGCGATTCTCAGCCTTGCGTTGGAACGCATGGGCAAGAAAGACCACTCGCTTTATGACGGCTCCTGGGCTGAATGGGGTGCCTTCCCGACCCTGCCCGTCGCAACCGGAGAGAACTGATGTTCGAGAACCTGAAACCGCAGCCCGCCGACAAGATTCTGGCACTGATGCAGATGTACCGCGAAGACCCGCGCGATCAGAAGATCGATCTGGGTGTTGGTGTCTACAAGAATGCCGAAGGCGTGACGCCCGTGATGCGCGCGGTGAAAGCCGCCGAACAGCGCATCTGGGAAGAACAGGAAACAAAGGCCTATACCGGTCTGGCCGGTGATCCGGCCTATGCGGATGTGATGATCGGTTTGATTTTGGGTACTTCTGTGCCACGCGGCAATATCGCCGCAGTGGCGACACCCGGCGGCACCGGTGCCTGCCGTCAGGCGTTCGAGTTGATCCGGATGGCGAACCCTTCGGCACGTGTGTTTGTGTCGAACCCGACCTGGCCCAACCATCTGTCGATCCTGAATTATCTGGGGATGGAAACGGTTCAGTATCGTTACTTCGATGAAGACACTCGGGGCGTCGATTTCGATGGGATGATCGCAGACCTGAAAACTGCTAAAGCGGGTGACGTGGTTTTGCTGCATGGCTGCTGCCACAATCCGACCGGTGCCAATCTGAATATGGTGCAATGGCAGGAGGTCGTGAACCTGATCAATGCGCTGGGCCTCGTTGCGATGATCGACATTGCTTATCAGGGCTTTGGTGACGGTCTGGAAGAGGATGCGCAAGGCGTGCGACTGGTGGCCTCATCGGTAAAGGAATGTCTGATTGCGGCGTCATGTTCGAAAAACTTCGGCGTCTATCGTGAGCGCACCGGGTTGCTGATGGCCGTCAGTGACAACGCGGCTGAAACGGCGTTGAATCAGGCCACTCTGGCGTTTTTGAATCGCCAGAACTACTCCTTCCCGCCGGATCACGGCGCGCGCGTGGTGACGACCATTCTTATGGATGAGGCGTTGCGGGCAGACTGGGCAACTGAGCTGGAAGAGGTTCGCCTGTCCATGCTGGGCCTGCGCCAGCAACTGGCTGACGAGTTGCAGCGTCTGGCCGGATCCGACCGGTTTGGGTTCATCGCCCAGCACCGCGGCATGTTCTCGCGCTTGGGTGCGGCCCCGGAACTGGTCGAGAAACTGCGCGTTGAACACAGTATCTACATGGTCGGCGACAGTCGCCTGAACATTGCCGGGCTGAACGCAGCGACTGTGCCGATTTTGGCCAAAGCAATAGTGGATGTCGGGGTTTAGACGCAGACGCGACATTTGAAACGAAAACCCGGGCGCGAACGCCCGGGTTTTTTGTCAGGTGAAGGCAAGGCTTAGCCTTTCGAGAATTCGGGGTATGCTTCCATTCCCAGTTCAGCCATGTCGAGGCCGTTGATCTCATCCTCTTCGCTGACACGGATGCCGACGGTGGATTTCAGGATCGTCCACAGGATCAGTGCGCCGACAAAGGTGAAAACGCCGTATGCGACGATGCCCAGAAGCTGCGAGCCCAGGCTCGCGTCACCGTAGAAAATGACGGCGATGGTGCCCCAGATGCCACAGAACAGGTGAACCGGGATGGCACCGACAACATCATCGATCTTGAACTTGTCCAGCATCGGGACCGCGAAGACCACGATGATACCACCCACGGCGCCGATCCACAGGGCACCGAACAGGGTCGGGGCCAGCGGCTCGGCCGTGATCGAGACCAGACCGGCCAGTGCGCCGTTCAGCACCATCGTCAGGTCAGGCTTCCTGTACAGAACCTGGGTCAGGATCAGCGCTGCAACCGAGCCCGAAGCCGCGGCCATGTTGGTGTTGGCAAAGATGCGTGACACGTCCGATACATCGCCCACGGTTCCCATCGCCAGCTGCGAGCCGCCGTTGAATCCGAACCAACCCAGCCACAGGATGAACGTTCCCAGGGTCGCCAACGCCAGGTTAGAGCCGGGCATCGGGTGAACTTTGCCATCTTTGTACTTGCCGATCCGCGGGCCTAGGATAAGGGCCCCTGCCAGCGCAGCCCAGCCACCGACCGAGTGTACGATGGTCGAACCGGCAAAGTCCGAGAAGCCCTTGGCATCCAGCCAGCCGCCGCCCCATTTCCATGAACCGGAAATCGGGTAAATGATGCCTGTCAGCACGATGACGAAGATCAGGAAAGGCCAAAGCTTGATCCGTTCCGCCACGGCGCCCGACACGATGGACGCAGTCGCGGCCACGAACACAAGCTGGAAGAAGAAGTCTGAACCGACCGAAGCATAGTCCAGTGCCGCATCCGCCGGCGCAACACCAACCGCATCAAGCGTTGTGGTCGAAAAGAACGGGCCAAGCCAGCCCGTGATGGACCAGCCGTCGCCTGGATACATCAGGTTGAATCCGATCAGCCAGTACATGATTGCGGCAAATGAAAACAATGCCACGTTCTTGATCATCTGCATGGCAACGTTCTTGGATCGCACCAGACCGCCTTCCAGCATGGCAAAACCTGCAGCCATGAAGAAAACAAGAAAGCCCGCCATCAGAAACAGAAGCGTGGTAAAGATATACTGGGTGTGCTGTGCCGCTTCGCCGGTTGCGGCGGCCTCTTGCGCAAGACCCATCTGCGGCAGCGCAACAATGGCGGCGGCAGGGATGAGAGATTTCATCAGGTTCATTGTCAGTCCTCGAATGATTGTGAGTGGGCGCGCTTACAGCGCGTCCTCGTTTGTTTCCCCGGTACGCACACGCATCGCCTGTTCGACATCGAGGACAAAAATCTTGCCGTCACCGATCTTGCCGGTTTTGGCGGTTTTTGTGATGGTCTCGACGATCTGGTCGGCCATTGTCGCAGGCACCACGATCTCAAGCTTGATCTTGGGCACGAAGTTCACCGCATATTCGGCCCCACGATAGATTTCGGTGTGACCGGACTGCGAGCCGAAGCCCTTGATTTCGGTCACCATCATGCCGCGCACGCCAGCCTCGGTCAGTGCTTCGCGCACCTCCTCCAGCTTGAACGGCTTGATTGTCGCAATGATCAGTTTCACGTCTTTCCCCTCTGATTGTCCGGTGGGACCGGTTTTGTTTGCGCCTGCAGAAAAAAAGCGCGCCGCGGCGCAGTAAGAAACGCTTTCGGGGCCAAAACCTGTCGGAAAATAATGCGAAGTTGCACAATTTTTGCACAACACAGCCATTACGACTAATAATTGAGCACTATAGAGAGGGGAAATTCCGGAAAATCGGACCTCTACATACCGTGGTTGTCGAGGTATGGTGACCAAAAAGTATAACCGGGCAGAGTTTGAGCATGACTGAGTCCAAGCGCCGCAAGCCGACATTGGTCGCGGATAGACGGTACCCTTCAAAGGGCCGAAAACCGGCGGCGACCAAAAGCACGGCGGGCAAAAAATCGACGGCGCGCAAAACGGCCACGCGCAAAACCACACGCAGGAAAACCCGCACGTCATCAGGGGGCAAAGGCGGTGGTATCTTTCGCCGTTTGTTCCGATGGATCTGGCGGCTGATCTGGGGCTTGACCTGGCGTGTAGGTGCGATTTCGGCCATGCTGCTCGCGCTGGCGGTGGGTATCGTTTATGCAACCTTGCCGGATGTGGATGCCTTGCTGGATGGGCGCGCGCGGGGTTCCGTGACTTTGCTGGATCGTGACGGCAAGGTCTTTGCCTGGCGTGGCGATCAGTTTGGTGGCGTGATCACGGCCGATACCGTGTCTCCGCATCTCAAGAACGCAGTCATCGCAACCGAAGACAAGCGATTTTATCGGCATTTCGGGGTCAGCCCGCGTGGCGTCGCCAGCGCGGTCAGCATCAACCTGAGCGAAGGCCGCGGGCCTTTGTCAGGGCATGGCGGGTCCACCATCACGCAACAGACCGCGAAATTGCTGTGTTTGGGTGTTCCCTATGATCCCAGTGATTGGGAATCCGAGGCCGCATATGAGGCCGACTGCCGTCAGGGTTCCTTGTGGCGCAAGGCCAAGGAAGCCGTCTATGCGCTCGCAATGGAGGTGAAATACTCCAAGGACGAGGTTTTGACGATCTACCTGAACCGCGCTTTTCTTGGCGCAGGCGCGCGTGGGTTCGAAGCCGCAAGCCAGCGCTACTTTGGAAAATCCGCCGCCGAGGTTTCGCCCGCAGAGGCCGCGATGCTGGCTGGACTGCTGGTTGCGCCTACACGCTATGCACCGACCAACAACCTGCAACGGTCTCAGGATCGGGCACGGCTGGTGATCGGCCTGATGGAGGATCAGGGGTATCTGACCGCCGCACAGGCCAGCGAAGCGCGTGCGCGACCGGCGCAATTGTCTGAAGCGGCAGCTGCCCGAGCGGGCGGCTATTTCGCAGATTGGGTTGTTTCGGAACTTCCCAGTTATTTCGGCGATAACACAACCGAAGATGTTGTGATCCAAACGACTTTGGATCAGCGGATTCAGCGATCGGCGGAAGAGGCTTTGCAATTCATCTTTCAAGAAAAGGTGCGCGAAGGCTCCAAGGCGCAGGCGGCCATCGTAGTCATGTCCGCGGACGGCGCGGTAAGGGCGATGGTCGGGGGGCGCGAAACACGGGTTGCCGGTGTGTTCAACCGGGCCACCATCGCCAAACGTCAAACCGGTTCGTCCTTCAAACCTTTTGTCTACGCTACCGCGTTGGAACTCGGCTATTCCCCGCTGGATACGGTGATGGATGAACCTTACTGCGTGGACATTCCCGGGTCCGGCCAATGGTGCCCCAAGAACTATACCAACAAGTATTACGGGCGCGTGTCATTGGCGGATGCTTTGAAGAACTCACTGAACATTCCGGCGGTGAAAGTTGCCGAGATTTCGGGCTTGGATAACGTCCGCACCGTGGCCAGTGGTTTTGGGATTGCCAGCGATCTGGCGCAAGGTCCGGCCTTGGCGCTGGGTGCGTCGGAAAGCACGCTGATTGAGATGACGGGGGCTTATGCAGGTATTCTGAACGGCGGCTCTGCCGTTGAACCTTATGGCCTGACCGAGCTGAAGCTGCTGGGGGATGAAGCACCTGTCATGGTTACGACAACCGGTATTGGTGAGAGGGTCGTTAATGAGACGGCAGCCAAACAGTTGACCTGGATGATGGAACGTGTGGTGTCCGAAGGCACAGGTGGCCGGGCCAAGTTGCCCGGCTGGCAGGTGGCGGGCAAAACGGGCACGACCCAGGCCGCGCGCGATGCATGGTTCATCGGGTTTACTGCGGATTACGTAACCGGTGTTTGGATGGGCTATGACGACAACACGCCCCTATCTGGTGTGACCGGCGGCGGTCTGCCCGCGGAAATCTGGAGAGAAACCATGCTGCGTGTCACCGAAGGGATGACACCCACCCCCTTGCCGATGATCGCACCAGCACCGCCAGTTCAGGTCGCGCAGCCACAACCGGGTCGAAAGCGCGGTGGTTTTGCCGAGGACATCAACAATCTGCTGAGGAATATATTTGGCGGCAACTAGAATCTTCTTTGATGGGAATACCAAAAAGGCGGTGCACTGGGCACCGCCTTTTGTCATTTCGCTGATTGCGTGTTTCAGACGCTGGCGTCCAAGGCCGCAAGGATCGCGTCGCCCATTTCAGTGGTTGATACGGGCTGAACGCCCTCATCTGCAAGCAGGTCGCCGGTGCGTACACCATCGGCCAGTACTTTCTCGATCGCGGCCTCAAGACGATCCGCTTCTTCTCCCTGATCAAAGCTATAGCGCAGGGCCATGGCAAAGCTGAGGATACAGGCGATCGGGTTGGCTTTGCCCTGACCCGCGATATCCGGAGCCGAGCCGTGGACGGGCTCATACATTGCCTTGGGCCGACCATTGGCCATCGGCGCGCCCAGAGAGGCCGAAGGCAACATGCCCAGCGACCCGGTCAGCATCGCGGCGCAGTCCGACAGGATGTCACCGAACAGGTTGTCGGTCAGGATCACATCAAACTGTTTCGGTGCGCGCACAAGCTGCATCGCGCCGTTGTCGGCGTACATATGGCTCAGCTCAACTTCGGGGTAGTCCGCAGCGACGCGGGTGACGACTTCGCGCCACAGGATGCCCGATTCCATGACGTTGGCTTTTTCCATCGAGCACAACTTTTTATTGCGGCGCATTGCCAGTTCAAAAGCCGAGCGCGCGGCGCGTTCGATCTCGGATTCGGTGTAACGCTGGGTGTTGATGCCGACGCGTTCGTTGCCTTCCTCGAAGATGCCGCGCGGCTCACCGAAATAGACGCCCGACGTCAGTTCGCGGACGATCATGATATCCAGACCGGCAACGATGTCTTTCTTCAGCGACGAGAAATCGGCAAGCGCGTCAAAGCACTGGGCCGGGCGCAGGTTCGAATACAGGTCCATTTCCTTGCGCAGGCGCAGCAAACCACGCTCGGGTTTCAGGCTGAAATCCAGATCGTCGTATTTAGGACCGCCGACAGCGCCCAGCAGAACCGCGTCAACCTCTTGCGCCTTTGCCATGGTCTCATCGGACAGAGGCTTGCCGTGGGCGTCATAAGCGGCACCGCCCACCAGATCCTCGCTCACGTCAAATTGAAGACCGCGATTGGCACCGAACCAATCGATGATTCTGCGCACTTCGGCCATAACTTCTGGGCCAATTCCGTCTCCGGGCAGGATGAGGAGCGAGGGGTTGGGCATGAAGGGTCTCCTTGCGTTTTGTTGCACAGGCCCTAGCGTCTGCGCAGCATCGGGTCAATGAGACAGACCTGTCAGAACACAAGGAAAACACATGCTGACACCTGGAAATCGGGTTCCTGCGCTAAAAATCGAAACTGTTGCCCATGGCAGCTTCGATCTTGACGTGGACAAAGGCGAAAACGGGGCGCTGGTAATTCAATATCGCGGGCTGCATTGCCCGATTTGCATCAAGCAGATGGCCGAGGTAGAGGCGGCGCTGGACGATTTCACGGCGCTGGGTGTCGAGGTTATCATGATCACCACCGATACCGCCGAACGTGCCGCTGAAACCGCAGCAAAAGCCAATGTTTCCCGCCTGCGTGTAGGCCACAGCCTGCCCCTGTCTGAGGCACGGGAGGGTTGGGGTCTTAACATCTCGACCTAACGCGAAGGCAGTGCCGAACCAGACCTGTTCGCAGAGCCCGGACATTTTTACATCGCACCTGACCGGACGCTTTAATTTGGGTGGCAGCAGACCACGCCTTTTGGACGTCCGTCGATGTCGGATATCGCAGGTGGTCTGAAGTTCACTTTAGGCAATAACTACCCGGCGCGCGGAACGTATACGGGCCCTCTTTGATCCTCAGAGGCTGGCCTTGAGCCCTTCTGCCAGCAAATCCCAGACCCTGCGGATACGTGGGGTCTGGCGCATGGCCTGCGGCGCAGCCAACCACACGGGCAGAACCGGGATTTCAACATCCAGCGGCAAGATTTCGACATCCGGGTCGGCTTCGGCCATCTGGACCTGACTGAAGCCAATGCCGCATCCCGCGCGGATCAGTTCCCAATAGGCGCTTTGCAGATCGCAGCGGGTCGCAAAACTGTTGCGGCTTGCGGGCCATCCTTTTTCGCGCATGGCCTTGATGATTTCCTGATTGGCGTCAAACCCCACAAGGTCGTGGGAAAAAAGTTCCTCGGGTGTCTTGGGGCGTCCCTTACGGTCGAGATAGGACCTGGCCGCGCAAAAGCATAACGGCACCTCACCCAGATAACGCGAAATGATATCCATTTGCGCGGGGCGATACATGCGAACGGCAATATCTGCCTCGCGGTACAACAGGTTTTCCGTGGTGTCGGTGGCGACCAGCTCAAGTTGAATGGCGGGTTCCTGCCTTCGGATATTCGCCAGAATCGGCGGCAGCAGATGATGCGAAGCGAAGACCGAAGCGGTGATGCGGACCGAGCCTTCAAGCTGCTGCGACTGCCCTGCGGCGGCAAGGCTGAAGGCAGTCATGGCGCTGTGCATTTGCTGCGCCATTGGCAAGAGTTGGGAACCTGCCACGCTCAGTTTCAGGCCACGCGCGTGCCGGTCGAACAAGGATACGCCCAGTTCGGTCTCAAGGCTTTGTACTTGCCGCCCCAATGTGGGTTGGCTGCGATCAAGGTGCCGAGCAGCGGCAGACAGGGATCCTGTTTCGGCCACGGCCAGAAAGCTTTGGATCAGAGACCAATCCGCATGTGTCAGTGCTTTATCCATTCATAATTGAATACACATTCTACATTTCCCGGCAATTCCATACGTGCATTGAATGGATAGATTGGTCTGAAACAGGAGGCATCAATGACACAAACTGCTCTGATACTCGGCGCGTCGGGCCGGTTTGGGCGCAATGCTGCAAAGGCGTTTCGGAATGCGGGTTGGACCGTGCAGACATTCCGTCGCGGGTCCGGTTCTCTTTCCCAGGCGGCAAAAGGGGTGGATGTCATCGTAAATGGGTGGAACCCGCTCTATCCTGATTGGTCGCGTGAAATGCCCGACCTGACCAGACGCGTGATAGACGCCGCGTCCGAGGCCGGATCCACCGTATTGGTTCCCGGCAACGTCTATGTGTTTGGAGCGGACACGCAAGGCCCATGGTCCGGCCTTACACCGCACTTGGCCACCAATCCGCTTGGCCGTATCCGGATTGAAATGGAGGAGGCGTATCGCGCTTCAACCGTCAGAACGATCCTTCTGCGAGCAGGCGATTTCATTGACACTGAGGCATCTGGAAACTGGTTCGATCAGGTCATGATCAAGCATCTGTCGCGCAATCAATTCGTGTATCCCGGAGATCCGGAGGCCCCGCACGCCTGGGCCTATCTGCCTGATCTGGCCCAAGCTGCCGTCGCGCTGTGTGAAATCCGAAAGGATCTGCCGCGGTTCTGCGATGTTCCTTTTGCTGGCTACACCCTGACCGGAGCTGAGATCGCGCAGTCTTTGACGAGAGTGACCGGGCGGGACATATCCGTGAAGCCTATGCAATGGTGGCCATTGCAGCTGGCGCGACCATTCTGGCGCATGTCCTCACACCTGATTGAAATGCGGTACCTGTGGCAGGTGCCACATCAGTTGGACGGATCGTACCTGACCGAGTTGCTGGGTTCCGTGCATCAGACAGATCTGGATGATGCATTGCGTTCTGCGATCTCACCCAGCCTTGTGGCTTTGCCCTATGCGAACGGAGAGTCGGTCACGCCTTAGGGCAGGGTGACGTCAATCCAGACCAATCGGTGCCTGCTGGCGCGCATGGCGGATTCGTACAGCTTGGTGCCTTCTTCCGGCCACGTTATACCGGCATCCGAAATGCGCAGGTCGGCCGACGGCAGCACATAATCCACGCGCATTTCACCAGTGGCCTTCCACGCGACCGTTGAGGTTGAACCTGACGGGTCTTTCGGCAGCGGGTCTTGCAAACGCGGATGGGCCAGAAGGGACTGAATGGCCTGTTTACGGCCCTCTCCACGCGTTGGGTCAAGGTTGGCATCGCCGGCGATTACGAAGGGACCTTCGGGAACTGGCCCCAGTTCACCGTTCAGTAAAACAGACCAGAGCCGGATCTCATCCTGGTTGCGCAATCCGTTTCGATCCTCGGGCCCATCGAAAACGGGTGGCGCGGCATGAAAGGTCATGAGATTGAGCCGCCCATAAGGGGTTTCGATCGGTACAACCCAATGTGCGGTAGAAGACAGGCGTTGTATCTGATGTGCCGCGTCAGACGGGAAGGGGTGCCCGTTTACGCCGGGCAGGGTGGCGCCCGGTAAACTCCGCCACAACAGCTCGGAATAATCCTGAACCTCAGCGGTGATGATTTCATATCGCGACAACACCGCCAGCCCACCTTGACCTGTGAATTGCCCCCAGCTTTGGGCGTCGCCGGGGCCTTGGGTCTTGCCATCACCGTCCAGATCAAGCGAGGTTTCCAGCCCGGCATTGGGTTGTGTGGCAAGGTAATATCCGTAATCAAGCCCCGCGTTGCGCAGTTTCCCGGTCAGGGCTGTTACAGCGGTATTGTTCAGGTCCCAGTCGATACCCTGAAGGGCGATGATGTCAGGGCGCGCCGATGCAATAACATCGACAACGGCCAGAACTTGCGCGTCATCGCGTTGAATGTCGCGAAGCAGTAGGCCGGGACCTTTTCTGCTGAGCTCGGTGTTATAGGTGGCGATACGCACGACTTCTGCCTGTGCTGCAAAGGGCAGCCATAGCAGACACAGGATGCGGATCATGCGGCCTGCGTTGACTCGCTGGTCGAATAGGCGCGGCGTTTTTCCATGATCAAGCCCGCGATCCTGAGGGTCGCCATGCCGCGCATGATCATGCTGGCGGGCAGGAAAGCCCATGCGCTCATGGTCCAGATCAAGGTCTGTGGGTTCCCGAGAGAGATCGGGGCGATCACACTGCTCATCAACTTGATGATCGCCGGAATGAGGAATGGCAGCAGAATGCCGATACAGATGTTAAGTCGGCCATCCCTTTGAAGGCGCGTAACGACATCGCCCCCTTTGGTCGGGTCAAACAGCGGCAGGTTTGTCCACACATTGAAGGCGCCATTTCCGGTTGGCCATCCCCGAACCCTGACCGCATAGGCAAAGCTGACAATCGTGACCAAAGCCGCGACATAAGCCACGCTGGCTGTGATGCGGACCAGTTCGATCAGGGCGTGGCCAGCATCCGGGGGCAACATCAACACGATGAGGCGCACCGGAGAATAGGGGAAGTCCACCACATTTGCGACAGCCAAACCAACCGAATAAGAGAGCGTGGTCAACTGCGATGGTTCAAAAGCGTTTTTGCAGATCAGCGTCAGAAAGGTGACCATCGACATCAGGCCGACAAACCGAAGGCGATTGACCGGGGGCGCGTCGCGGAATTCGATAAAGCTGGGAAAGGCGGAATTGTATTCGGCAAAGGTCAATATAAACGCGAGGATCGCGAGAAAGACCAGTATCTCGGTCCCGTTCGTAGATGAGACAGGCAGGTACAACGCAGGTGTCAGCACCAAAAGTGCAACAAGTATACCGCGTATCGCCGCCCCTGTTGTGCGCGCAATCACTATCCGAACCCTTTTTCAAACCGGATCAGCCGATCTTTGTCGACTTGTTTCCAACTTGTGCCCGTCGCTTCGTCTGACGTTGACGGATGCCTCTTTAGCGTCAACATGAACGATAAGCGGCATTTTGCTCAAGCCGAGGTGCAGAAAACACGGGATTTCGGGCAAAAAGATGGCGCAACTGGTGCGGTATTGCATCATTTTCGACGCAAATCCGACGTGTATCTCAAATTGATACCCACATGTTGTGGTTTGCGAAAAATCAACCCCAAGAATGCGAGCGGGGCCGCCTTGGCGACCCCGTCAGGTTGAGTATCCACAGATTCGTCCCCAGAATCACACCCAGGGACGGGCCTGACTGGCGTGATCCTCGAACTTGTCGATGTGATGATCTTTTTCCATCGTCAGCCCGATATCATCCAGACCATTCAGCAGGCAGTGCTTGCGGTGAGGATCGATTTCGAAATCGATCACGACACCGTCCGATGTGGTGATCTGCTGGTCTTCCAGATGTACGGTCATGCGGGCGTTTTCGCCTTTATGCGCATCATCCATCAGGATTGCGTGGTGTTCTGCCCCGACAACAATCGGCAGAATGCCGTTCTTGAAACAGTTGTTGAAGAAGATGTCGGCAAAACTGGTCGAGATCACGACCTTGATGCCGAAATCCTTGATCGCCCAGGGCGCGTGTTCGCGTGAGGACCCACAGCCGAAGTTGTCGCCTGCAACCAGAATCTCGGCCTCGCGATAGGCAGGCTTGTTCAGGATGAATTCTTCATTCTCCTGACCGTCATCGTGATAGCGCATCTCGTCGAACAGAACGACGCCCAGGCCGGACCGTTTGATTGTTTTCAGGTGCACTTTCGGGATGATCATATCGGTGTCGATATTGATCAGCGGCATTGGGGCGGCCACCCCGTGGACTTTTTCAAACTTATCCATGTTCACACTCCTGCGGGAGAGGGCCGCGCCCAGACCCCGCGTTAAGCTTGTTTCGTTTCTTTTGGTGCGTCCTTGACGAAGAACGCCATGAAGACAAGGCCGAGCCCGTTAAAGATCATCTCGATCCCCAGCAGGATGCCCAGCAATTGCAGCAGCACCGAAGGATCCATCGCGGCAAAGCGCCAGATCAGGATCGCCAGAACAATCGACATGATGCCCGAGACCAGCGTCGCCCAGAAATACTGTGTTCCGCGCATCTGGAACGATAGGATCACGCGGGCAATGCCGCCAGCCATAAACAGGATCAGGCAGACGGTCGCCAGTGTCAGCGTTCCCTGCAGTGGGTGATCCAGAAAGGACCAGCCCAGAAACAGCATCACGACACCCATGATAAGTGACAGTATCTTGTTGCCGGTCCCCTCGACGGTGAAGCCGCCGACAACCTGCAATGCGCCCGAAATCAGCAGCAATACACCTGTGACCACCGTCACGGTAATTGATGCCACGACCGGTGCGCCCAGCACAAAGATGCCGAACACGATGGACAGAAGTCCAAGCAATAGCCATTTTGTCCAGTCACTCATGTCTTCAATCCCTCAAATATCCAGTTATGAGGGTAGCTTACATCATTTCACGAACGTCTGTCAGCCGTCCTGTGATTGCTGCTGCGGCGGCCATTGCCGGGCTTAGCAGGTGGGTGCGCCCACCCCGGCCCTGACGGCCTTCGAAGTTGCGGTTCGAAGTCGCGGCGCAGCGTTCACCCGGTTGCAACTGGTCGGGATTCATCGCCAGACACATCGAACATCCTGCCAGACGCCATTCGAAACCAGCTTCTTTGAAGATATCCGCCAGACCTTCTTCTTCGGCCTGTGCGCGGACCAGACCCGAGCCCGGAACGACCATGGCGCGTATGCCATCCTTGATCTTTTTGCCTTTCAGAATCTCGGCGGCGGCCCGCAGGTCTTCGATCCGGCCGTTGGTGCAAGAACCGATAAAGACGGTGTCGATCTCAACTTCGCTCAGCTTCTGGCCGGCTTTCAGCCCCATGTATTCGATGGAGCGGCGGGCCGCGTCGACTTTGCCACCTTCGAAATCTTCGGGGTTCGGGACGGTTGCGGTGATCGGCAGAACGTCCTCGGGGCTGGTGCCCCAGGTCACGACCGGCGCGATATCTTCGCCGCGCAGGGTGATGACCTTGTCGAAATGCGCGCCTTCATCAGTAAAGAGCGTTTTCCACCATGTCAGAGCCGCTTCCCACTGCGCGCCTTTCGGCGCGTGCGGGCGGCCTTTGACATATTCGAACGTTGTTTCATCCGGCGCGATCAGACCGGCACGAGCCCCGCCTTCAATCGCCATGTTGCAGACGGTCATGCGACCTTCCATTGACAGATCACGGATTGCTTCGCCGCAATACTCGATGACATAGCCGGTACCGCCAGCAGTGCCGGTCTCACCGATCACAGCCAGAGTAATGTCCTTGGCGGTCACGCCCGGTTGCAACTTGCCGGTGATTTCCACCTTCATGTTCTTGGACTTCTTCTGGATTAGTGTTTGCGTGGCCAAAACATGCTCAACCTCAGACGTGCCGATGCCGTGAGCCAGCGCGCCGAATGCACCGTGAGTCGCTGTGTGGCTGTCGCCGCAGACAACGGTCATACCCGGCAGGGTCCAACCCTGTTCCGGGCCAACGATGTGGACAATGCCCTGGCGCACGTCATTCACCGGGTAGTAGTGAATGCCGAAATCCTTGGCGTTCTTGTCCAGCGCCTCGACCTGAATGCGTGATTCCGGGTTTTCGATCCCGTTCACGCGGTCCGGTGTGGTCGGCACGTTGTGGTCCGGTACAGCGATGGTCTTTTCCGGCGCGCGCACTTTACGGCCTGCCATGCGCAGCCCTTCAAAAGCCTGCGGGCTGGTAACTTCGTGCACCAGATGGCGGTCGATATAAAGCAGGCAGGTTCCATCATCGGCTTCGTGCGCGACATGGGCGTCCCAAATCTTGTCATAGAGTGTCTTGGGGGACATCGGTCCTCTCCCGTATGTAATGAGAAATAGCTGGCGAGTTGGCTCAGGCGACGGATAGGCGCGCCAGAACCGTGCGGGCAGCGCCAAAGAACCGTTCACGCAAGCGCGCGCGATCTTCCAGATTCTGAAGTTGGGCCACATTGAGTCTCATGCGGTTCAGATATACCGCGCCCATCCGGCAATCAAGGTTCAAAACCAGTGTCAGGCTTGCATCGCCCCGCATTGCTGTCCAAGCTGACCCGCAGGAGACGTGTATGAACCAAGACCTGATCCCCAGTACGCTGACGGACCTCTACAACAACATGGTTGCGGCTTTTTCCGCGCAGTTCGAGAAGCTGCTTGATCTGATCGTCACGCCAGGCTGGCGACAATATCAACTGCTCATCATCCTGTTACTGTGGGCGCTGGCTTTGCTGCTGAAGTTTCTGACTCAGTCCAAATGGGATAGTTGGGCCCGTTCACGTACAGGATGGCCGAAATGGCGGCTGCGAATTCTGGTGCAGTTGATGCGGCGGTTGGCGCTGCTCTACTTCATCCTGCTTTCCTGGGCAATTTATCTGATCATGCAGCAACTCACCTGGCCATCGCGCAGCTATATCATAGGGGTGATAGCTACGTTGGCGGCGGCATGGCTGGCGATAGCACTGGTCGCGAGACTGGTCCAAAACCGCACGCTTCGCCGGATTTTCAAATGGGCAATGTGGATTTACGCAACGCTTGTCGCGCTGAATCTGACGGATGATGTCGCGGGTTTTCTTGATGGAGTCGCGATTTCCATCGGGGATCTGCATATTTCGGCCCTTGGGATTCTCAAGGCCACATTGCTGATTGGCATCCTGCTGACACTGGCCCGTATCGGTACGCGCGCAGCCGAACGCGCATTGCAAAGCAATGACGACATAACACCTTCCATGCAGGTGCTACTGTCGAAAGGCATACAGGTTTTGCTTTACGGGGCAGTCTTTATGGCTGCGATCCGCACGTTGGGGTTCGATCTGACCGGCATCGCGCTTTTGTCCGGCGCCATCGGCGTGGGTATCGGGTTCGGTTTGCAAAAAGTGGTGTCGAACCTGATATCGGGGATCATCATCCTGATGGACCGCTCGATCAAGCCGGGCGACGTGATCTCGTTGGGGGATACGTTCGGTTGGATCAACTCGCTTGGCGCGCGATATGTGTCGGTCGTAACACGGGACGGGCGCGAGTACCTGATCCCAAACGAAGATCTGATTACCAACCAGGTGGTGAACTGGTCTCATTCCGACCGGTTCGTGAGATTGGATCTGGATTTTGGTACCAGCTATGACGACGATCCGCATAAAGTGCGCGCAACCGCAATCAGGGCGGTAAAGGCGGTTGCCCGGGTCCTGAGCGGCGGCAAACATGAACCGGTTTGCCACATCACCGGTTTTGGTGACAGCAGCGTGGATTATGTGCTGAGGTTCTGGATCAGCGACCCGACAAAGGGGCTGACCAATATCCGGGGCAATGTCTACCTGGCGCTCTGGGACGCATTCAAGGAAGAAGGCATCTCGATCCCCTTCCCACAGCGCGAAATCCGACTGTTACCGGACGGCGCAACTGCGCAACAGATATTCACAGAGTAAGCGTCTGTGGACGCCCTGCAGCGTGCATTCATTGAAATGTTGCATTCCCCTTGCTACCTTATTAGTACCCCGGCGCCGGGGTTTCGCGGCGCGCAGCAAAGGAGGACTATGTCCTGTCTCTACATACACAGGCGGGTTTGCCCGCCGATGATGGGGTCAACATAATGGCCCACTCTCAGTCAATCAGCGACAAGCTGCTTGAACGAATCCTTTCCTCACTTTCCGATGACAAGGCCGAAGACGTTGTGCAGATCAACCTGCAGGGCAAATCATCGGTTGCGGATCACATGGTGATTGCCTCGGGTCGGTCGACCCGTCAGGTTTCCGCCATGGCGGAAAAGCTGACGGATCGCATCAAGCAGGAATTCGGTTTCACCTCGAAGGTCGAAGGCAAGGACACCGGCGACTGGGTGCTGATCGATACGGGCGACGTGATCGTCCATATCTTCCGCCCCGAAGTGCGTGAATTCTATCAGCTGGAAAAGATGTGGCTGCCTCAGGGCGGCAGCGCCTCAGCGAACTGAGGGGCCATCCCGGCCTGCATTAACAGGCCGGAGGCGAGAGAGATATGCGTATCAGCATAGTTGCGGTCGGGCGATTGCGCGCCGGACCCGAGAAGACACTGCTTGACGATTACCTGACCCGATTTGACCGGGCCGGCCGCACGCTGGGCCTTGGGCCTGCGCAGGTGATTGAGGTTGAAGACAAGAAAAACGCAGGCATGGCAGCTGAGGCCACGGTGCTGCGCAAGGCCCTGCCCAAAGGGGCAGTGTTGTGCACGCTGGATGAACGGGGGCGGGTCATGTCCTCGCCCGATTTCGCGAAGAAGCTGGGTGATTGGCGCGATGCCGGTCGGCAGGACCTGGCGTTTGTGATCGGTGGTGCGGACGGAATTGACCCAGTTCTGCGGACCGAGGCGGATTTTTCCATTTCATTCGGGTCGATGGTCTGGCCCCATATGCTGGTCCGTGTGATGCTGGCCGAGCAACTTTACCGGGCCGCGACCATTCTGTCAGGTGGCCCCTACCACCGGGTCTGACATGGCGCAGCTTCTGATCGTTTATCACTCCCGCACAGGCGGTGCCCGGCAGATGGCCGAAGCCGCGGCCGAAGCTGCGCGAGGTGAGGCTGACACAAAGCTTATGCCTGCCGATCAAGCCGGGCCGGAAGATCTATTGGCTGCCGATGGCTACATCTTTTGCGCGCCAGAAAATCTGGCGGCAATTTCGGGTCAGATGAAGGAATTCTTCGACCGTTGCTACTACCCGGTGCTGGGAAAACTAGAAGGCCGACCCTATGCGCAGATGATTTGTGCAGGATCAGATGGCGAAAATGCCGCCCGTCAGATCGCACGGATTGCCACCGGTTGGCGATTGAAAGCTGTTCAGTCTCCGCTGATCATCTGCACCCATGCGCAAACGCCCGAGGCCATTTTGGCCGAAAAGACAATCCCGCAAGACCAGCTGGATCAATGCCGCGAGACAGGAGCCGCTTTGGGTGCGGGTCTGGCCATGGGTATTTTCTGAGGGTCAATCCAGTTTGACCACTGTGGTGCCTTCATTCCATCCGTCGACGATGCACCGTGCCTGAACTTGCACCTGAGTCATGCCTTCGGGAATGACCACCCCGCCCAGAGAGCGGGTAAAGGGTTGCTCGGTTTCGTGTGGATGGAGCAGGACGCGCATTCCCAACTCGTTTCCATCCATATCCAGAACACGCCAGCCGTCGGCGTAATGGTCCCAACCCGTGTCGGGATGCCGGATCGTCACATCGAACCGCCATGTTTCGCCGTTCGTACTGGTGCGGACCTGTTCGATTGTTGGTGGGTCGGCAAGGGCGGGGCTCGCCAACATGGCGCAGAGAATCAAGTATCGCATCGCACCAGTGTAACCAGTGTGGCGGTGTGTCGGTATCACGTATCCGTGCTGGCCGCTCGGGCCATCAGTATTTCCCGCGAGTGTGAGGTGAACTCGCGCCGATACAAGACGCCAAACGTGACCGCTGTACCCAAAAATAGCGCGACAGGTCCAAGAAACCACGCCAACGACGCCAGTGCAAAATAGGTGGCGCGCAGACCGCGGTTGAAGCTGCGCGCGGCGGTAACGCAGATCTCGGCCGCCTGACCGGCGCGAGGATAGGTTTGCGGGTCTTCGGGGTCATTGGGAACTGCAGCCATCAACACGGCGCAATATCCGAAAAGGCGGTGCGCCCAGACATATTTCAGAAATGCGTTAGCCAGCAGCAATACGACGAAAAGGATTTTGATCTCCCAGACCATTGCCGGAGCACTGCCGATGGCGAGGTCGATTGCGACGCCTGCCAGTCTTTCGGTGTTGCCCAGCAGGGCCAGCCCACCCCCGATGGCAATCATCGTGGTCGACGCAAAAAATGTACTGCCCTGCCGCATGGCCGCCACGACCTGTGCGTCAAACATGCGCGGTTGGCGGGTCACCATCTCGCGCATCCAGTCGCGCCGATAATCGTCCATCATAAGGGCTACGGATTGCCTCTGCGGTGACGGATGTTCAATTTTCCTCCCGATCCACAGCCAAGCAACCAGCAGCAGAAGCAGCGATGCATAGTCCAGAGGGGCAAAAAGAGCGGCACGTTCGATCCAGGTCATGACCGCGACAGTAAGGCCGGGCATGGGAACTTGCCAGCGCGATAGACTGGTAATATTATTTTACCAAAAGGAGGAGCGCCATGGAGATGCCAAAGCCAAGTCCGGATGTTCTGAGCCGGAAATCTGCGCTTGTTGCGCGGCTGTCGCGGGTTCTGCCCGAAGAGGCGATCATCCACGACCCCGCCGAAACCCGCGCTTACGAGTGTGACGCCTTGACGGCTTATAGATGCCCGCCAATGCTGGCCGTGCTGCCGTCAAGCACACAGCAGGTTTCGGATGTTCTGCGCATTTGTCATGACGAAAACGTGCCTGTGGTGCCGCGCGGGGCGGGTACTTCGCTGGCCGGTGGAGCCTTGCCGACTGCGGATTGCGTCATTCTGGGCGTCGCACGGATGAATGAGGTGCTGGAAATCGACTATGACAACCGCTTCATCAGAGTACAGACGGGTCGCACCAATCTAAGCGTTACCGGCGCGGTCGAAGAAGAGGATTTCTTCTACGCCCCCGATCCGTCTTCGCAGCTGGCTTGTGCCATCGCGGGCAATATCGCGATGAATTCGGGCGGTGCGCATTGCCTTAAATATGGGGTGACCACAAACAACCTGTTGGGCGTGACCATGGTCATGATGGATGGCAGCGTTGTCGAAATTGGTGGTGCGCATCTGGATGCACCAGGTCTGGACCTGTTGGGTGTCATCTGTGGGTCTGAAGGCCAGCTGGGTGTGGTGACCGAGGCCACGTTGCGTATTCTTCGCAAGCCCGAGGGCGCGCGACCGGTCCTGATGGGTTTCAATGACAATGAGGTTGCAGGGCAGTGTGTCTCGGACATCATCAAATCGGGCATATTGCCGGTTGCGATCGAGTTCATGGATACATTGTGCATCAGGGCCTGCGAGAACTTTGCCCATGCCGGGTATCCCGACTGCCATGCGCTGCTGATCGTCGAAGTTGAGGGGTCTGACGCTGAAATCGATTATCAGCTTTCGAAAATCATCGAGATAGCCAAACGCCATGACCCGGTTGAATTGCGCGAAAGCCAGTCGGCCGAGGAAAGCGCCAAGATCTGGTTGGGTCGGAAATCTGCATTTGGCGCCATGGGACAATTGAACGATTACATGTGTCTGGATGGCACGATCCCGGTGTCAGCCTTACCAACCGTTCTGCGTCGTATCGGAGAACTGAGTGAGGAGTTCGGGCTGCCGGTTGGAAATGTGTTCCACGCAGGCGACGGAAACATGCATCCGCTGATCCTGTTCGACGCCAACAAACCCGGCGATCTGGAAAAGTGCGAAGCTTTCGGGGCGGAGATCCTGAAGCTGTGTGTTGACGAGGGCGGCTGTCTGACCGGGGAACATGGTGTGGGGATCGAAAAACGGGATCTGATGGCGCATCAATACTCACCTGCCGACCTTGATGCGCAGATGGCGGTTAAGGACGTTTTCGATCCCAAATGGCTGCTGAACGCGGCCAAAGTGTTTCCGCTCGACGTGTCAGAGCCGCGGCGAATGGCAGCAGAATAAGGGGGCGCTGCCCCTTGCCCCCGGAGTGCTTTGGAAAAGATGAAGCCAATGAGACCTGAGACTGAGGCCGATCTGGCAAAGCTGGTGGCCGGGTTGGAAAACCCTGTACGCATTGTCGGAGGCGGGACGCGTGGAATTGCCGGCCCGTATGCGGAAATCGAAACCGGAGCTTTGCGCGGTATCACGCTTTATGAACCCGGGGCGCTGACCCTTGTTGCACGGGCAGGGACGCCCTTGGCCGAGATCACGGCAGTGCTGGAAGCAGAGGGTCAGCACCTCGCGTTTGAGCCGATGGATCATCGCGGATTGCTGGGGACTCAGGGTGAACCGACCATTGGCGGCGTCGTCGCGGCCAATATTTCGGGCCCGCGACGGATACAAGCCGGGGCCTGCCGGGATTTTCTGCTGGGGGTACGCTATGTCGATGGGCGCGGGCAGGTGATCAAGAACGGTGGCCGCGTGATGAAGAACGTCACCGGGTACGATCTGGTCAAATTGATGGGCGGGTCCTGGGGTACTTTAGGAGTTTTGACCGAAGTTTCGCTGAAGGTGCTTCCAAAACCAGAACGGGTGGCAACATTATCTGTTAGGGTTCGGGATGCTGGCACTGCGGTTCGGGTTCTGTCCACCGCACTGAGATCTCCGTTCGAGGTAACGGGGGCTGCGTATGATCCAGACGCTGGAAAAGCCCTGCTTAGGGTCGAAGGTTTCGCGGGCTCGGTCGCATATCGCACAGGCAGATTGACGGCTGAACTGTCTAGGTTTGGTGAGATTACAGAGGAAGCAGGTGCAGACACGCTTTGGGCTGTTATCCGCGATGCTCATCCGTTTCATGGGCAGGACGGGGATGTCTGGCGGCTTTCCGTAAAACCCGGAGATGCGGCCGAAGTTTCTGCGCGTGCTGAAGCGGATCAGTTGCTGTTTGACTGGGGCGGTGGACTTGTCTGGCTGCGCGTCCCGAAGGGCACGGATCTGCGCGCGCGTCTAGGTGTGTTTTCTGGCCACGCGACAGTTGTACGAGCGGATGCAGAAACAGTCGCGCGACTGGGGCGCTTTCAACCGGAGACCGCGGCCGTCTCGACCCTGACAAATGGATTGCGCGCGAAGTTTGACCCACGTGGTTTGTTCAATCCAGGGCTGATGGGATAGGTTTATGCAGACATCATTCACTGAACGGCAGCTGCAAGACCCGGCAACCAAGCGCGCAAACGAAATTCTGCGAAATTGCGTCCATTGCGGATTCTGCACGGCGACTTGCCCGACTTATCAGGTTCTTGGCGACGAGTTGGACAGTCCGCGCGGGCGCATCTATCTGATCAAGGATATGCTCGAAAACGAGCGGCAGCCCGACGAAAAGACGGTCAAACATATCGACCGGTGCCTGTCCTGCCTAGCTTGCATGACCACTTGCCCATCAGGTGTGCACTACATGCATCTGGTCGATCATGCGCGTGAATATATCGAGGCGAATTACAAGCGCCCTTTGACGGATCGCATTTTGCGTTGGGTTCTTGCGCAGATCCTGCCCTATCCGATGCGCTTTCGCTGGGCCCTGATCGGGGCTAAACTGGGTCGCCCGTTCCGGTTTCTGATGCCAGATGCCCGGTTGCGTGCCATGCTGGACATGGCGCCCAAGAACATTCCACCGGTCAGCCGTAATGATGATCCACAAAGCTTTGCGCCCGAAGGCGAGCGGAAAAAGCGGGTGACCCTGATGACGGGATGCGCGCAGAAAGCGCTGAATACCGACATTAATGACGCCACGATCCGTCTGCTGACCCGGCTGGGATGTGAGGTTGTGGTGGCTGAGGGTGCTGGATGTTGTGGAGCACTGACCCATCACATGGGAAAGGTGAAAGACAGCCATGCAGCCGCAATCGCTAATATCAGAGCCTGGGTTCGCGAGATGGACGGCGACGGATTGGACGCCATCGTGATCAACACCTCGGGCTGTGGGACGACGGTCAAGGATTACGGGCATATGTTCCGGAACGACACGCTCTCGGATGATGCCGCACGGGTCTCGGGTATCGCGATGGATATCAGTGAGCTGGTTATGCAACTGAATTTGCCCGAAGGGCGTGATCAGGACCTTACAGTTGCGTATCACGCGGCGTGTTCGCTGCAACATGGGCAGAAGATCAAGACCTATCCCAAAGACCTGCTGAAACGGGCCGGGTTTCAAGTGGTCGAGCCCGCCGACAGCCATTTGTGTTGCGGCAGCGCGGGGACTTACAACCTGATGCAGCCGGAAATCTCGGGTCAGTTGAAGCAGCGCAAAATCAAAACACTTGAGGCGAAGAAGCCCGATATCATCGCCGCAGGCAATATCGGTTGCATGATGCAGATCGGGTCTGGGACCCAAGTGCCAGTCGTTCATACGGTCGAGCTGCTGGATTGGGCGACAGGGGGGCCAAAGCCACCCGCCTTGCAACGGGCAGAGGGCGCTGTTCCCATATTGCGATGAGCCGCCCTGATGCCGACCCGCATCATTTCCTGAGGAAATACCCCTGTACACCGATCGCCCTATTTTCGCCCAACGGGGCACGTAGGACAAAAGCTTCAGAGTGAGTCTCCGGAGACCCGAGTGCGCAACTGGATTAAGGCGATTGTGCTTTGTGCTTTGCCGATGGCGGCTACAGCACAGGACACCAGGCTGGAAAGCTTGGAGACCTCGGATTCCGGGCGCGAATGGATGGCTGTCGGGCGTCTGGATATTGCCGGAAAAGGGTTCTGCACCGGAACGCTTGTATCGCCGACCCTTGTGCTGACAGCGGCGCACTGCCTGTTCGACAAGGTGTCCGGGCAGCGGGTGAACCCGTCCGATATCGAATTTCTGGCCGGGTGGCGGCTGGGCCGCGCTTTGGCTTATAGAACGGCAAGGCAGGCTGTAATTCACCCGGATTATCAATTCAGTGCTGAGTCGTCGACGGACCGTGTCGGCGCGGATGTCGCCCTGATCGAGCTTTGGCAGCCGATCCGCAACACATCGGTCATTCCGTTTGAATCAGGAGATCAGCCGCGCCGGGGCGCGGAAGTGGGCGTGGTGTCATATGCACATGACCGGTCAGAAGCGCCTTCGTTGCAACAGGTTTGTTCGGTCATGAACCGGCAGGCAGGCGTTATGATCATGTCTTGCGACGTCGACTTCGGGTCTTCAGGAGCACCGGTTTTTTCTTTTACAGGCACGCGCCCTCAGATCGTGTCGGTTGTGGCGGCAAAGGCCAGCATGGATGGCCAGAGCGTTGCGATCGGGACTGCGGTTGAACATTCGCTGCAATTGCTGCGCGACGAGCTGTCTGCCGGGCACGGATTTGGATTGTCGACCTCCGGTTCGGGGACGGGCAAGAACGTCGGTGCAAGGTTTGTCCGACCATGACCAAGGTCTTCATAAGCCTGCTTTTGGGCCTGAGTGTTCTGGCGACCGCATCCCATGCGCAAGCCAACAAACGCAAGCTGACAGACCGGGACGACCTTTACGGTTGGGAAGCAATCGGGCGGCTGGATGTGCGCGAAGCGTCCTATTGCACAGGTACGCTGATCGCGCAGGACATGGTGCTGACCGCTGCCCATTGTGCTGTGGACCGTCGTACCGGGGAAACATACGCGCCCGAAGACATCACGTTTCGTGCGGGTCTGAGCAACGGCAGCGCGTTGGCCGAGCGTCAGGTCACGCAGATTGCGGTTTTGCCCGGCTACGCTTCAAATAACCCGCTTTCGCACGAAGGCGTTCGGATGGATGTCGCCCTGATGCGGTTGAATGAGCCCATCCCGTATTCGATTGCCGATCCTTTCGTGTTGCACAGCGGGCGAGTTTCAGGAAACGAGATCAGCATAGCCTCATATGGGCGCGGACGATCCGAGGCGATCACGCGGGAAAGGTCGTGCCGCGTTTTGGATCGCAGGCAAGGCCTGATCACTTTTGATTGCGATGTCACCTTCGGGTCTTCCGGATCCGCCATTCTGGCAAAAAACGGTTCGCGCTGGCAGGTTTTGTCCGTGGTTTCAGCGGTAGGCACGAACGGTCGCAGAAAGGTGGGTTTCGGCATGGAGCTTGACGAGGTCGTGGCCGAGCTCAAGTCCATCATGCGGCGCGATGCGCCAAAACCAACGGCTACGATCCGCCGGTTACAGGCTGGGTCCGGTGCGTCCGGGTCTGGCGCGAAATTCATCAGCTCCGGCGGGGGTTGAACTCGGTCAAATCGCTTCCCATGTCACTGATATCGGATCGCCACAACGGGGTCCGTCATTAACATTGGTCCGTCCAGCCGGAGGGCCAGATCGTGAATCGCTCAAGACTGAGGATATGACACATGCGTACATTTGATTTTGCACCGCTGCACCGCGCCACCATTGGCTTTGACCAGATCGCCGACATGATGGATCGCGTTCTGACCAATGATGTGGCACAGCCAAGCTATCCGCCTTACAACATCGAAAAAACCGATGTCGACACGTACCGTATCTCGGTGGCCGTTGCCGGTTTTTCGGAAAGCGACCTGTCCGTTGAAGTGAAAGAAAACTCGCTGGTTGTTGCCGGTAAGAAGGCATCCGAGGACAAGAGCCGCAGCTATTTGCATCGCGGCATCGCAACCCGCGCGTTCGAGCGTCGCTTTGCGCTGGCCGATCATGTCCGTGTCACCGGCGCAAGCCATGAAAACGGAATGCTGAACATCGACTTGAAGCGAGAAGTGCCCGAAGCCCTGAAACCGCGCCGGATCGAAATTACCTCGGCTAAAGCCATCGAAAAAGATGTGGTTGACGCCAAGGCCGTGAACTGAGGCTTTGAAAGCCTGGCGGCAGTCTCCTCCTCCCGGACTGCCGCAACACCCGCGCCCCGCGTTCCTCCAGACGCGGGGCGTTGTATTTTGATGTCAGCGCCTGTGCTCATCAAAGCGTGGGTCCGGTAAACTCGGCTACACTCATCGCGAACCTGTGCTAGAACTTGCAGATGTCGACGACATCCACGCAGACCAGACCGGCTATTCCGCAACCGCTTGCGGTTGTTGGCGTTCTTTTTGCTTCAATCTGTTTCGGGCTTGTTCCCTATTTCAGCAGGGGGCTGACTGAGCAGGGCGTTGCACCTTTCGCGGTCGCATTCTATCGCTACATCGTTCCAGCGGTTTTGTTACTGCCAGTTCTCGTCGTACATCGAAAAGCCTGGCGCGAGATTTGTTGGGGTCTTGCGGTCGGAGTGGTGATGGGGCTTGGCTGGATCGGATATGTCACAGCCTTAAAGACACTGCCCGCATCTACGGTGGGCGTGCTCTATATGACATATCCGGTTTTCACGTTGATCATTGCGTGGGCTTTGTTCGCCGATACTCCCACAAGGCGCGCGTTTCTTGCGTCTGGCCTCATCATTCTGGCTGCCATCATAGCAGGCTCGCCAGCATCCGTTCCGGTCGAGCACATTCCTACGCTTTTGATCTCGCTGGCGGCGCCATTTGGTTTTGGCTTCGGGATTTCTGTTCTGGTCCACAGGTTGTCCCGAATTGCGCCACTTGCACGCATTGCTTCGGTGTCTCTGGGATCGGTTCTAGGGCTTTTGCCTTTGATGCTGAATGCAGACGTTTCCACGCTGCTTCCTGACGGTCAGTCCGATTGGGTTCTGATCATTGGAATTGGATTGGTCACGGCGCTTGTGCCGCAGCTTGTCTACACGATCTGTTCGCCGCTGATCGGCGCTTCTCAAACTGCGGTTGTCGGAAGCATTGAATTGCCCACGATGTTTGCAGTCGGGTTCTTTGCGTTTGGAGAAGCGATCACTACTGCGCAAGCCATAGCCTGTGCTTTGGTTTTAGGGGCAATTGCAATCACCAAAAGTCGGGTGACGCGCACCGTGACGACCGTGATAGCCAAAGAGGAAAAGACGTAAGTTTGGGGTCGGATCGGGCCTACAGAAAAAGTCCCCACGAAGCTTGCCCGCAGGGAATTCATGTTTGGTGAAATAAGCTCATTGCCCAGCCGTCAACGATCCGATTGACCAGAACAACGCCTCGCCCGCGGGCAGAATGGCCACCGCCCCAAGGCGATGGCCCCCAGATCAGACCGACATGCAGACGTATTTCATCTCAAGATAGTCTTCCATGCCGTGGTGGCTGCCTTCGCGGCCCAGGCCGGATTGCTTGACGCCGCCGAACGGGCCCAACTCGGTCGAGATGATGCCGGTGTTCACGCCGACAATGCCATATTCCAGCGCCTCGGCCACTTTGTAGACGCGGCTCAGATCCTTTGCATAGAAATACGAGGCCAGACCAAAGATCGTGTCATTCGCCATAGCGATCACGTCATCTTCATTTTCGAACTTGAACAGCGGTGCCAGCGGGCCAAAGGTTTCGTCCTGCGCCACCATCATGTCCTGAGTCACGCCGGTCACGATGGTCGGCTGAAAGAACGTACCGCCCAGATCGTGAGGCAAGCCACCGGTCAGAACGGCGCCGCCCTTGTCCGTGACATCCTTAATATGCTCTTCCACCTTGGCGACCGCATCGGCATTGATCAGCGGGCCGGTTGTGATGCCCTCGGCCAGACCGTCGCCGATTTTCAGGGCTTCGACCGCCGCTTTCAGTTTGGCAGCGAATGCGTCATAAACACCGGCCTGTACATAGATGCGGTTGGCGCAGACACAGGTCTGGCCGTTATTGCGGAATTTGCACAGCATCGCGCCCTCGACCGCAGCATCCAGATCGGCGTCATCAAACACGATAAAGGGTGCATTGCCGCCCAGTTCCATCGAGCATTTCATGACCTGATCAGCTGCTTGCCGCAGCAGGATACGCCCCACCTCGGTCGAGCCGGTAAAGGTCAGCTTGCGCACACCGGGGTTTTCGCAGAACTCCTTGCCGATCTCGCTGGACTGGGATGAAGGCACCACGTTGAACACACCAGCTGGCACGCCGGCTTGTTCCGCCAGAAGCGCCAGAACCAGCGCGGACAGTGGTGTTTCTGCCGCCGGGCGGGCAACAAAGGCACACCCGGCCGCCAGCGCCGGTCCTGCCTTGCGGGTGATCATGGCGTTGGGAAAGTTCCAGGGTGTGATCGAAGCCGCCACACCAATGGGCTGTTTCAGCACCATGATCCGTTTGTCGCGCTGATGCCCCGGGATGGTCTCGCCATACACTCGCTTGGCTTCTTCACCGAAGAACTCGATGAAGGACGCACCATAGCCGATCTCGCCGATGGCCTCAGCCAGTGGTTTCCCCTGTTCTGCGGTCAGGATCTTGCCCAGATCTTCGGCGTTCTCCATCATCAGGTCGAACCAGCGCCGCAGGGTCGCTGCACGTTCCTTGCCGGTCAGCTTGGCCCATTCCTTTTGCGCGGCCTCGGCCTGCGCAATTGCTCCGGCAACCTGCGCCCGGCTGACATCGGCCACTTTGGCCACCACATCGCCCCGGGCCGGGTTGGTCACGTCGAAAGTACCGTTGTCACCATCCACCCACTGACCACCGATATAGGCTTTGGTTACAAGCAAGTCAGGGTTCTTCAGAATTGATTTCAGATCGGTCGTTGCGTCCAGCATGTCATTCTCCGCGCAGAAATTGAGTTGCCGCACCCAATCAGGTGTTGAAGGCTTTGTCTATGTCCACCGATGCGTGCCGATCAGCCCAGTTTTGATCAAATTATTTTCTGACCCAATCGTTGCAGCATAGTCGCATGGTTGAGTTCTACGTCAGGTTGCGATCACACGGCTTTCCTTTCCACCCCAAGTTTGCCAGAGTTTGCGTGATTTTTGGACTCAAGGGGATGTAAATGACTGTAACATTTCCTATCTTATTGGGTAATTAAAGAAAAAAAGGACAGTAGAGATGTCGAACCAGCAATTCGAAGCGCTTATCAAAGAAACGCAAACGAAAGTGCGCGAAAGCCAGTCGCAGATCGAGGGGCTGACCTCGCGCATTGAAGCGGCCCGCGCCAAGATCGGCACCGCCGAGGCCGATATCGACATCGAAAACGCCACGCTCGAGGATGTGCATGCCCATACCGAGGTGATGAATGCCAATATCGCCGAGCTGATCATGGGTCTGGATGATGTCACCAACGCGTTTTCCAAGGACTTCGACGAGATGCGCTCGAAAACCGGGTGGGAGTCGTTTGTCGGCATCTTCTCGAAAGGAAAATCCGAGTCGATGCGGCAGGAGCGGATGCGCACCGCCAATATCGACGACAAGTTGCAAGACCTGATCGCCAAATCGGACGTGATCGTGAAGCTGCTGCAAGGGCAGCTGACCGTGCTGGAAGAACAGCGCGTAAAGGTTGAAGACAACCTGAGCGGCACGCTGGACGATCGCGAGGCCACCGTGGCCGAGTTGGAGGCGCTGCGCGCCGAAATTCAGGGCATGGACCCGGCGATCATCACTTTGGAGAACAAAATTTCCGTCGAACAGGACGCCGCTGCGCGTACCCAGCTGGAAACCGAACTGGCTGAGCTGAACAAGCAATACAACGCCAAGGTTCAGGAAGAGCAGGTCAAGCTGGCCAAGTCTCAGACGCTGGAACGCTATATCGAAAAGGGCAAAACCTGGGTCGACTCACTGCAAAACCAGGCGGCGACGCAGATGGTGCTGATCAACAAGCTGCAGACAGACACGCAACAACGCGTGGTGCTGTATGACGCCCTGACCAAGTCGCTGAAAACAGCACAGCAGCAGGACGTGGCCCACCGCATCAACGAGATCGGCGTGCAGACCGACCAGGAGGCGCAAACCGCCATGGCCGCCATCGGCACCGCGACCAACCAGAAAATGGCCGACATGCTTGAGGCGCATGAGGACCACATGGTCTTTGCTCGCGACGTGTTGGAGAAAAAGGCCAAGGCGGATGAACGCTTTGCCCGCCGATTTGCCTCGATTGTCGAGAAGCATGATAAGAATTTGTATGGTGGGTGAGGGCGTGTGTTATTCTGCGCGAGAAATCTATCTAACCGTATTGGCAGTTTCAACGGTGGCCCTGACGATTGCGTTTGGCGTCGGGCTGATTGCAAATATCCCAACTCTAAGTGTGGTTGCGATTTGGACCATGCTACCCAGTCAGCTTCTGATTGCTTACCTTGTGAAATCCCCATCAGACGCTGCTGAGGGTTGGGGGGGCGAGTTTACGTTTGGAAAAGCAATCTTCTCAAAAGCTCTCTGGCGAAAGTATAGAAAGGAGTGGGCACTGCCTTTTGCAGGTATGTTCCTAGGAGCTCCACTGTTTTTGCGGTGGGGGTTGCCCGTGAGCGGCGTTGTTGGGCTCTACCTCTTCATTTTTGTAGCTCAACTTGAAGATTGCAGGGCAAAAATTTCCGCTCGCATATGCGCAAATGACTGACCCCACCCAAGACCATGTCGGCCTGACCGACACCTTCGCCTCGCGTCGCTATTTCCGCAAATTTGAGGTGATCACTGTCCACCTGCTGCGCGTGGCCGCGACGATGGAGGCCGAGGGCGCGATCAGCAAGCAAGAGGTGCGGATCGTGTCGCGCTACCTCTCGGGGCTGCTCTACACCTTTCGCGCGCTTAGCATGAAATACCTTCTGGTTGGGCGCGATACGGGGCGGTTCTTTGGCAGCCTCGCCATGGACAAGCGCGACAGCGGGTTTCCGGTGGCGGCTGAGTTGCTGACCATGGCCAATGACGCGCAGCAGGCACAGGTGCATCTGGCGAATATGCCCTCGGAAGATGACCTGAAAACCGACATGGTCCGCACGATCATTGGTGACCGGGAAATCCCCACCAAGCTGCAATTCGCGCTGTCGCAAAGGCTCTATTACGAAGAGTTGCTAAAAGGTCAGCTGTTCTGGGCCCGGAACGATCCCGAATGCCACTGGATCGGGAATGAGGGCGAGCGGCGCAAGTTCATGATCCACTGGGCGGTCTATGACAGTCAGGTCAACCTGCCCGTCATATATCTGATGCAGCTGGAGGACACAGGCAAATCCGCCCTGCCCAAGGATCAACGCCGCTGGCCCGAAGTGCAGGCGCATCTGATGGCGCAGTCTTTGGGCGGGCTGAAACTGGTGACCATAGCCAAGGGCTTTGATCAGGATTTCGATGACCTGCACCCCAAACACCTGCGTCGCATCCATGTGGGGCCGATGTATTCTTCGGCGTTTACCGAACAATCCGGCCCCTTGCGGCAGGTGCTGGAGGATGCGCAATCCCCGCAAGGTCAGGATTGGGCGCTGGCCTGGACTACCGAAGAGCTGCACAGCGAAGAGGTCATCGAGGAACGCGCCGGCTGGTTTTCAACTGTCGAGCGTGAGGTTTTTGCGCTGGATCCTTTTGGCGGGCAGGGGGCCGAGACCGGGGCCACCCGTACCCAACGGTCGATCATCCTGCCACAGCGCCCGTTTCAGGTGCTGGCCGAACGCAACCCGCCGGGTTTTGCCGATGTGCGCAAGTTCGTCGTCAGCAATGCGGGGCAGGTTTTGAGGTACTAATATTCGCCTTCGGCGAGAGTATTTTTGAAAAGATGAAGCAAGGGCGGTTTTTGAGATGAGTTTGACGTCAGATCAGATGGAATTGCGCGAAGACGACATTCGCAAGCATTATCCGGCAGCGACCGCTTTGCTGAGCGGGTTCGAACATGCGCCGCGGATCGCCAAAGCCGTGGAATCCACCGTTGAACGCTCACCAGGTGTTTCGACTGGTCGGCGGTTTCGCTCGACGACACCGGGGTTGGTGACACGCCGGACCGTGCGCGCAGACGGGGTGCATCTGGTTGAGAGGATCGAAGCCTCGGACGATGGTGATGCTTTGGTCTCACCGCCGCAAGCGACGGCTCAACAGGCGATCCGCCGCGCCATCGCAATCGCTCTGGCCGTGGCCGATACTTATGCGGAACAGACCCCGCTTGCCGATCTGAAACGCGCGAACCTGGCCGGAGATCTGCCCGCCGCGCGGAAGACCGAGTTTTCAGAGGTTCTGACAGCCGAAGCGCTGATCTCGTTACACACGTTCGGCAATGCGCTGGCTTATCTGTTATCCTCGCATCTGGGTGAGACCACGGTTGATATTGGTGAGATCGAAGAGGTCCTGACAGACAATGGCCAGCTCGCCTTGCACGGCGCGCTGTGGGAGCTGGACCAGACGCTGGCCAAACACGCCTCGGACGATGCCCATCTGATCGCCGCCGCCAGTGCCTATGCCGAGCAACTGATGGAGAAGTCAACCCTGCGCGCAGGGTCCGCAGGTCATCTGGCCCCGTTCCAGAACGCAGCCTGGCATATCGAGGCCGATGATCTGACGATCCGGGGGTTCGAGCCGGCCTCCAAGGCAAAATCCACCACCTTGACCATGACCTTCAAGAAGCCGAATGAAGTGGTGGGCAACCATATCGCCAAATATCAGGCGATGAAGCTGGCCAAGATGGTGATGGCCTATGATTTCGACCGCCGTCTGAACCCGTTTGCTGAACTTGGCGGGTTCATCTTTACCTTCATGGGCGATGGCAAGCCGGGCACCGGCAAGACCACCCTGATCCAGATGATGGCCGGGCTGATCAATGACTATTGCCAGAACGCGGGCTATCCGTTCCGCTATCAGAATCTGAGCACCGACAATATCGACAGCTATCAGGGCAAATCCGGCCAGAACGCCAAAACCTTTATCAACACGATCATCGACCCCTCGGTCATCGGCTTTGGCACCATCGACGATATCGACCAGCTGGCGGGCAAGCGCGGTGACCGGCAGTCGTCAGCCGGGCAGTTGGAAATCACCGCTGTGCTGATGGAGAGCTTTGCCGGTGCCAACACCGTCGTGCGCGGCAACTGCACCTTTGGCATGTTCTCAAACTACCCCGAGAATGTGGACGACGCCCTGCGCCAGCGGGCAGGGGCGCGGTTTCTGGTGGACGGGCCGCAAACGCGCGAGGATTACATCGACATCCTGCACCTGCTGATGGGCCGCAACCACGACATCCCGCTGGGTGAACACGAAGCCTATGCCGCGCAGGAGATCAAAAAGGCCGTCGCCGCCAGTTTCGAAAGCCATTCCCGCCCGCATGAGGACGCCTTGTTGCAGGTCTATGACCGGGTGTCTGGCAAGATCGGCGAAATGGACACAATCGCCAAGCTGGGCACCTACCTCAAGGCGATCCAGCAGGCGGATGAACGCTTTACCGGCCGTGCGATCAAGAACATCACCGATGCGGTCAAGGTCCGCGCGATGGATTTCGAACTGCCCGATGAGTGGATGGAAAACCCCGACCTGTTCCTGTTTCGCGACTACGACACCAAGAAGGCGATGATCGAAGATCTACGCCAGCCGATCACGGTGGAAATGGTGATACAGGAGATCAACCGCTACGCCGACAGCGAGTTCCGCTATGCCGACAAGAGCGACGAGGTCGCCATCGAAAACGCCGTCCGCGAGATGGGCCGGATGGAAGAGGCTAAGAGGCGGTACTTGGAGGGGAAGGGGTGAAATTTATTCTGATTTCAATTTGCCTTCCATTGTTTCTAAGCCTCGCGATTTCAGTGCTCATCGGTCGACTAGCGTTTCGCACAGCACGGGGGACAAAAGAAAGCGGCAAGGAATGGATTCTACCGTTCTATGGCTACATTGCAGTGGCTGCTATTATCGCTCTCATCGTTAGTTACACTTTAACGGAAATTTTTGTCGATCAGTTTGCAAGAGAGGGCGAAGAGGCAAATTTAGCGCACGCTTTGGTTTATATTCATCGGCAATTAGTGCTGTTTGCAGTGCCCCTCGGCTCTGCAATTGTGTTTGCATTTGTTAAAGGCAGGCGAGCATGAAGATTGGTACACCCCAGATAGGTGCTACGGATTACCGAACCTTTCTCGGGAAAGGCTAAAGATGCTTGAATTGGCTTATATCGCGGGGTGCATTTTTGCGGCGTATGTTGGATCGCGTTTCACGATCTGGGTAATAAAACGCAACCTTCCTGTTCCGAAAGGAGCTTTTCTAATCATGAGGTTTCTATTTTGGTGGGCCGCTAGTGTCGTAGTGGGATCAGGGCTTTTTCTGAGTGTTGCTTGGGTTCTAATTTTCGTTCAAGTAGCCCCAGGTGGTCGCTTGGACGGAATTGAACCAAGCGTTATACAATTTGGATTGTTACTTCTATCGGCTCCTTACTGGGTTGGGCTATTCAAAGGCATAGATTTGCAGCTATCGCAAAGGTTTAGCGCATGATCCGCCTCATCAAAAAAGGCCTGATGTTTGGCAACCTCGTCCACATCTCCAGCCCGGCCTTAGTCGAGCGGTATAACCGTGCGTTGCAGCATCTGGCGGGCAAGACCACTCAGCTTTCGGATTTCCATGTCGATATCTCGGGCTATTCGCCAGAGGTGGGGATTGAGCTGGACGACCCGCTCTACCTCAACCCCAATGGGGTGAACCGGCAGTTCATCCTGCTGACGACCGAGCAGAAACGCGCGCCTTTGCTGAACGTCAAGTTCTCGACCTCGCGCGATATTCTGCGCGAGTTCATTGAGATGAATGAGGCGCAGCTGTTCGCCCTGACCGCAACCGATGCGGTAGCCGGAGAGCTGGTGAATTCGGTCTTCAAACTCAGTAGTCCCCGCGATCTGTTCAATCTGCGCAAGATCGAGATTGAGGCCGACACCGCAGGCGGCACCTTGCGTAAGGCGCAGCAATTGGCGGGCATGGTCGAACAATTCAAAACCGCCGAGGACGCCTGGTTCGACGATGTGCTGATCGCCAGGATGATCGAGACCGCCAAAGAAACCGGCGACGTCACGCGCAACCCCGTCCATCTGCGCCACACGGATTTTGAGCAACGCAACTTCTGGACGGCGCATTTCGGCGGGCTGTACCTGTTCCCGGATCTGGACCACCCGGCGGCGATCTGCATGGGAGACAAGCCTGACGATTTGCCGATCAAATATGTTTTTGACCGGTCGCAGCGAAACCAGATTGCCAAGTTTCTGGATTACAACGATCTGGTCGAACCCATCGTCAAAGCGCGCGGCGTAGACGCCGCTGCGATCCTGCAGCAGAAGATGGATTTCCTGACTGTCGATGCGGCGGCGGATGCGGATGTCGACCTGACCGGGCTGGACCGAAGCGATATGCGGCGCTTGGCGCGCAATCACTCGGATCGCTTGCCCGAAGCCTATCACGGCCTTGCGCAACTGCTGCGCTGGGCAAGCGATGGGGGGCCGTGGCCGCGTATCACGTCGGATCATCCGGCTTATTTCTACACTTTGCGCGCCGCTGACACGCCGAACCGTGATCTGGTGAATATGCTGCTGGCCGAATTGGCCCCGCTGGATCCACGCCAGATGTTCATCTGCCACAAAGTGCTGTTCTATAGCACCTATTCCGGATGGTCCGAGAGCAAGAAAGCCTATGTTGCCGACTTCCTCGCGCGCGAGTATCAGGTGGACAAGCAAGGGGCCCGTGCCGCGCTGTTCGGCCATGAGCCGGATATGAGCGGAGAAGACAGGGTCACCGATGACATAATCGCGCGGGTCGGTCCGTGGGGTTCGGTAAGGAAAGGCTGAAATGTTCGGGTTATTGCGCCTTTTGCTGATCTTGTTGGTGATCCAGACGATCGCCTATGTCGCGCTGTCTTTCTACTCGCGCGGGATACGCCGTCGTAAACTGGAAAGCTGGTGGGACGAAAAGGGCAAGACGGGCAATAAGGACGCCTTTGTCGAACGCGGATTGCATGTGTATGACAACTCGTTTCGGCGTAAACTGATCCTGGGTGTCTATATCGTGCCGTGGGTGGCGATTGGCGCGCTGATCTACATCGTGAATTACATGTGAGGGTTTAGGCATGGCCTATGTGAAATGGGCGTTCATTATCATTTTCTGGGGTACGATTGCCGTGATCCTGCAATATTCTCTACCCCAGCATGACATTGTGCGCATCGTAAACACCTACGAAGAGCGACAGGATCTGAACGACTGGACGCGGATTTTCTGGTCTGAACCCGAAGACCAATCCACCAGCCTGTCCAACCGGGATGTGCAATTCATTCAGGCCGTGCGCGAAAATGGCAAGCCGATCGTGTACCGAAACGAAGACACCGGGTGGGGGTGGCCACCTTATTTCAAGTTCGACACAGCGAACCTTTACACTGAAGCCAATGATGCGAAATCGACCAAAGAAAACCCGAAATGGGTGGTCGTAACTCATTACGGATGGCGAAACGAGTTCATGTCGATCTTCCCCAACGCCATTTTCATCAAACATGTGGAAGGGCCGGATGTGCAGGTCATTCCCTGGTTCAACATCATTTTCCTGATAATTTTTGCCGCGCTGGTCTGGGCGGTTTGGGTGCGCTGGCGCAGGTTCCGAAAGGCCCGAATTGATCCGATGATCGAGAATGTGGAAGACGGATTTTATGCGGCCGGTGACGCGATTGAAGAACGCCGAAACAGATTTCAGCGCTGGCTGGACAGCTGGAAGTCGAAATAGGCCTTAACGTCACGGGCGTGTTTGCTTCACGCCCGTTGGACTAACGATATCGGCTACCTGACAACAAATTCTGCGTGCAAGGCGCCCGCCGCTTTGATGGTTTTCAGAATATCGATCATATCCTGGGGCGATACCCCCAGCGCATTCAGACCTGCGACAACCTCGGACAGGGTCGTAGCTTCGGGGATTTCGGCAAGGCCGGTTCCTTCTTCCTCTTCGATCCCTGCAATAGTGCGCGGAACGACCACTGTTTCGCCCCTGGCAAACGGGTTGGGTTGCACGGCAATCGGCGCTTCCTGAACTGTCAGGGTCAGATTGCCCTGAGAGACAGCCACACGCGATATCCGAACCTCTTGTCCCATGACGATGGTGCCAGACCGCTGATCGACTACCACACGCGCCTTTGCTTCCGGCTCGACCAGAATATTCTCGATACGCCCGATGGCATGGGCCGTTGACGCTGCCTGAGTTGCAGCAATGTTGAGGTCAACCGTGCCTGAATCGCGCATAATTGCCACAGCTCTGTTGAACTCGGTGTTTATGGCAAATTCAATTCGCGCGGCCGTGGTGAAATCAGGCTCTCTCAATGCCAGGCGCATTTGGGTCAGAGTTGACAAGTCGAACTCAATTTCACGCTCAACACGCGCGCCGGACGGGATCACACCCGAAGTTGGCACGCCGCGCACGACCGACGCGGCCTCTCCTTCAGCCAAAACGCCACCTGCAAGGATTGTGCCCTGTGCAACCGCATAGATTTGCCCGTCTGCTGCGTTCAGCGGGGTCATAACCAGTGTCCCACCTAACAAGCTGTTTGAATCGCCTATCGCCGAAACCGTCACATCGATTTGAGACTATGGTGGCCCCGTTCAACGTTGCGTCCTCCTGATGTTTGGGCAGGATCCAGCGGGCAGGCGCGCCGTAAACCGGCTCGGTCACGTCATTGCCTTCGGGCAACAGATCGAACCCGTCCTGAACCAGAGCCAGAACCAGATCGGGGTTCAGAACGCCGCGCGCCTGTTCGACCCCCTGAACCTTGATCACATAGGTTCCGGTTGGCAGGTCGGCTCGATCAGTCAGACGAATTTCAGGCAGGATCAATCCGAAGGTGGACGCCACGTAGGTACGCATATTGGCGATGCGGGCATCCAATCCGGTTCCGGGATTCAAAACCAAGCTTACCAGATCGGGCGCGAATTCAAGGTGCACGTCATCCAGATCCAGAATATCTCCAATAGCCTGCGAGACCGGCACTTCGGTTTCGGTCGCCTGCGACTGCAATGACGGGTCCGTTTCTTTCTGCTTCTTCCGAATTCTGTAGGCCGCGTATCCAAGCACAGCTGCACCGAGGATGAACGGCAGGAAAGGCAGGCCGGGCACCAGCGCAAACAGGACCATCAGAACCGCCACGGTAGACAGCGCAGCGGGATGCCGCCCGAGTTGCGAGAAAATGGCATTGTCGGTGGCACCCTGTGTTCCGCCGCGCGCCAGCAGCAATGCAGAGGCAATCGAGATGATAACGGCGGGGATCTGCGAGACCAGACCATCACCGACCGTCAGGATTGCATATGTCTCGAACGCCGAAGCCACTGGCATTCCGTGCACGATCACCCCCATGATCAAACCCATAACAAGGTTCAGAAGAGTGATCAGAAGACCGGCAACGGCATCGCCTTTTACAAATTTCGACGCACCGTCGAGCGAGCCGAAAAACGTTGTTTCCTGCTGTTCGCGGTCCCGCCGTTCCTTGGCCTGCTCATGGTCGATGGCCCCGGCCGACATGTCGCTGTCGATGGCAAGCTGCTTTCCAGGCATCCCATCCAAGGCAAAGCGCGCGCCGACCTCGGCCATACGGGCGGCCCCTTTGGTGATGACCATAAAGTTCACGATCAGAAGCACGCCAAAAACCACAAGGCCCAGAAAGATGCTGCCACCCATGACGAAATTGGCGAACCCTTCAATTACGTCACCCGCTGCGTTGGGTCCGGTATGCCCCTGACCGATGATCAGTTTGGTCGACGAGACGTTCAGCGACAGGCGCAGCATCAGCGATGCCAGCAGGATCGTTGGGAAGGACGAGAAATCCAGTGGACGTTCGATGAACAGCGTCAGAGTGAAAATCAGGATGGCCAGCGCGAAAGAGGCGGCTAGCCCAACGTCCAGCACCCCGGCGGGCATGGGCAGGATCATCATGACGATGACGGTCATCAGCACCAGCGCCAGCAGGACAGTGGGTGAAAACAGGGACCGGATGTCAAACTGGGGCACGCAGGTTTCCTAATTGAAAGGGATGAAGGGAGTAGTTGTGCCGTTGGTCGGCACCAGAGAGCCCAGCGCAGTGGTGGCGGGTGTGGCCACTAGCATCGGAATCAAGGGCGTTCCGGCCCTTGTGAACGGATCGCGTGACATACCAGAAAACCCGTGCGAGGACGGGTTATCCAACTGGGCCATCACTGTCTGGAACCGGCCACGATAAGCCTCGGCCAGAGCATTCGTACGGGAATGATAAGCCCCGGCCGCAGCCGGCCACGAACCAAGCTCGAAATAAAGGTCTTTCAGGAAGCGGGCGGCGTAGGTTGCGTTCGCATCCGGATCAAACATCGCATCGATCGAGCGGAAGGCTTTGCCATGCCAGCGATAATTGACCTGGAAACACCCGACGTCAAAGTTACGAGAGCCTGCTTTGAAAATTTTGAAAACATAGGCCTTGGCCTCGGCCTCGGACTTGAACCAATACCCCTGACCTTCGGCATTTATGGCCCAAGGCCAGGGCTGCAACTGCCCGTCTATCTGTCGGCCGGTTTCAACGCGGGTTATGGCGCGCAACACGTCCAACGGAACACCTTCGGACAGTGCCGCACGGCGCGCGGCCTGATCACAAAGCCCGCCTATTTGTGATGCGTGCATGGCGGAACCCGCCTGCGCCAACAGCACATGCAGTATTATGAAAGCAATCGGTATTCTGTGAATTGGCATTCTGCCGGTCCGGGATTCTGGTGTTCCCGGCCAAGCTAGACGCCGATCGGTTTACAGAGGGTTATCGTAGCCTCAGTTTCGGTCGATCCTGCGCCCGAAAACAACGCTTGTATTGGTGCGCAGGACACCGGGGATCTTCGCCAGATCGTCCACCAGAACGTCCAGATCCTCCAGCCTCGGGGCATCTGCGGTCAGCATCAGATCGAATTCGCCATTGATCGACAGACACAGTTTGACCTCGGGATAAGCCTCGAGCCGTTTAAGGATCCGGTTGGTTTCCTTCTGCTGCACTTCCAGCATGACGATGACCTGCACTTTGGGCGTGTCTTCCGTGGACCCAAGGCGCACGGTGTATCCCGTGATTACGCCGCGATGCTCCAGCCGACTGATCCGTTCATGCACGGTCGTACGGGCCACACCCAGCGAGGCCGCGATCTGCGTGGTCGAGGCACGCGCATTGGCTTGCAGGGCGGCGATGATACGGCGGTCTAGCTGGTCCATTGGGGCTCCGGTTTGCGCAAGTCCGGGTTTAGATCAGATTGGCGCCCTTTCTCAAGGCTCACGCGGCATGCGCGGGTGCAGGTCGTCGATAATAATCGGATGCGCGTGGTGGCCCGCTCCGGCCAGATGCGGATGATCTGCTGGCAGATCGGGGTGATTGTGAACAACCGGTTCCTGATCGTCACGCGGCCAAAGGCTGACTGCCACAATCACGCCTGCCATGGACAGAACAGACATACTGCCGAGTGCGACAGTCGGCCCATAGACGGTCATTATCCACCCAGCCAGCGGATACAGCACCAACCAGCAACCGTGTGACAGAGTAAACTGTGCGGCAAAGACAGCTGGGCGGTCTTCGGGATGGGCTGAACGGGTCAACAAACGACCCGAAGGCGTAAGGGTTGTAGAATACCCAAATCCGGTAAAGGCCCAAAAAACGGCAAGGACACCCAGCGTGAGCGGGGTCGTCGCGGTCAGAACCGAGGCGACGGCCATAGCGCCCGACGCAAGAATAGCTCCGAACAGCATAACCTTGCGATCCTCGATCCGATCCAGCACGCGGGGCAGAGTGAACGCCGCCAGCATCGACCCACCCCCAAATCCGGCCAGTGCAATGGCCACGGCGCTTTCTGACAGGCCAAGGGTGGCCCGCACGATGACCACTGTATTGACGATCACCATCGAACTCAGCGCTGCGGCGCTCCAGTTAAGCGCAAGCAGCCCGCGCAGCCGGGGGGTTTTCAGATAGATGCGAATTCCGCGTGTCGTGCGGTCATAAATCCCGCGTGGTTTGCTGGGCTTGGGCGAAGGCAGGGCGGCCGAGACTACCAGCAATGCCGAGGCAACAAACCCCAGCGCTGTGCCCCAGAACAGGCTGTTGAAGCTGACCAGCAACAGAAGTGCCGCGGCAAACATCGGGCTCAGCAGGCTTTCCATGTCGTAGGCAAGACGTGACAGTGACAAAGCGCGGGTATACTCGTTTTCGTTCGGCAAGACGTCCGGGATCGTTGCCTGAAAAGCAGGCGTAAAGCCTGCCGAAGCGGATTGTAGCACGAAGATCAGCACATAGATTTGCCAGACCTCGGTCACGAAAGGCAGGCATACCGCGACTGCGGCGCGGATCAGGTCCAGAAAAACCAGCATCTTCCGACGGTCCAGCCGTTCGGCAAAAGCGGCCGCCAGTGGGGCCACGGTGACATAGGCCACCATCTTGATCGTCAGCGCGGTGCCCAGCACAAGGCCAGCAGCGTCTCCGGCCAGATCAAAGGCCAGCAACCCTAGCGCGACTGTAGCCAGCCCGGTTCCGGTCAGGGCGACGATCTGGGCGGCAAACAGGTGGCGGTAGGTCCGGTTTTTTAGAATGCTCAGCATCGTTCAGAGGTATTTCGTGATGGCTTTGAAATCCTCGATCCCGCCGCTATCGCCATCAGAAGACAGGCAATGGTCGATGTGATCATGGATCAAGGCGCGCTTGGCATTGGTAACCGCTTTTTCAACGGCAAACAGCTGTTGGGCAATGTCTGAACAGGGGGCCTGACCTTCAAGCATGGCAATGACCTTTGCCAGATGCCCGTGGGCCCGTTTCAGCCTTGCCGTGATATGCGGATGCGACTCGCGGGGTACAATTGTCATGGTTTATCCCTATCCCCCCCATGGGGATATTGTCAATCCTGGTGCGGGGATTTGCCCGTGACTTTTGGACGGCGTTGAGTTTATGGACCAAACCGCCTATCTCGGAGGCGATACCGCACAAAGGAATAGTCGGGTGGCGAACCAATTGTACAAAAACGACCTGCCGGACGGGTTAGATCTGGGCCCTGTTGTGGCCATTGACTGTGAAACCATGGGCCTGAACCCGCATCGTGACCGCTTGTGCGTGATTCAGATGTCGGGTGGTGACGGCAACAGCCATATTGTGCAGGTGGAAAAAGGCCAGGCTGAGGCGCCGAACCTGTGCGCCATGCTGGAAAACCCTGACGTACTGAAGTTGTTTCATTTCGGGCGCTTCGACATCGCCGCCATGTACCATACATTTGGCGCTCTGGCCGCGCCGGTCTATTGCACCAAGATCGCCAGCCGCCTGGTGCGGACCTATACCGACCGGCACGGGCTCAAGAACCTGTGCCAGGAACTCATCGGTGTTGATATTTCCAAACAGCAACAGATGAGCGACTGGGGCGCAGTCTCACTTACGGACGCTCAATTGGATTATGCTGCGTCAGACGTTCTCTATCTGCATCAGCTGCGCGATGCGCTAAACATCCGGCTGGCTCGCGAGGACCGGACTGAAATGGCGCAGGCCTGTTTTGACTTCCTGCCGATGCGTGCGAAACTGGACCTCGCCGGTTGGCCCGAAACGGATATCTTTGCGCACTCATGACCGATACCGAAGCATTCCTGAAAACCGCCCGTCAGGTGGTCACTGATGAAGCCCGCGCGCTGGACGTACTTGCCGACAGTCTGGACGCGCATTTTGCCGAAGCCGTGCAGCTGATCCTTCAGGCTACCGGGCGCATCATCATCAGCGGCATCGGCAAGTCTGGCCACATAGGTCACAAGATCGCGGCCACGCTGGCCAGCACCGGAACGCCTGCCTATTTCGTGCATCCGGCGGAGGCCAGCCATGGCGATTTGGGCATGGTCTCCAAGGGTGATGTGGTTCTGGCGATTTCGAACTCGGGTGAGGCACCGGAACTTGCCAATCTGCTGGCCTTTACACGCCGCTTTGGTATTCCGCTGATCGGATTGTCCAGCAAACCTGACAGCACATTGATGAAACAGGCCGACGTACATCTTCTGATCCCGTCGATGGGCGAGGCCTGCGGTTTTGGCATGGTGCCGTCGATTTCCACGACGTTGACCCTTGCCATGGGCGATGCATTGGCGATTGCCCTCATGAAATACCGCGATTTCCGGCCCGAGGATTTCCGTGCCTTCCATCCCGGTGGCAAACTGGGCGCTCGGCTGAGCAAAGTACAGGATCTGATGCATGTCGGAGAGGCCCTGCCTCTGGTTGCGGCACATACTCAGATGAGCGATGCGCTGATCGAAATCAGCCAGAAGGGATTTGGAGTTGCTGGCGTAACGGACCCGCAGGGTCAGTTGGCAGGGATCATTACAGACGGTGACTTGCGGCGCCATATGGATGGGCTGCTGAACAAAACGACCGAGCAGGTAATGACCCCCAACCCCACAACCATATCCCCGGATGCGTTGGCAGAAGAAGCGGTTGCGATCATGAATGACCGTAAGATCACCTCGCTCTTCGTGGTTGACGAGGCCAAGTCAGGTCAGGCTTTGGGGCTGCTTCATATCCACGACTGCCTGCGTGTCGGTCTGGGCTGAGGGAGGCTGAGGTGGACAGATATTCCCGCATGGTACAGTTCCTGAAGGTTCTGTTGCCGCTCGCGGCTATTGTGATGTTGTCCACGGTATTCCTGCTGTCCCGCAGCATCGAAACAAACGTTTCCGTGCCCTTCGCGCAAAAAGACATTGATGAGAGACTGGCGCAACAGGTAGTAACGCGACCGGATTACCGCGGAACGACCCGCAAGGGAGAGACCGTGCATATCGAGGCTGTGCAAGCCACGCAGGGCACCGAGGCGTCGGTTCCGACAGCATCCGAGTTTCGCGGCCGCTTTGGTCTGCTCAATGGCGGAACAATTACGCTGGATTCGAATTCCGGCCTGATCCGTCCGGATAATGGAACAGCAACCTTTGTTGGTGACGTGGTCATCACCACGGCGGACGGGCTCAAGGTCACGACGGATCTGCTCAATACCTCGTTGGACGAAATCCGGGGCGACACGCCGGGGCAGGTGAACGGAACCGGTCCGATCGGTAATTTTTCCGCGGGGCGCATGACCTTTGGCACTGAAAAAACGGACGGGCCGGTCCATATTGTTTTTACAGACGGTGTGAAGCTGGTATACGAGCCTGAAAAAGCAGAAAGATAACTTGTGTTCGATTTTCGATTTGTTCCTTTGTGCCTCGCCTTGATCGCGGGCGCCGTGCCCGTGACCGCGCAGGAGGCGCAGGTGGCTTTTGGGTCCGCGAATGCCGATCCGAGCCTGCCGGTCGAGGTGACATCGGAAACCCTGAACGTCAATCAAGAGGACGGATCGGCAGAATTCATCGGAAATGTCATCGTCGTTCAGGGTGAAATGCGCCTGACTGCCGAACGCGTGCTTGTTATCTACAATCAGGAACGCTCGGCGATCGAGCGAATGGAAGCGACCGAGAATGTGGTTCTGGTCAGCCCGCCGGATGCAGCGGAAGGCGACTGGGCTGAATACAAGATCGGCTCGGGTGAGATTGTCATGAAAGGCAACGTCCTGCTGACACAAGGCCCAAGCATCATCAGTGGCGATCAGATGAACGCCAACCTGACATCCGGTACGGCGACCATGACCGGGCGGGTCAAAACGATCTTGCAGCAGGGAAACAACTGATGGCGCTTCCCGACCTGAAACTGACCGAGGGCAGTTCCGGGCTGCGCATCGAGAAACTGCGGAAGTCCTATCGAAAAAAGACGGTGATCCGCGATGTCTCGATGACGCTGGGCCGGTCCGAAGTGGTGGCGCTGCTGGGGCCGAACGGGTCAGGTAAGACCACAACGTTCTATTCAGTTGCGGGGCTTGTGTTCCCCGAGGCGGGAAAAGTCACGATAGACGGCCAGAATGTAACTACGTTACCCATGTATCGGCGCGCGCGTCTCGGGATCGGGTATTTGCCACAGGAGATGTCGATCTTCCGCGGCATGAGCGTCGAGGACAACATTGCTGCCGTTCTGGATATCACGGTTTCTCATGCACATAAGCGCAAAGAGCGTTTGGAAGAGCTGCTGTCTGACTTCTCGATCGAACACCTGCGCCGGGCCCCGGCATTGGCGTTGTCAGGCGGCGAGCGCCGCCGGGTTGAGATCGCGCGCTGTTTGGCCGCAGACCCCAAGTACCTGCTGCTAGATGAACCGTTTGCGGGTGTCGATCCAATAAGTGTCGGGGATATTCGGCACCTTGTGGCGGATCTGAAAAAACGCGGTATTGGTGTGCTGATCACCGATCACAACGTCCGGGAAACACTGGAAATTATTGACCGGGCCTATATCCTGCATGACGGTCAGGTTTTGATGTCCGGCACACCTGATGAGGTTGTCGAAAACGAGAATGTGCGCCGCGTCTATCTGGGCGAGAATTTCCGCATTTCATAACCTTGCGCGGAGTTGTGCCAATAGCATCGTGGAAATCGCGTATATACACATCTGTTTTGATTGACTCTTCCCTCGTCTCTTGCCTCAATTGGCTTATGGCATTTACCCGGTTCCAGTCTGGATCTCGATGTCCCTTCTTCGAAGGGCTGGAAACAAGGCAACCGCGGAAAATGTCTCGACCCCCCACCCGATAAAAACAAGCCCGCCGCGTTCCGCGGCGTCAGAATGGGTGTGAATTGTGAAGGAGATCACATGCGTTACCAAATCAGCGGAAAACAGATCGACATCGGTTCGGCATTGCAGACACACGTGCAGACCGAACTGAATGAGGTCGTGGGCAAGTATGCGCAGCGGCCTACGGATGCCAACGTCGTCTTTTCCCGTTCGGCGCATGAATATGTATGCGAAACAACGGTGCACCTTTCCACTGGCCTGACGGCTCAGGCCAAGGCACATGCAACCGAAATCTACGCGGCGTTTGAGGCGTGCTGCGGTAAAATGGAGAAACAGTTGCGTCGCTACAAGCGCCGCCTGAAGGACCACCACAAGGATCGGGTCGAACCGGTTGAACTCTTTGGGGCGTCCTCTTATATCCTCGCTTCAAACGAATCGGAGTCGGCCGATGAACCCGAATCGCTACAGCCCATGATTGTGGCCGAGATGGAAACAAAAATCCCATCTTTGAGCGTCGGTGAGGCCGTTATGCAAATGGAACTTGCCGGTGCGCCAGTGCTGGTGTTCAGAAATGAAAACAAGGACGGGTTGAATGTCGTTTATCGTCGCGAAGACGGTAACATCGGCTGGATTGATCCGTAACAGGCAAGGATACGAGGTCGCACCCGCCTATGCGGGCGCGTGCCATGGAGCGTGATCATGGAGCTTTCGAGCATACTGAAGCCCGAAGCGGTACGTGTTTTGTCCGCTGCTTCCAGCAAGAAGCGGTTGTTTCAGGAAATCGGTGACGTCGCTGCAGCGACGCTGGGTATCGATCCTCAGGAAGCGGTTGATTTCCTGCTGGAACGGGAAAGCCTTGGGCCTACCGGAGTCGGCCATGGTGTGGCGCTGCCGCACGCGCGCCTGCCCGAGCTTGATGCGGTTTCGGGTGTTTTCGTAATGCTTGAAAAGCCCATCGATTTCGGATCGGTTGATCGCCAGCCTGTGGACATTGCCTTTGCGCTGTTTGCACCGGAAGAGGCGGGCGTCGATCACCTCAAGGCATTGGCGCTGGTGTCTCGCACTTTGCGGGATACTTCAGTTTGCACCAAACTTCGGGCGAACCCCGATCCGGTAAAGCTCTATGCGATCCTGACCGAGGCGCAGTCTATGCAAGCCGCCTGATTGACCCAGAAAAGCCCCCGAGAACCGGGGGCTTATTCTTTTCCTGGGCTCGGATCAGCCGCCGGTTCCCATTTCCAACGTCCACCAGATTTTGCCGCCACCTTCCTGATGCCAGGCGAATCCCATTTGGGTGGCTTTGGCGTCCATTATGACAGCCCTCGGTCCGGGTTCCTGCATCCAAGCGGCAAGCGTTTCCGTCTCGGTCTCGTAGGTTTCGGAGATGGCTTCCCCCAGAAAAGTACCGAAATAGCCGACACGTGCTGCCCGGTCGATCGGCGACGAACCGTCTGACCCAAAGTGCCAGGGTCGGTTCTGTCGCGACATATCTTTCGAATGAGTCGCAGCTGCCGCGTTCAGTTGTGCGTTTAGTTGTACGGGCTGCAATCCCTGAGCCTGACGCAGGGCATTGACCGAATCAAGCATGCGGAACTGCAGCTTTTCCGGGTTGCCGCGGATCTTATACACGGTCGGCAATGGGCGACCATCAGATCCCAGAGTGGTTGAGCCGGTGTTGGTACATGCCGCAAGCGCGACAAAGCAAATCAATAGTAAAGAAACGATGCGCGTCATGTTCGACCTGATTATTGTATCACAACACGGCATAGCGCGCCTGCTTGTTCTGAGCAAACGCGCAATGGTCATAACTTGCATGATTCTGCCGGTTTGGTTTGCGACTGAAGCATTCTGGCAATAGAATACCTTTGATTTCAGACCTCACCTAAACACAGGACCCGTTGTCATGGTCAAAAAGCGCATTCATTCGCCCACACGCAGGGGTTTTCTGGCAGGGGCTACTGCCACTCTGGCTACCCCGGCGCTGGCACAATATATCCCGGGCGACCCGCTGCGCCCCGCACCCGAGATCGAACCGGCAGTTCGACGCAACGTATCCGGGTTCCGGGCATTGGATTGGCAACCGTATTTCTCGAACACCAGAAATGGCGCCATATTGGTCGATACCGTTTCAAGAGCGCTGCATTATTGGTCGGATGATCAATCAGTGTACAAATTGTACCCGTCGTCGGTTCCGTTGACCGAAGAACTCACCCGGCGCGGGCGGACCAGTGTGATCCGCAAGGTCGAAGGCCCAAGCTGGTCTCCAACGCCTTCGATGAAGAAGAGAAATCCGGAATGGCCGGACTATATTCCTCCCGGTCCGGATAACCCTTTGGGAACGCACGCTTTATATCTGAGCTGGAAGTATTATCGCATTCACGGCACGCATGATACGCGTAAAATCGGCCGCAGATCTTCGAACGGCTGCATCGGCCTTTTCAACGAAGACATCGCCGAGTTGTTTTCGATGGCGAAAGTCGGCACGCAAGTGTTGCTAATATGACGACATTTTCGTGTGCGAAGCCGCTTACAGGTCAAGTTGCAATTGCATTCCCGCTCTAATGCTGATTAGAAAAAACTACGAGGTAAGTCTTAGATGTGCGGTTCCGGACATTGGAGCCGTGCAGATTCTGGAGGTTAATATGAAGAAACTCGTTCTCGCCGCAGCTCTGACTGCAGCAGCTTCGACCGCATATGCTGGCAACCTGGAAGAGCCGGTTGTTGAAGCACCGGTTGTTGTTGAAGAAACTCAGGGTTCGTCGCAGGGCATTCTGCTGCCGCTGATCCTGCTGGTCGTCGTTGCTGCTGCTGTTGCTGCAAGCTAACCCGACGCAGAATTCATGAAAAAGGCGGTGGAGCAATCCACCGCCTTTTTTTGTTCCAACAGGTCTTCAAGCCTGTTGCGCGCCTGGGGTACTGACGCGCCAGTATCAAGCCGAGCTTGACGTTCTCATAAGAGATACCGATTTTGCTCTGGAAACGCTTTACGCCAGCCACCCGCGCAGATTGTCTTCGATCACCTTTCCAAGTGCTGCGATATGGGCATCGTCATCGTTAAGGCATGGAATATAAGTAAACGTCTCGCCGCCTGCTTCTTCGAAGCTCTCTTTGATTTCTTCGTTTATCTCTTCCAGCGTTTCGATGCAGTCCGCCGAAAATGCCGGGGCAATTACAGCAATGTTCTTTTTGCCTTGTTTCGCGAGTTCGGCCACGTGATCCACAGTGTAAGGTTTTAGCCATTCTTCGGGACCGAAGCGCGACTGGAAAGTCGATACCAGTTGATCATCCGTCCAGCCCAGTCGCTCCTTTAACAGCCTTGTCGTTTTAGCACACTGGCAGTGATAGGGATCGCCCTGGTGAAGATACCGCTCGGGCATCCCGTGATATGAGCAGACAAGAATGTCGGGTTTTGTCTCCATAGCCTCGTATGCTCGTTCAACAGACTGCGCCAGCGCATCGATATAAGCAGGTTCATCGAAATAGGCCGGAACGGTTCGCGTGGCGGGCTGCCAGGCTTCGTCCATCAGTGCGCGAAAGAACTGGTCGTTGGCGGTGGCCGTCGTTGCGCCAGCGTATTGTGGGTAAAGCGGAAAGAACAAGATGCGATCGCACCCTGCCGCTACCATCGCGCGCACTTTGGATTTGGTCGACGGGTTGCCGTAACGCATACAGAAATCGACCATGACCTGATCACCGTAACGTGCATGCATCGCCTGGCTTAGCTTGGCGGTCTGGTCCTTGGTGATGGTCATCAGCGGGCTTTCGCCCTTTTCCTGATTCCAGATCGATTTGTAAGCCTCGCCGGAACTGAATGGCCGCTTGGTCAGGATGATCGCCTGCAGAATCGGCTGCCATTTCCATTTCGGATAGTCGATGACGCGCTGATCCGACAAAAACTCATTCAGATATCGGCGCATTGGCCAATATGTGTAGTCGTCCGGCGTGCCCAGATTGGCCAGCAATACGCCGACGCGACCCATCCTGATCTTGGGGTGATTCGTAGGAGCATGAGCGGGTCGAGTGGCATCAAACATATGAAGCTTCCTGAATTTCTAGCGTTAGGGCCTGAAATAAGGGGATTTGGTCGCGCGTCAATCGGGCAGTTTGCCCTCGTCCGTGCGCAAGGCGTCAGCCAAACGTGTTTGCGCCGACCCGGGACGCAGTGGCTTTGGTTGACTGTCGTGGGGGGCCCATCCTGTCAGGCAGATCAGTTCGAACGTGGCTGCCAAGCGTCCCGATCCTGTGCTGAAATGAGACACATAAGTGTTTTGCGCGGTCTCAAATACTGCGCGTTTGGTCGGATGTCTCAGGCGCGCGGATAACGCATTGGCCTCACCCATATTCCGCAGATCGTGCATCAGGTGCCAGATGTCACGATACTCAACCGTGAGTGGCACCGAGTCTGCGACCGGCAAGGCCAGACCGGCGCGCTGCAACAGACCGCCCATGTCCCGCAGCCCGGCCATTGGGGCGATGCGGGGGCTGAGGCCACCGGTAACGTCAATCTCGGCCTGACCCAACGCCGCGCGCAGTTCGTGCAGCGTTTCGCCGCCCAGACAAACAACCAGCAACAACCCATCAGGTTTCATCGCGCGGTGGCATTGGATCAACTGACCTACCGGATCGTTTGCGCAGTGCAGTGTCATGGAGTGGATCACAAGATCATGCGCGCCGGGTTGCAGTGCCAGCACTTCGTCATCCGCAATGATCAAGGCTTCGGGAAAAGCGTCCGTCCAAAGCTGCCGGTAGGCCGTCACGATCGCTGGTGCCGTAAAGGTTTTGTTAACCATGGAGAGCCGATCCTGAACCTCTTCCATCGCGGCGCGGTGCAGAAAAAGGGCATCATCCTGCACGCGGCTGCGATGACGCAGAATGGCGGCACGGTCAAAAAGTGAGGGCGCAGTGGGTTCGGGCAGTTTCATAGCTGGCAAGTATCGCATCGCGCAACGGATTCAAACCGCACTTGCGCTTATTTATCCACCACGTTGTATGGGGTGTGGCGACCTGACAGAGTCCGATTTTGGCCTGTGTGGCCCATGCTGGCGCGAAACGCCATTTATTGGCGGCACGGTCTGCGAAAGCTGCGGTATGCCCCTGATTGGGGGGCAGGATGGGTTTCGGACTGAGTGCGATGATTGCCTGAAGACCGCGCGCCCCTGGAGGGCAGGCCGCGCGGCGCTTTTGTATGACGGCAAGGCGCGGTCACTGATCCTGGCGCTGAAACATGGTGATCGGCCTGAACTGGCCCGCCCTGCCGCACAGTGGATGGCGCAGGCAGGGCGCCCATTGCTGCGACCGGATGTGGTGATTGCTCCGGTTCCTCTGCATTGGTCGCGCTTGCTCAAAAGGCGATACAATCAGTCAGCTCTGTTGGCGCAGAACCTGGGGCGTGAGACAGGATTGGAATGTGTACCCGATCTGTTGATTCGCAAAAAGAAGACGCAGGTATTGGATGGCAAAACAGCAGCCGAGCGGGCACAGATTTTGGAAGACGCAATATGCCTTCACCCCCGAAATGCCCGACACCTTATTGGCCGGGACATTTTGCTGGTGGACGATGTGATGACGTCCGGGGCAACACTGGCCGCATGCACTCGGGTCTGTCAGGCAGCGGGGGCAAATCATATTTTCGTGTTGGCTCTGGCGCGCGTTGCCAAGGATGCCTAATTCGCCCAAGATTGCGCGATATCCGAAGGGAACGGAAAATGAAGTCGGTAGAGATCTATACATCGCCACTGTGCGGCTTTTGTCATGCGGCCAAACGCCTGCTGAAGCAGAAAGGTGTCGAGTTCAAGGAGATCGACGTGTTGATGCACCCCAAACGCAAACCTGAAATGATTCAACGTGCCGGGGGTAAACGCACGGTCCCGCAGATTTTCATCGGCGCTACGCATGTCGGCGGCTGCGATGATTTGTACGAGTTGGAGCGTCAGGGCAAGCTTGACCCTCTGCTTGCGGCCTGATGAAAACCGCGCTGCTGCAAATCACCTCGTCGGACGATCCGGCTGAAAACCTCGGGATGGTACGAGGCATGATGGCCGAAGCGGCAGAACAGGGCGCCCGCTTTGTTCTGACACCAGAGGTTACGAATTGCGTTTCGACCAGCACCACACGGCAGCGCGCGGTTTTACAACATGAAGAAGATGACATCACCTTGGCGGGCCTGCGCGAACAGGCTGCTGATCTGGGTGTGTGGCTTCTGATCGGCTCGTTGGGGCTCAAGACCCATGAGAGTGACGGTCGCTTTACCAATCGTTGCTTTATGATCGGACCGCAAGGTCAGATCGTGGCGCGGTATGACAAAATCCATATGTTCGATGTGCAGGTCACCGAGACCGAGACGTTCCGCGAATCAAAGAATTACCGTCCAGGTGAAAAAGCGGTCATCGCCGAGACGGATTTCGGCAAGGTTGGTCTGACCATCTGTTACGATATCCGCTTTCCATATTTGCACGCGGCACTGGCGCAGGCGGGCGCGCGCATTCTGACCGTCCCGGCCGCGTTCTCACCAGTCACGGGCGCCGCGCATTGGGAAGCCTTGCTACGCGCGCGCGCAATCGAAACCGGGTGTTGGGTGCTGGCCCCGGCCCAGACGGGGGAACACCCGAAAACCGGCGGCAAAACCCGCTATACTCACGGGCACAGCATGGTCGTCGACCCGTGGGGAAAGGTGCTGATCGACGCAGGGACCGATCCAGGCATTCACATTTTCGATTTGGATGATAGTTCTGTGACTGAGGCACGACGACGTGTCCCTTCACTGCACCACCGCCGTTCCTTCGACGGACCCTGACAGAACGGAACAATGACAGACGACACCAATGCCCTTGCGGTCACGCTGTTCAGCGAGATCCTGACCGCCGATCAGCTATTGCGGAACCGGCTTAGCCGTGTGCTGCCCAAGGGCATGGAAATCTCGCATTTCTCGGTTCTGAACCACTTGGCTTTTGTCGCGGATGAGCGCAGCCCGGCACAGCTGGCCAACACGTTCCACGTCACCCGCGGCGCGATGACCAACACCTTGGCCAAGCTGGAGTGGGCCGGATACATCCACATCCGACCCGATTGGGACGATGCCCGCCGCAAGATGGTGGCGATCAGCCCCGCAGGGCGCCGCGCACGCGATCAGGCGATTTCTTCGATTGCCCCGTTGATCAACCGCGTGGTCGGAGAGTTGGGGGATGACCGTGTTCGTTCAACACTGCCAGTGTTGCGCGATCTGAGAAAGCAGTTGGAAGGGGAATAACCCTCAGCCCGGCTTCACACTCGCCGTCACGTAATTCACACTCAAATCCCGGTCCGAGATCGACCAGCTCCACAGGATCGGGTTGAAGACAAACCCCTTGCGGTCCACCGGGTCCAGCCCGGCCTGGCGCAGCAGGTCAAACAGCTCCTCCGGCGTGATGAACTTGTTCCACTCATGCGTGCCGCGCGGCAGCCAGCGCATCACCACTTCAGCCCCGAAAATGGCCATCGCATAAGATTTCGTGTTGCGATTGATGGTTGAGCAGATCAGCAGCCCGCCGGGCCTGAGCAACTGCTGCGAGGCGGTCAGGAAACCCGCCGGGTCGGCCACATGCTCGACCACTTCCATGTTCAGGACCACGTCGAACTGCTCACCAGCGGCGGCCATGTCTTCGGCTGTGGTGTGGCGATAGTCGATCTGCAAACCGGACTGCTCGGCATGGATGCGCGCAACAGGCAGGTTGCCTCCGGCGGCATCGGCCCCAACGACCTCGGCCCCCAGACGCGCCATGGGTTCGCTCAGCAGCCCACCGCCACAACCGATATCCAGCAGGCGCAGGCCTTCGAACGGCATAGGCGACTTTAGGTCGCGATCGAATTCTCCGGCGATCTGCTGTGTGATATAATCCAAACGGCAAGGATTCAGCATGTGCAAGGGTTTGAATTTCCCATGAGGATCCCACCATTCTGCCGCCATCGCTTCGAATTTTGCGATCTCGGACGGATCCACCGTGTTCGGATGCGCTTGCATTCCTGTCTCCGTATGCTCTTTTACGCTTAAGGACTATATAGGGCCATAATGGACAAGTACCCGGACCAAAAGCGCGCAGTTCAATATCTGTACCCGCCGATCGATCCGTTCGACCAGCGTATGGTCGATATGGGCGACGGGCACCGTATCTATGTGGAACAATGCGGTAATCCCGAAGGCATACCCGTCGTGATCCTGCATGGCGGTCCGGGTGGCGGCTGCAGCCCTGCAATGCGTCGCTACTTTGATCCGCATGCGTACAGGGTGATTCTATTTGATCAGCGTGGGTGTGGCCGGTCTCGCCCCACGGCTTCGGTTGAGAACAACACGACTTGGCATTTGGTGGCCGACATTGAACGGTTGCGCGAACTGTTCGAGATTGATGAATGGATAGCTTTTGGCGGCAGCTGGGGCGCGACGCTTGCGCTGATCTACGCGCAGTCGCATCCCGACAGGGTCAGCCGCTTGGTGCTGCGGGGTGTGTTTCTGGCAACTCAGGCTGAACTTGACTGGTTTTATGGCGGCGGAGTGGGGCGTTTCTGGCCGGAGCAGTGGCAGAAGTTCACCGCGCTTTTGCCCGAGGCCGAGCTGAAGGACACCATCACCGCCTATAACAAACGCCTGTTCTCTGGGGACCGCGCGACCGAGACCTTGTATGCGCGGGCATGGTCGCACTGGGAAAATGCGCTGGCATCGATCCACACGAACGGATCAGTGGGCGAAAGCCCCGGCGAATACGCACGTACATTTGCCCGGCTCGAGAATCATTATTTCTACAATAAGGTTTTTCTGGAAAAGGATGGGCAGATCCTAGATCAAATGGACCGGATCGCTCATATCCCGGGACACATCGTGCAGGGGCGATACGACATGATTTGCCCGCCGCAGGCCGCCTGGTCGCTGAGCGAACGCTGGCCGAATGCCGAGATTAAGATGGTACGTCAGGCCGGTCATGCGCTTTCTGAACCCGGGATCAGCGCAGAACTGATCCGGATCATGGATCGCGTAGCGGAGGGTTTGGCATGACACGCATCGACCGCCGTGCCTTGTTTGCTTCGGGTGCCGCGGCCGCGCTGCTTGCCGCGACTGGCGCGTCCCTGGCGGACAGACCCGAGAAAGGCGGCACGCTGCGATTGGCTGTGCCGCGCGACGACAGTCTTGGGCAGGTGGCACGCGGTGCGGTTTTCGACACGCTGACCGAGATCGCCCCGGATGGCACTTTGCGGGGCGAGCTTGCGACCGGCTGGCAAACCGACGCCGATGCGAAGGTCTGGAGCTTTGATCTGCGCAATGATGCGGTGTTCCACGACGGAGCGCCTTTGGATATCGCAGACGTTGCGGCCGTATTGGGCGAGATCGGGCATACCGAGGCTTTGACTGTCAACCGTTTGCGGCTGGAACTGGCCGAGGCAAATCCGGGCCTTCCATTCCTTTTGGCAGAAAGTCGTTTTGTCATTGCCCGCAATGGCGAAGGCGTCACGCCGCTACACAGGGCCAACGGTACGGGTTGCTACCGTGTCGAGCGCGCCGAAGACGGCCGACATTTCCTGGGTCGCCGTGTTTCGGGGCATTACAAGGACGGTCAGGCCGGTTGGGTCGATGCATTCGAAGTGATCGTTATTCCCGATGCCCGTGTCCGCGCCGAGGCATTGCGCGATGGCTACGTCGATATTGCGGCTTTCCCAGATCCGTCAGAGATCCGTGGTACGCGCGGTCTTCGCTACTATCCGTCCGAGACGGACATGGCACTGGCCATCTCTGGGGCAGTGGGATTGCCGCGGCAGATTGCCGGACGCACTGTTTTGGACGACGGTCGTATCGCTGAACGGTGGTGGATCGTGTAATTCCAGGTGACACTTCTGTCAGGGGTTGCAGACTCGGATCATCCTGCGTATACGCAGTTTCAACAGCGGCGCGTTGGACTTCCGGTCCAAGGCTCCACCGGAAAATTCGACGGGCCGCGCGCCCGTTTTTTTGTGCCCGATTGACAGGGTAGAGAACCTGATGACAAACGACCTGATAGCCAAAGCTGCCATCGACCGGCGACTTGCCGAGATCATTACCCCGGTGATTGAAGACCTGGGGTATGAGTTGGTCCGTGTCCGGCTGATGAGTGGCAAGCAGACCACGCTGCAAATCATGGCTGACAAACCCGAAGGCGGCATCGAAGTGGATGACTGCGCCGAGATTTCGAATGCGATCAGCGCCACCCTGGACGTCGAGGACCCGATCCTCGACGCCTATACGCTAGAGGTGTCCAGCCCCGGTATCGACCGCCCCCTGACCCGTCTGAAGGATTTCGAGACCTTCGAAGGGTATGAGGCCAAGATCGAGACCGCCGAACTGATTGACGGCCGCCGACGCTTTAAGGGCGAATTGGCCGGGATCGAAGGGGACGAGGTTCTGATCAACATCCCCGAGGGGGATGAAACCATCACCATCGGTCTGCAATTCGACTGGCTGAGCGATGCCAAGCTGGTCCTGACCGACGACCTGATCAAGGAAATGCTGCGCCAGCGCAAAGATGCGGGCGCCCTGAACGAAAACGCTTTCGACGAGATTGAGACCGAAGGGTCCGAAGAGGAGACGAACTGATGGCAATTACCTCAGCCAACCAGCTGGAGCTGCTGCAGACTGCCGAGGCCGTGGCCCGCGAAAAGATGATCGACCCCGGTCTGGTTGTCGAAGCGATGGAGGAATCGCTCGCTCGCGCCGCCAAGAGCCGCTACGGCGCCGAGATGGACATTCGCGTCAGCATCGACCGCAAGACCGGCAAGGCGACCTTTACCCGCGTGCGCACCGTGGTCGAGGATGACGAGCTTGAGAACTATCAGGCCGAGTTCACCGTCGAACAAGCCAAGCAGTACATGGAAGACCCGCAGGTAGGTGACGTTTTCGTTGAAGAAGTGCCGCCGGTCGAAATGGGCCGGATCGCGGCGCAGTCCGCCAAGCAAGTGATCCTGCAGAAGGTCCGCGAAGCCGAGCGGGATCGTCAGTATGAAGAATTCAAGGATCGTGCGGGCACCATCATCAACGGTGCCGTCAAGCGCGAGGAATTCGGCAATGTCATCGTCGATCTGGGCGGTGCCGAGGCTGTTCTGCGCCGCAATGACAAGATCGGTCGCGAAAGCTATCGCCCGAACGATCGTGTGCGTGCTTATATCAAGGAAGTGCGTCGCGAAGTGCGTGGCCACCAGATCTTCCTGTCGCGTACCGCGCCGGAATTCATGGCCGAGCTGTTCAAGATGGAAGTGCCGGAAATCTATGACGGTATCATCGAAGTCAAGGCCGTGGCTCGTGACCCCGGTTCGCGTGCCAAGATCGCCGTGATCTCGTATGACGGCTCGATTGATCCCGTTGGCGCCTGCGTTGGTATGCGCGGCAGCCGCGTGCAGGCCGTTGTGAACGAACTACAGGGTGAGAAGATTGACATCATCCCTTGGAACGAAGACCAACCGACCTTCCTGGTCAACGCGCTGCAACCTGCCGAGGTTTCGAAGGTTGTTCTGGACGAAGAAGCAGGCAAAATCGAGGTTGTCGTTCCTGAAGAGCAGCTGTCTCTTGCAATCGGTCGTCGCGGTCAGAACGTGCGCCTGGCAAGCCAGCTGACCGGTCTGGATATCGACATCATGACCGAAGCTGAAGAATCGGCGCGTCGTCAGAAGGAATTCGAATCTCGCACCAAACTGTTCATGGACAGTCTGGATCTGGACGAGTTCTTTGCGCAACTGCTGGTGTCCGAAGGCTTCACCAACCTCGAAGAAGTAGCCTATGTCGAGATTGATGAACTTCTGGTCATTGACGGTGTCGACGAAGGCACCGCGCAGGAACTTCAAACCCGGGCGCGCGAGTTCCTGGAGGCCCAGGCCAAAGCCGCCCTGGATGCAGCCCGCGCACTGGGCGCCGAGGACAGCCTCATTGAATTCGAAGGTCTGACACCCCAGATGGTAGAGGCGCTGGCCAAGGACGATGTGAAGACGCTGGAAGACTTCGCAACCTGTGCCGACTGGGAACTGGCCGGTGGCTGGACCACGGTCGACGGTGAACGCGTCAAGGATGATGGCGTGCTGGAGCCTTTTGGCGTTACACTCGAAGAAGCACAAGACATGGTCATGACTGCGCGTATCCTGTTGGGTTGGGTTGATCCGGCCGAGCTGGAGCAGGCGGAAGAAGACGAAGCAGACGAGGAGGTCGAGGCCTGATCTCAGGTCTCGGGTGGCGCGTATGAGTCGCGGTGGTGTCCATAAGGATAGGTCTGATGGACCTGAGCGTAAGTGTATCGCCTCGGGCGAGGTTCAGCCTAAATATGGCTTGATCCGCTTTGTGACGGGGCCGGATGGTCAGGTCTTTCCGGATGTCGCGGCGAAACTGCCGGGGCGAGGCGTTTATGTGGCGGCGGATCGTGCCGCGCTGGACAAGGCCATAGGCAAGAAACTGTTTGCACGGGGGTTCAAGGCACAGGTGACCGTGCCTCAGGATCTGGCGGCAGAGGTTGAAAAACAGATCGCGCGCCGCGTGATTGAGTTGCTCAGTCTGGCGCGCAAGTCCGGCGACGCGGTTGCCGGGTATGAAAAGGTCAAGTCGTGGTTGGACCGGGAAGAGGCTCAGGTCCTGATTCAGGCCACTGATGGATCGGGGCGCGGCAAGTCGAAGCTCAGTACGCCGCACTTCGGAAAATACATCGGTTGGCTGACGGCAGACGAATTAGGGCAGGCATTTGGGCGCCAAACGGTGATTCATGCGGCCTTGGCCTCTGGCGGACTCGCCAAACGTGTTGTAGAGGAAGCGCAGCGCCTGCGTGGCTTGCGCGAAACGGATGACGGCGGCAAGGGCCGCGCGGAAGGGTAAGAAGCTTTATGAGCGATAGTGACGGCAAAAAGACATTGGGTCTACGTGGCGGGGCACGCCCCGGAAATGTGAAACAGAGTTTCAGCCACGGACGCACCAAGAATGTCGTGGTGGAAACCAAACGCAAACGCGTGGTGGTCCCCAAGCCGGGCGCGGCAAAGCCGGGTGGCGGTGCCGCACCTTCGGGTGATCCGTCGCGTCGCCCCGCAGGTATTTCCGACGCGGAAATGGCGCGCCGTATGAAGGCTTTGCAGGCTGCAAAAGCCCGCGAGGTCGAAGAGGCCGCTGAACGCGAAGCCGCTGAAAAGGCGCGCGAAGAAGAGCGTGTGCGCCGCCGCGCGGAACAGGAGGCGAAAGAGCGCGAGCAGCGTGAAGCCGAAGAGCGCGCACGTCAGAAAGCCGAAGACGAAGAGCGCAAGCGCCTGGAGGCTGAAGAAGAAGCCAAGCGTGCTGCTGTTGCTGCTGCGGCGCCAGCTCCGGAAGAAGCCAAAGCTTCGCGCAACCCGGCCAGCAAACCTGCGCCTGCTGCCGCACCTCGCAAGCAGGATCGCGAACGCGAACAGCGCGGTCGTGGCAAGGGTCGCGAAGACAACCGTCGTTCCGGCAAGCTGACACTGGGTCAGGCCACCGGTGACGAAGGCAGCCGCCAACGGTCGATGGCAGCGATGAAGCGCAAGCAGGAACGCGCTCGTCAGAAAGCCATGGGCGGTTCGGTCGAGCGGGAAAAGGTGATCCGCGACGTACAACTGCCTGAGGCAATCATGGTCTCGGAACTGGCCAACCGTATGGCCGAGCGTGTGGCTGACGTGGTCAAATCGCTGATGCAGATGGGTATGATGGTCACGCAGAACCAGACCATCGATGCCGATACTGCCGAGCTTATCATTGAAGAATTCGGCCATAAGGTCACGCGCGTCTCTGATTCGGATGTCGAAGACGTCATCAAAGAGATCGAAGACAGCGAGGAAGATCTGAAGCCCCGTCCACCTGTCATCACCATTATGGGTCACGTCGACCACGGGAAAACTTCGCTGCTGGATGCAATCCGTGATGCCCGAGTTGTGGCTGGTGAGGCCGGTGGCATCACCCAGCATATCGGTGCCTATCAGGTGAAAACGGATGGTGGCTCGACGCTGACCTTCCTGGATACACCCGGCCACGCGGCTTTCACTTCGATGCGCTCGCGTGGTGCCCAAGTGACGGATATCGTGGTTCTGGTTGTCGCTGCCGATGACGCTGTCATGCCGCAGACCATTGAGGCGATCAATCACGCGAAGGCAGCCAAGGTGCCGATGATCGTGGCGATCAACAAGATCGACAAGCATGATGCAAATCCGGACAAGGTGCGCACCGATCTGCTGCAACACGAAGTGATCGTCGAGAAAATGTCGGGTGAAGTTCAGGACGTAGAAGTGTCTGCCATCACCGGTCAGGGTCTGGACGAGCTGCTGGAAGCCATCGCATTGCAGGCCGAGATTCTGGAACTGAAAGCCAACCCTGATCGCGCTGCCCAAGGTGCCGTGATCGAGGCACAGCTGGACGTGGGCCGCGGTCCGGTCGCAACGGTTCTGGTTCAGAACGGTACATTGCGTCAGGGCGATATCTTTGTCGTGGGTGAGCAGTATGGTAAAGTCCGCGCGCTGATCAACGACAAGGGTGAGCGCGTCAAGGAGGCTGGCCCGTCGGTTCCCGTTGAGGTTCTTGGTCTGAATGGTACGCCTGAAGCAGGCGATGTTCTGAACGTGACCGAGACCGAAGCACAGGCCCGTGAGATCGCCGCCTACCGTGAACAGGCCGCTAAGGACAAACGCGCCGCCGCCGGTGCCGCAACGACCCTTGAGCAGTTGATGCAGAAGGCCAAGGAAGACGAAAACGTCACCGAGCTGCCTATTCTGATGAAAGCAGATGTTCAGGGTTCGGCGGAAGCCATCGTTCAGGCGATGGAGAAGATCGGCAACGAAGAAGTACGCGTGCGCGTTCTGCATTCGGGTGTTGGTGCCATTACTGAAACGGATGTCGGTCTGGCCGAAGCGTCTGGAGCTCCGATCTTTGGCTTCAACGTTCGGGCAAATGCCTCGGCACGGAATACCGCAAACCAGAAGGGCGTCGAGATTCGCTATTACTCGGTGATCTATGACCTCGTAGACGACGTGAAAGCAGCCGCATCCGGCCTGTTGAGCGCCGAAATTCGCGAGAAGTTCATTGGCTACGCCGAGATTCGCGAAGTCTTCAAGGTTACCGGCGTTGGCAAGGTTGCTGGCTGTCTGGTCACCGAAGGCGTGGCGCGTCGTTCCGCCGGTGTCCGCTTGCTGCGCGACAACGTGGTGATTCACGAAGGAACGCTAAAGACGCTGAAGCGTTTCAAGGATGAAGTGGCCGAGGTTCAGTCGGGTCAGGAATGTGGTATGGCATTCGAGAACTACGATGACATTCGCGCAGGCGACGTGATCGAAATCTTCGAGCGCGAAGAAGTCACCCGCACGCTGGACTAACCCGGCAAAAGATGAAAACGAAAAACAGCGGCCCCCTCAGGCCGCTGTTTTCTTTTGACGAAGCTCTTATTTTGTCCGACGCAGAAATGTAGCTGAATGCATGATTATATCGAAATGATGCATTCCTTGCGCGAGCGTAAAACTAACCGGGTGTCCGGCCTTTCGCAGCCTTTCGGCATAGTCGCGGCTTTGGCGAATGAACTCACCCGTATCCCGTTCGGCTACCGAAACGTGGTATCGAGGACCGGGCCGGGGCAGATTGCGGATAGGTGACAGATCGTTGACCTCGACCGGCGTCAATTGCAGCGGATCGTTCACCGACATCACGCTGATCGGTTCCAGGTCGTATATACCGCTGATCAGAATCACATCCCGCACCCGAAGCCCCGCTTTGGCAAGTGCATCTGATGAGGTTGCCATTACCATCGCCGCCAGATGCGCGCCTGCACTGTGACCTGACAAGGTGATCCGCGACGGATCGAACCCCAGCTCCTCCGCCTGGGCCGCCAGCCACAGCAACGCGTCACGGCATTCGTCGATCATGTCACCAATCCGGGCATCGGGTGCCAGCGTATAGTTCACAGTCGCAAAAGCTTGCCCGTGTTCTACCAGACCGGGTGCCATCAGAGACGATTCATTCTGGCTGAGCGCCTGCCAGTACCCGCCGTGAATGAAAACGTGAAGAGGTGCCTTGTCATCGCGAGCGGGAAAGAAATCCAGAACTTGTAGGGGGCTATCACCATAAGCCAGATTTTCCCGTACCGGAAAGTCGGCCCGCGCCCGAGCGCTCAGTGCTTTATAACCGGCAAGATAAGGGCTCAGGTCGCCGCCGATCATTGTGCTGGGGGAATACTCCCGCTCCAGATCGGATTGCGAAAATCCTCGATACAGCATGTCTTAGGTCTGCCCGCTATACATCAATTCCGTACGCACGTCGTAAAGGTCGTGAAAGAACCGCAGCTCTAGCGCCTTTCGCAAAAAGGCCACGCCGCTTGAGCCACCAGTGCCGGGTTGCATCCCGATCACGCGCTCAACTGCGGTGGCATGATCAAAGCGCCAGCGTTGAAACAGGCTTTCCACATCCATTAGTTTTTCGGCCAAAGCATAAAGATCCCAGTATTTTTCAGTGTTGCGGAATACCTCGACCCAGATTTGTACCACGCGCGAATCGCCGCAATAGGGTTGGGCGTAATCGCGTTCGATCAGATCCTTGGGCACGTCGAACCCTTGACGGGCCAGCATGTGCAACACTTCGTCATAAAGCGACGGTTTGGTCAGAGCGGCATTCAGCATCTCCATCACCTCTGGGTCATGCGCATGGACCTTCAGTGTTGACGCATCCTTGTTGCCGAGAATGAACTCAATCTGCCGATACCCGTAGCTCTGAAACCCTGACGAGCTGCCCAGTGCCGGCCGAAACGTTAAATAGTCGGCAGGCGTCATGGTCAGCAGGGTTTCCCAGGCCGCAATCAGCTGCCGCTGAATGGCCTTGATGCGGTCGAGGTTTTTCATCGCTGGGCCAAATTCATCCTGTTGCAAAAAACGGCGCACCTCGACCAGTTGGTGATGCATCAGTTTCAGCCACAGTTCGCTGACCTGATGGATGATAATGAACAGCATCTCGTCCGGCTGCGCGGGGTCCTGAAAGGTCTTTTGCAGGTTCAGCAGTGTTTTGAGTTGCAGAAAATCTCCATAGCTTTTGCGATGTGTCTCGGCGAAATCAGTGACCAGAGTGTCTTCGACACCTCTTTGCAACAGACGATCGTCTTTGTTCTCGCCCATCTCATGCCTCCCTTGTGCGATCCTTGCACCTGTCTAGGCGTTGAGTTCGTAACTTTCCAGCGGGTTAGGTCCAGTCAAGGACAACCTTGCCAGAGAGGCCTGATTTCATCGCGGCGAAACCATCCGAGAAATCATCAACCGCAAAGCGATGCGTGATCACGCGGTACACATCCAAACCGTTTTGCAGCATGGCGATCATCTTGTACCAGGTCTCGAACATCTCGCGACCATAGACGCCCTTGATTGTGATCGCCTTGAAAACGATGCGCGACCAGTCGACCGGAGATTTCCCCGGCGGTATCCCCAGCAAGGCGATTTTCCCACCCATCACAAGCGCTTCGACCATCTGGTCCAGCGCGGCTTGTGAGCCGGACATTTCAAGCCCCACATCAAAGCCTTCTTTCATTCCAAGCTGTGCGATGATGTCGTGCAAATCTTGTTTGGAAACATCAACGGTCCGCACCGACGGCACCACATGTTCAGCCAGTTTCAATCGTTCAGCGTTAATGTCCGTAATCACAACATTGCGGGCACCTGCATGGCGGGCAACGGCGGCCGCCATGATGCCGATGGGTCCTGCGCCGGTGATCAGGACGTCCTCGCCCAGAAGGTCAAAGCTTAGCGCGGTGTGTACAGCATTGCCCAGCGGATCAAGGATTGCCCCGATCTCATCCGGGATATCGTCCGGCAGGGGAACAACGTTGAAAGCAGGCAGTTTCAGGTATTGCGCAAACGCGCCCTGTTCGTTCACCCCGATCCCGCGCGTGCCGGGGTCGAGGTGAAACTTGCCGGCTCGGCTTTGACGGCTTTCAGTGCCGATCAGATGCCCTTCGCCGGAACAGCGCTGCCCAACATCCAGACCGGTGACGTTGCGCCCAATCTCGACGATTTCCCCGGCGAACTCATGACCAGTGATCATCGGAACCGGAACGGTGTGAGAGGCCCACTCATCCCAGTTCCAGATGTGAATGTCGGTACCGCAAATTCCGGTCTTGTTGATCTTGATCAGCACCTCATCAGGCCCGATTTCGGGAACCGGGGCCTGTACCATCCACAACCCTTCTTCGGGTTTCGACTTTTCCAGCGCTTTCATCGTGTTGGGTCGCATCAAATCACCCCCAGTTCCTTGCCGACCCTGCCAAAGGCCGCCAACGCGCGGTCCAGTTCGTCCCGCGTCAGGGCAGCGTTCATCTGCGTTCTGATCCGCGCCTGTCCGCGGGGAACAACAGGAAAGAAGAAGCCCGAGACATACACGCCCTCATCAAACAGCTTGGCGGCCATCTCTTGTGCCAGCGTTGCATCGCCCAGCATGACAGGGATAATCGGATGTTCACCGGGCAACAGATCAAAACCAAGCTTTTCCAGACCGGCACGCCAGTACTTTGCGTTTCCGAACAACTGCGCGCGTAGAATGTCGCCCTCTTCGACCAGGCGGATTGCCTCAAGCCCTGCGGCGACGATGGATGGCGGCAGCGAATTCGAGAACAGATAGGGCCGCGCCCGCTGCCGCAGCAGGTCGATCACTGGCTGCGGCCCGGCGATGTAGCCGCCGATTGCCCCCCCAAGTGCCTTGCCCAAAGTTCCTGTCAGAATGTCGACATCAACACCAAAGTGATCCGGTGTTCCGGCGCCGCGCGGCCCCATGAAGCCTGTTGCATGGCAATCATCGACCATGACGATGGCATCGTATTTATCAGCCAGTTCGCGAATTTTCGGCAAGTTGGCCAAATAGCCATCCATCGAGAACACGCCATCGGTTGCGATCATGATATGACGCGCGCCATCCTCGCGCGCCTGCTTCAGCCACGCTTCAAGGTCATTCATGTCATTGTTCAGATAGCGATAGCGCTTGGCCTTGCACAGCCGCACCCCGTCAATGATAGAGGCGTGGTTCAGACTGTCCGAAATGATGGCATCTTCAGGCCCCAGCAACGGTTCGAACAGCCCGCCATTGGCATCAAAACAGGCCGCGAACAGGATCGCATCGTCCTTGTTCAGGAACTTGGCCAACCGCTGTTCCAGTTCACGGTGAATATCCTGCGTCCCGCAAATGAACCGGACCGAGGCCATGCCGAAACCCTTCGGACCCATCGCATTGGTTGCGGCCTCGATCAGCGCGGGGTGATCCGCAAGACCCAGATAGTTGTTGGCGCACAGGTTGATCACCCGTTTTCCGCCCACCGTAATCTCACCGCCCTGAGGCGAGGTGATCATTCGTTCGCGCTTGTACAGCCCTTCGGATTCGATCTGCGCGAGTGTGTCCGTGATGTGGGACAGGAATGCATCTGCCATGGCGACCTCCGTTCAACTGAGTCGCACATCTAACATAGCGGATGAATTTCCCAAATAGGGGAATTTCAATATACAGGAAAAATTTCCGTGAAGGCGGAAGATTGCTGATGTCAGGCGTTCTTTACGATCAAAAACACCCGCGCAGGTTCTTTGGCCGAGATGGAATGCACGATATCCGCGGCATAGCGGGCGGTGTCCCCTTGGCTCAGTTCCGAAACGGCACTGCCCGATGTAACTTTGACGGTGCCTTCCAGCACTGTCAGCTGTTCGTGCGCGCCGCGCGCATGGGGCTGACTGTTCAAGGCCCCGCCTGTGTCGAACTCGATATCATAAACCTCATGACCTCCGGCCTCTTCCGGTGGGGACAGGATGCGAATGCGACAGTTCTGCCCCATATTGTCGATGCTGGGCACCTCGGACGCGCGCAGCACCTCGATTTGATCGCTGGCTTTTGAACCTTCCAGAAGACCGGCAAAATCCACCTGTAGCGCACGTGTCAGGTTCCAGAGGGTCGAGATCGTTGGGCTGCTTTCCCCGCGTTCGATCTGGCTAACCATGGATCTGGATACGCCACTGAGGTTTGCGACTGCTTCCAGCGACAGTCCTTTGGCCCGTCGTGCTTCTTTCAGGCGGGCGGGCAAAAGGTTCAGGATATCGTCTGTGTTCTCCGTCATGACGGAATCCATGCGTATTGGGACCTCGCTTGTCAATTCCATCCGTGACGGCACGTCCTATAGGACAGAATAATGCTGCGTGTGCATACTGACGACGATTCCAAGAGGAGAAAGACATGACAGACATCGTATTGCTGGATGGTGCGCGCACCGCGATTGGAACTTTCGGTGGCGCACTTGCGTCAACCGCGCCCATTGATCTGGCGACGGTGGTCACCGAAGCCGCCTTGGAGCGGTCTGGGGTAGAAGGTGCTCAGATCGGGCATGTTGTATTTGGCCATGTCATCAACACCGAACCTCGGGACATGTACCTGTCGCGCGTGGCCGCGATGCAGGCCGGAATTCCGAACGGCACCCCTGCGATGAATGTAAATCGGCTGTGCGGTTCGGGGGCACAGGCGATCGTGTCAGCAGTGCAATCCTTGATGCTTGGCGATGCCGATTTCGCCGTGGCAGGTGGCGCAGAAAGCATGTCGCGCAGCCCTTACATTGTTCCACAGGCGCGCTGGGGCGCGAAAATGGGTGATGTCACATCGCTGGACATGATGCTGGGTGCATTGAACTGCCCCTTTGGCACAGGGCACATGGGCGTGACGGCCGAGAACGTTGCCGATGAACACCAGATCAGTCGTGAACAGATGGACGACTTCGCCCTGACTAGCCAGACCCGCGCGGCAGCTGCAATTGAAGCCGGATATTTCGAAAGCCAGATCGTGCCCGTTCAGGTGAAGGTCAAGCGTGACATGGTGGATTTCAAAGTTGATGAGCATCCAAAGGCGACGACAGCCGATGCGCTGGCCGGGTTGCGACCGGTGTTCAAAAAAGATGGGCGTGTGACGGCGGGCAATGCCTCGGGCATCAACGACGGCGCGGCGGCGATGGTTCTGGCAACGGCGGACGCGGCGGAAAAGGCCGGATTGAAGCCAAAAGCGCGCGTGATCGGATATGCACATGCTGGCGTGCGCCCCGAAGTCATGGGTATTGGCCCGGTACCGGCCGTGCAAAACCTGCTCAGGAAGACGGGTCTTTCGGCGGAAGATTTCGATGTGATCGAAAGCAACGAAGCATTTGCCGCGCAGGCGCTGGCCGTCAACCAGGAACTTGGGTTCGATGCGGCGAAGGTGAACCCGAATGGAGGCGCGATAGCGCTGGGGCACCCTGTAGGCGCGACGGGCGCCATCATTACCATGAAGACGCTTTACGAGTTGGAGCGCACAGGCGGATCAAAAGGGTTGATCACCATGTGTATTGGTGGCGGTCAGGGGATTGCCATTGCCATCGAGCGGCTCTGATCCGGGCCTGGGCAAGGGGGGCTGTCTGCCCCCCATCGCGCAAGGCGCGATTCGCCCCGAGGATATTTTCAGCCAGATGAAGCTACGGATCACAATCAGCCGAGTGTGGCGATCAGCAAAACAGCAGCTGCGCCGACAAAAGCGCCGATAGCGGCGGGCAATACTTTTTGCATCAGTCCGGGATTATCCGGCTCATCTTTGTGTGTCTGCGCAATCAATGCATCTTCGACCAGCGTCGGCAGTCGTGGGCCAAAGCGCGCCAGAACCAAAGCTGTTTTGGCAAAGTCACGAAGCGCGGCGCGCGGGCCGATGGATTGTTTGATGTAATCTTCGACCACGGGGCGGGCAACTTCCCAGATATTGATGTGGTCATCCAGAGACCGGGCTACGCCTTCAACCACGACCATCGTGCGCTGAAGAAGGATCAGCTCGGTTCGGGTTTCCATGCCAAAACGCTCTGTCACTTCGAACAGATAGCTTAGCAAACGGCCCATCGAAATATGCGAGGCATCCATGCCGAAGATCGGTTCGCCAACCGCACGCAGGGCGCGGGCGAATTCGTCGACGTCCTGACGTGCGGGAACGTAACCGGCTTCGAAATGCACTTCGGCCACGCGCTTATAGTCGCGGCGGATGAAGCCGAACAGTATCTCGGCATAGACCCGGCGCGTGTATTCGTCGATATGGCCCATGATACCGTAATCATAAGCGATGATATCACCGTTGGCGGCGACCTTGAGGTTGCCCTGATGCATATCGGCGTGGAAATAGCCGTCGCGCAGGGCGTGAAGAAGGAACAGGCGCAGCACACGTTCCGCCAGATCACGGCGGTTGTGGCCGGCGGCATCGAGCGCGTCGTTTTCACCCAATGGAATACCGTCGGCCCAGCTGAGTGTCATCACGCGTCGTGCCGACAGTGACCACAATACGGGCGGCAGCCAGAACCCTGTGTCGTCTTTTGTGTTGGCCGCGTATTCCGAGGCAGCAGCGCTTTCCAGACGCAGATCCAGTTCACCCCGTACAACGCCATCGAAATGTTCAATGACCTCCATCGGGCGCAATCGGCGGGCTCCGGGCGCAAACAAATCGACGATGCGGGCGGCGAAGTAGAACGCATCTACATCCTTGCGAAAGGCGCGTTCGATATTGGGACGCAGGACTTTGACGGCCACGTCTTCTCCGGTGCTCGCAAGCTTGGCCTTGTGGACCTGTGCGATCGAGGCGGCAGCTATGGGTTCACTGAATTCGCTGAATATCTCGGCAACAGGTTGCCCCAGTTCCCTTTCTACTTCGGCCAAAGCCTCGGCTTTTGAGAACGGTGGCAGTTTGTCTTGCAAAACACGAAGCTGCACAGCCAGTTCATCGCCTACAACATCCGGGCGTGTCGAAAGCACCTGACCAAACTTGATGTAGGCCGGGCCCAGGGCGGTGAGCGCACGTGTTGCAGGCGGCATCTTTGGGTCGCCCTTGTAACCCAGCCACCAAAACGGTTTGCCTAGAGCGTGGGCAAGAAATCGGATAGCCCGTGGTGCCTCGAACGCGTCGAGGACCACATTCATGGCGCCGGTGCGCTCAAGCGTGGCGCCCGTTCGGATCAGGCGGATGATGTTGTGGGGACCGCGCATGCGTCAGATCTTCCAGCCGGAATGCAGCGCGGCGATACCCATGCTGAGATTGCGGAATTTCGCGTTTTCGAAGCCAGCGGTTCGGACCATGTTCAGGAAGGTTTCCTGATCGGGGAACTTGCGGATCGACTCCACCAGATACTGATAGCTGTCGTAATCATTCGCGATCAGCTTTCCCATGCGTGGAATGACATTGAAGCTGTAGAGGTCATAGAGCTTTTGCAGCCCGTCATTGGGAAGCTGACTGAACTCCAGCACCATCAGGCGGCCACCAGGTTTCAGAACGCGAAAGGCTTCGTTCAGGGCCTCTTGCGGGCGGGTCACGTTCCGGATGCCGAACGAGATCGTGTAGACATCAAAGGTGTTGTCTTCGAACGGCAGGGCCATAGCGTCGCCCACCACCCAGTTCAGGCTGTCGGCCATCTGGTCGGCTTCGGCGCGTTGCCGTCCTTCGACCAGCATGGGTTCTGTCAGATCAAGAACCGTGGCATGGCCATAGCCTGCGCGTTTCAGAAAGCGAAAGGAAATGTCACCGGTTCCGCCTGCAACATCCAGCAAACGCTGATCGGGGCGTGGCGCCAACCAGTCCATCATCGCATCTTTCCAGACCCGGTGGATACCCATCGACATGACATCGTTCATCACGTCATATTTCGAGGCGACCGAGTTGAACACGCCCTGCACGCGCCCGGCCTTGTCAGCCTCGCGTACGGTTTCGAACCCGAAATGAGTGGTGTTGTCGCTGTTGTCGGACATAAGCCTTGCCGTTTGTCGAATTTCGCTTCTGTTATAGGGCTCTGGAAGCGGGGCACAATGCGGCCCTTTGGAATAGGAGCCCTGTAATGCCAGAATTGCCCGAGGTCGAGACTGTAAGACGCGGCCTGAGCCTTGCGATGGAAGGGGTCGAGATTGAAAGGGCGGATGTGAATCGCCCGGATCTGCGCTGGCCATTTCCTGAACGCATGGCAGAACGGCTGACCGGGCAGCGGGTGGATCGGTTGCGGCGGCGGTCAAAATACATCCTGGCCGACCTCAGCAGTGGCGAGACCTTGTTGATCCATCTGGGGATGTCGGGGCGAATGACGGTGTCAGGCGATCCACTAGGTCATTTCCTGCGCGAGCATCCGGCCGCTGAGAAACATGACCATGTTGTTTTTCACATGGCCAACGGGGCGCGTATCACCTTTAACGATCCACGCCGGTTCGGGGCGATGGACCTTCTGCCCACAGCCACGGCCGAGGATCACAAACTTCTGGCGGTTCTGGGACCGGAACCCTTGGGCAATGATTTCCATGAGCAACACCTGATTGAAGCGTTCAAAGGCAGGAATACCTCTGTCAAATCAGCCCTTCTGGATCAGGGAATCGTTGCTGGGTTGGGCAATATCTATGTTTGCGAAGCGCTTTATCGCGGCAAGGTGTCGCCACGTCGCAAAGCAGGGCAAATATCTGCGGCACGTGTATCGTCGCTGGTTCCGATCATTCGGAAGGTGTTGCAGGACGCGATCGAAGCAGGCGGATCATCCCTGCGGGATTTCCGGCAAGCCGATGGAGAACTTGGATATTTTCAGCATAGCTTTGATGTCTACGGCCGCGAAGGAAAGCCCTGCCGGACCGAGGGTTGCAATGGTCTGATCCAGAGAATCACCCAGTCCGGTCGCTCATCCTTTTACTGTGCGCAATGCCAAAGATAGCTTGATCCAGAGAATTCGCGTGGTAAGGACTCGTAACTGAACTGAACAACCGGAAGCTTCTTTCTCATGGCTTTTGAGACGATCATCGTCGAAATCGAAGACCACGTCGCCCTAATCAAACTCGACAGACCGGATGCGTTGAATGCGCTGAACTCCCAGTTGCTGGGTGAGTTGTGTACTGCGCTGGAAGAGGCGGATAGCAACGACAAGGTGCGTTGCATCGTCATCACCGGATCGGACAAGGCCTTTGCCGCTGGCGCGGACATCCGGGAAATGTCCGAGATGAGCTTTGTAGATGTCTACACCACCAACCTTTTTGCTGATGCAAACGATCGAGTTTCGGCGATTCGCAAACCGATCATCGCTGCTGTTGCGGGCTATGCTCTGGGTGGGGGATGCGAGTTGGCAATGCTCTGCGATTTCATCATTGCTGCGGACACTGCCAAATTCGGTCAGCCTGAAATCAACCTAGGCGTCATAGCCGGGTTGGGCGGCACCCAGCGTTTGACGCGCTTTGTCGGCAAGTCCAAGGCGATGGACATGAACCTGACCGGTCGGTTCATGGACGCGGACGAAGCCGAGCGCGCTGGTTTGGTCAGCCGGGTCGTACCAGCCAAGAAACTGATCGACGAAGCCGTCGGTGCGGCGCAAAAAATAGCAGAGAAATCGGCGCTGACGGCAGCTGCGGCAAAAGAAGCGGTCAATCGCAGTTACGAGCTTCCGCTGAGTGAAGGCATGCTGTTTGAGCGCCGCGTCTTCCATTCCATGTTTGCCACCGAAGACCAGAAAGAGGGCATGGCGGCGTTTCTTGAAAAGCGGGCTGCGCAGTTTCGCGACAAGTAAATCGCAAGAGATTAAAGAAAGGCGGGCGTTGCCCGCCTTTTCTTTGCCGGGTCTGTGAGTTCCAAGAATCGGCTTGGCAATCCTTGAAATGTTAGGTATTGAGCGCCGCAATACATGCGCGTGCGGCCCGCTTGGCCCGACTCACACTCGTGATTTCTGATCCGGTGCGGATATATCCGTGGCGCGCAACCCTTGATAAACGTACCGAACGAAGGTCAGAGACACATGGCAAATTCGCCCCAGGCAAAGAAACGCGCCCGTCAGAACGAAAAGCGTTTCGCTGTTAACAAAGCGCGTCGTTCGCGCATCCGCACCTATCTGCGTAAAGTCGAAGAAGCGATTGCATCCGGTGACAAAGATGCGGCAACCGCAGCACTGCGCGCCGCCCAGCCTGAGCTGATGCGCGGCGTCACCAAAGGCGTATTCCACAAGAACACTGCCGCGCGTAAAATGTCGCGCCTGTCGGCCCGGGTCAAAGCTCTGGGCTAAAGCCTGCGGGTTACCTAGGGTCAAGTCAGCAAGGCTGAACTAATGTCAAAGGCGCCGCGCATTGCGGCGCCTTTTTTCGTGTTGCCGGAATACCGCGCCTTCACGAAACCGAGAGATTCTTTCGACCAAAGACCCGAGTCAATATCAGAGTTTCGTTGCCGCGCCCCATTTCAAGTTGCTACCACTGATGTCAGCGATTCACTCGCTTGGGGGGACAGGCTGTTTACTCGGTCGGACTGACGGGCATCAGATCGATCAGGAAACATTCGTCGACGACTGGCGCAAGCTGGGCTGCCGATTTGCCGCGAAGTCCGGGTTATCCGGGATTCTCGGCCCTGTCTGAAAATTGAGATTGTGATGTGCAGCCCGAGTTTCGGGACGCTCGTGTATTGTTGAGCGTCGAAAATCCGGGTGCACCGAACTTTCAGGGGCAATCCCCGCCAAACCATTGGGTTTGGCGATAGGTTCCCTTTGGGCGTGTGAATACAAGACCGGGCAACCGGCTTCGTATGATAAGGCCGACAGGCCAATAAGAATGGGATGCGTGAGGCGCTGAATGACACAAGAGAAATGGGGACTACTGCGTAACAAATTGCTGAAGGCTGTCGGTCGGAATAATTACACCACATGGATCGAGCCTCTGGAATTTAAAGAGCTGCAGGATGGTGTGGCGGTTTTTTTCGTGCCAACGAACTTTATGGGGAACTACGTCAGCCAGAATTTTGCGGACCTTATCTTGTATGAGCTGAATACGGCTGGGGAAACCGTTCAGCGCCTGGACTTCCGTGTTGCTGCCAACTCGCCCGCGCGCCCCAAGCCCGCAGCCAAGGTGGTCACCCAACCTCAGCCAGAGCCGGTACCCTTGGCAGCGACGGATAGTCCGCAGAACGCTTTGGAGTCGTTGCAGGCCGCGCCGCTGGATTCGCGTTTCACCTTTGACAGTTTTGTGGTGGGCAAACCCAACGAGTTGGCCCATGCTGCCGCGCGCCGCGTGTCCGAAGGTGGCCCGGTAACATTCAACCCGCTTGTTCTGTATGGTGGAGTGGGTCTGGGTAAGACCCACTTGATGCACGCTATTGCCTGGGAGCTGAAAACCAAGCATCCGGAACTGAATGTCCTGTACCTGTCAGCCGAACAGTTCATGTATCGCTTCGTGCAGGCCCTGCGGGAACGCCGGATGATGGATTTCAAGCATTTGTTCCGTTCGGTCGATGTGCTGATGGTTGACGACGTGCAGTTCATTGCCGGAAAGGATTCTACTCAGGAAGAGTTTTTCCATACGTTCAATGCGCTGGTGGATCAGAACAAGCAGATCATCATTTCGGCCGACCGCGCCCCGGGCGAAATCAAGGACCTGGAAGATCGTGTAAAGTCCCGCCTGCAATGTGGTCTGGTCGTTGACCTGCATCCGACCGACTATGAATTGCGTCTGGGCATTCTGCAAAACAAGGTCCAGCAATACAGCAGCTCCTACCCCGATCTGACGATTGCCGATGGCGTTCTTGAATTTCTGGCTCATCGTATCTCAACCAATGTCCGCGTGCTGGAAGGTGCTCTGACACGTCTGTTTGCCTTTGCCTCGCTGGTTGGGCGCGAGATCGACATGGAGCTGACGCAGGATTGTCTGGCAGATGTCCTGCGCGCATCCGAACGCAAGATCACGGTTGAGGAGATTCAGCGGAAAGTATCCGAATACTACAACATCCGCATGTCCGATATCATCGGTCCCAAGCGCCTGCGATCCTACGCGCGCCCCCGTCAGGTGGCGATGTATCTGTGCAAGCAGCTGACCAGCCGGTCGCTGCCAGAGATCGGTCGTCGGTTCGGCGGGCGCGACCACACCACGGTCATGCATGGCGTCAAGCGCATTGAAGAGCTGAAGCTGACCGACGGTCAGATCGCTGAAGACGTGGAAATGTTGCGCCGGTCTCTCGAAGCCTGAACCGGGTCAGTAGTGCTTAGAAACGCTCCGGGCTTCTGCGCCGGGGCGTTTTTTGTGCGTAATAATCCACGGTTGCACCAGAACTGAGGCCTGTGGGGCACGCCGCACTTGACGGTTGGTGCATTCCAACCCAGAAATCCGTAAAAAATCCTTGTGCCTCGGGGTGGAACCGCTAACGTGCCAGTCCCGCCCAAGTCGGTACGCAAGTCAGAGGAATTGAGGGTATGAAGATCAGCATTGAACGCGGCACCCTACTAAAGGCCGTTTCGCAGGCCCAGTCTGTTGTAGAACGTCGCAATACCATTCCCATACTTGCCAATGTCCTGATCGAGGCCGAAGGCGATCAGGTCCAGTTCCGTGCCACCGATCTGGATATCGAAGTGGTCGATAAGGCACCCGCACAGGTCGAAAAGGCAGGCGCGACAACCGTTGCGGCAACAACCCTGCATGAGATTGTGCGCAAACTGCCCGACGGTGCGCTGGTGACACTGACCGCTGACAGCGCTGCCGGACGGCTGACAGTTGAAGCGGGTCGGTCGAATTTTTCGCTGGCGACGCTGCCAAAAGAAGATTTCCCGGTGATGGCATCGTCTGAGTATCAATCGAATTTCACTGCTTCGGCGGCATTGCTGCGCCGGTTGTTCGACAAGTCGAAATTCGCCATCTCGACGGAAGAGACCCGGTACTATCTGAACGGTGTCTACATGCATGTGGCAGATGGGTCCGAAGGTGGAAAAATGTTGCGTTGTGTGGCCACCGATGGCCACCGGCTTGCGAGGATTGACGCAGATTTACCGGATGGTGCGGCGGATATGCCGGGCGTGATCGTACCCCGCAAAACAGTCGGCGAGTTGCGCAAGTTGCTGGATGACGACGAGATGGATATCGCCGTTTCGGTCAGTGAAACCAAGGTGCGCTTTGCTACGCCGGATATCACGCTGACGTCGAAGGTTATTGACGGCACTTTCCCCGACTACACACGTGTTATCCCACAAGGAAACACTCGCAAGCTTGAAGTGGATGCCGCTGAGTTCGCGCAGGCCGTGGATCGCGTTGCGACTGTTTCGTCGGAACGGTCGCGGGCAGTGAAATTGCAATTGGAAGGTGACAAGCTGATCCTGTCGGTAAACGCTCCCGACAGCGGTGCCGCCGAGGAAGAACTGGCCGTCGCTTACGGGGATGAGCGGTTGGAGATCGGGTTCAACGCCAAATACCTGTTGGAGATTGCGTCTCAGGTGGATCGTGAGAATGCAGTTTTCCTGTTCAACTCGGCTGGTGACCCGACATTGATGCGCGAAGGCAACGACCTGAGCGCCGTATACGTCGTCATGCCGATGCGCGTCTGATCGCGCGGACGCGCGATGCCTCCGGCGGGAGTATTTTTGAAAAGATGAAGGGAGGGGTCATGGGATTGGCCCTGACCGAGCTTACGGTCTCGCATTTTCGATCTCATAAGCTGGCGCGGTTGTCTCTGGACGGGCGACCCGTTGCCATTCACGGGCCTAACGGTGCGGGGAAGACCAACATTCTTGAAGCGGTGTCGTTGTTTTCACCCGGTCGCGGGATGCGGCGGGCGAGTGCAGCCGAGATGACCCGGCGGCCCGAAGCGTTGGGTTGGAAACTGTCCGGGTTGCTGGACGCTCAGGGGCAGCGTTTTGAAATCGAAACCTGGTCCGAGGGCGGCGCAGCGCGACAGGTGCGAATTGATGGCAAGTCGGCGACCCAGATCGAACTGGGAAAACTTGCGCGGGTTGTCTGGCTGACCCCGTCCATGGACCGTCTGTGGATTGAAGGGGCTGAAGGGCGCCGTCGGTTTCTGGACCGTATTGCGCTGAGTTTTGACCCAGCCCACGCTGAAACATCGCTGATCTATGAAAAAGCGATGCGCGAGCGTAACCGTCTGCTGAAAGAGCAGGTCAGGGACGCGCATTGGTATGCCGCGCTTGAAGGGCAGTTGGCCGAGACGGGGCACCGCATCCATACCGCGCGGTTGAGGTCGCTGGATCTTCTGCGGGCGGCGCAGGACCGGGCGGAAACCGTGTTCCCTTCGGCTGAACTTGAATTGGTGCAAACCGAAGGCGCAATTCCCGAGACGGTGGAAGATTTGCGAGACGCGTTGAGCGAGAGCCGGTTCAGGGATCTGGCAGCGGGCCGGACCCTGGTGGGGCCGCATCGGTCCGACCTGTACGGTGTGTTCGCGGCCAAGGGCGTGCCGGCAAGGGAGTGTTCCACTGGTGAGCAGAAAGCGCTTTTGGTGTCGCTGATCCTGTCCAATGCGCGGGCGCTGGCGGAGATCTTGGGCGCACCTCCGATCGTTCTGCTGGATGAAGTGGCCGCGCATCTGGATGCTGGGCGGTGCGCAGCGCTTTATGACGAGGTTTGCGCGCTGGGCGCTCAGGCCTGGATGACGGGCACCGGACCTGAACTGTTTGCGGAATTGGGCGACCGGGCCCAGACGCTGATCGTGACCGAAAGCGATGAGGGTTCGGTCGTGGCGGCTTAGGCCGGTTCGCTGACTTTACGTTCCCACAGAAAGCCGCGCATAACTTCGTCCACTGGGGTTTTGGCCATGTGGTTGACGTAGTTCGACATGGTTTTCTGGGCCAGACCCAGCACGACATCCAGAACCGCGCGATGGGAATAGCCCGCATCAAAGAACGCCTGAAGCTGATCTTCGGTCGGGTTGCCTCGGGTTTCCATCACTTGCAGGGTGAAGGTGCGAAGTGCTTCGAGTTTGGCTGAAGGCAGCGGAGTTTCTTTACGCAGCGCGTCCGAGATTTCGTCCGATATCTTCATCATCTTGGCGATACCGGTGTGGGCGGGCACGCAGTAGTGGCACTCGTTTTCCACATTGATGGTCTGCCAGACGACGGTTTTCTCATCATTGTCGAAATCAGTTTGCAGGAACAGGCCGTGCAGAACCTGATAGCCTTCGAGATGCTGAGGGCTTTCGGCCATGACCTTATGAAGGCCGGGCAAGCGACCAAAAGCGGCCTGAGACTTTTGCAGCAGCGGTTTGGACGCTTCAGGCGCGGTTTCGAGGTCGTGAGACGGGAAATTGGCCATGTTGGAACTCCTGTTTTTGGCGCGATGGGTCGTATTTAGGGTTTCTTGAGTGGTCGCTCAAGTATATATTTGAGTGAACGTTCAAGAATTGGTGATGTTGATGCCCCGCAAACCTACATATGATCGTGACGCGTTGATCGCGAAGGCGAAGGATATCTTCTGGCGTCAGGGCTGGGCTGGTACATCGCTGAAGGACCTTGAGCGGGAGCTGAAGCTGAAGCCCGGCAGTTTTTATGCGGCATTCGGGTCGAAAGATGCGCTCTATGCGCTGACAATGGAGAGTTATACGCAAGAAGGTGTGGCGCGCCTAAAGGCCCTGGCGGAAAAACTGGGCCCGAAGGAAGCGCTGAAAGCGCAGCCCCGATTGGTGATCGAAGCGCCCAAGACCCCGGCAAAGGCCTGCATGTTGGCAAAGACATATGCCGAGTTGAAGGCGAAGGATCATGACCTTGCGGATCAGGCGGCCCATCACATGGCGGAAATGAAAGAATGTTTCGCGGATCTGTTTCGCAAGGCTCAGGATGCCGGTGAAATCGGGGCGGGACATGATCCGGATCGATTGGCGGCACGGTATCAGTCGGACATTCTCGGGCTGCGATTGTCGGCCGAGCGCGAGGATGTCGATGCGTTGGAAATTGCCGCGGATATCGCTTCTGATATCGATCGTTTGTGATCCCCTTTTCGGGTGGCGAAAAACGATCCGGAACAACACAAAATATTGGGGGATGGCGTGACAATCCCTACCAGAAAACGTATAAGTTACCAAAATAATATAGGTACTGACTGAATGTCCGAAGACGCACAGGCCCCTCAAGAATACGGCGCAGATTCTATTAAGGTTCTCAAAGGCTTGGAGGCAGTTCGCAAACGCCCCGGCATGTATATCGGGGACACGGATGATGGCTCGGGTCTGCACCATATGGTGTATGAGGTTGTCGACAACGGGATTGACGAGGCTTTGGCGGGTCATGCCGACCATGTGACGGTGAAAATTCACGCCGATTCCAGTGTTTCTGTCAGCGACAATGGGCGTGGTATTCCGGTGGACATCCACCCGGAAGAAGGCGTGTCGGCGGCCGAGGTGATCATGACCCAGCTGCACGCCGGTGGGAAATTCGACAGCAACTCGTACAAGGTTTCGGGCGGCCTGCACGGTGTGGGTGTTTCGGTAGTGAACGCGCTTTCGGATTGGCTGGAACTTCGTGTCTGGCGCAATGGCAAAGAGCATGTCGCGCGTTTTGAAGGTGGCGAAACCGCCGAGCACCTGAAGGTTGTCGGTGAATGCGGGGGCCGGACAGGAACAGAAGTGCGGTTTCTGGCTTCGACCGATACATTCTCGAACCTTGAATACTCATTCGAGACATTGGAAAAACGCCTGCGCGAACTGGCATTTCTGAATTCGGGTGTTCGGATCATCCTGATTGACGAGCGTCCGGCGGAACGGCTGGAAACCGAGCTGTTCTATGAAGGTGGGGTCAAGGAGTTCGTCAAGTACCTCGACCGGTCCAAAACCCCTGCCATGTCCGAGCCGATCTATATCAAGGGCGAGCGCGACGATATAGGTGTGGAGATCGCAATGTGGTGGAATGACAGCTATCACGAGTCTGTCCTGCCCTTTACCAACAATATCCCTCAGCGCGATGGCGGCACCCATGTGGCAGGTTTCCGTGGTGCTCTAACCCGGACTATCAACAACTACGCGCAATCCAGCGGGATTGCGAAAAAGGAAAAGGTCAGCTTTACCGGTGATGACGCGCGCGAAGGTCTGACCTGTGTGCTGTCGGTCAAAGTGCCTGATCCGAAGTTCTCGTCGCAGACCAAAGACAAGCTGGTCAGTTCCGAGGTTCGCCCGGCGGTCGAAGGTCTGATGAACGAAAAACTTGCCGAGTGGTTTGAAGAAAACCCGACCGAGGCCAAAGCGATCGTCGGCAAGATCATCGAGGCCGCACTGGCGCGCGAAGCCGCTCGAAAGGCGCGTGAACTGACCCGCCGCAAAACGGCGATGGATGTGAACTATCTGGCGGGCAAGTTGAAGGATTGTTCCGAGAAAGACCCGTCCAAAACCGAAGTCTTCCTTGTCGAGGGGGATTCGGCGGGTGGATCTGCGCAAACGGGCCGGGACCGTCTGACACAAGCGGTTCTGCCTCTGCGCGGTAAGATCCTGAACGTGGAACGCGCGCGGTTTGACCGGATGTTGTCTTCGCAAGAGATTGGTAATCTTGTCATGGCGCTGGGTACCGGTATTGGCCGTGATGAGTTCAACATTGAAAAGCTGCGTTACCACAAAATCGTCATCATGACCGATGCGGATGTGGACGGCGCGCATATCCGAACCCTGCTGCTGACGTTCTTCTACCGGCAAATGCCCGAGTTGATCGAAGGTGGATATCTCTATATCGCGCAGCCGCCGCTCTATAAGGTTTCGCGCGGTAAATCAGAGGTTTATCTGAAGGATCAGGCGGCTCTGGACGATTATCTCGTCAACCAGGGGGTCGAGGGCGCCGTACTGAAACTGGGATCGGGCGAAGAGATCATTGGTCAGGACCTGGCCCGGGTGGTGGACGAAGCGCGCCAGTTGAAACGCGTTCTGGACGCCTTTCCGACGCACTACCCACGCCACATTCTGGAACAGGCCGCTGTTGCCGGTGCCTTTGTGCCGGGTGCGGTGGATGCCGATCTGCAAGGGGTGGCTGACAAGGTTGCCGCCCGTCTGGACCTGATCGCGTTGGAGTATGAGCGTGGCTGGCAGGGCCGGATCACGCAGGATCACGGAATTCGGCTGGCCCGCATTCTGCGTGGTGTCGAAGAGGTTCGCACCTTGGACGGCCCGATGTTGCGGTCGGGGGAGGCCCGCAAAACAGGCAGCTTCACGCAAAGCCTGCAAGAGGTCTACAACACCTCGGCCACGTTGATCCGCCGTGATCGTAGCCAATTGATCCACGGTCCGCTGGACCTGTTGCGCGCCATTCTGGAAGAAGGGGAAAAGGGCCTGTCCCTACAGCGCTACAAAGGTCTGGGAGAGATGAACCCCGACCAGCTTTGGGAAACAACTTTGGACCCGGATGCACGCACGCTGCTGCAAGTGCGCGTTGACGATATGGTGGAAGCTGACGATCTGTTCACCAAGCTAATGGGTGATGTTGTCGAACCTCGTCGGGAATTTATCCAGAAGAACGCCTTGAGCGTCGAAAATCTGGATTTCTGACGGTTTGTCGCAACGCCGACCCCCACTGCGGCCCCGCCACCCAAGGTCACCGCCCTAACCACGCCAAGGACGAGCCCGATCACAATTCCCAAGATCGCTTTCCCCATGTTTTTTCCTTTTGGGTGCGAAAGAGCTCCGCCTTCACTTCTGGCGCAAACTGCGTGCCCATCTGCAAATCAAAACCAGCGCTAACAGGTTGAGCGCCGGTGCAATCGCCGCGAACCACGGCTTGGCGGGCTCCGAAATTAAGTCCGCTACAAGTATCCAAGGTAGTCCCAACGGCAGTAGGAACACTCCGGACAAGGGGTCTCGTTCCTGTCCCAGCCAGCCAAATGTGCCCGTCAAGAATGCAACCAACGCCAACAGGTACAGGACCGCGAATACGATGGTGGTTATTCTACAAACCAAGTCTAGCCTCAGCAGATCAAGCCAGTGCTGCGAAGCCGTTATCGGCTACGCATCAGACTACTCACAATGCGCCTTCGTCGCCCAGGAACTCGATACCAGCTGTCGCGCCATCACTGTAAGCAATGCAATTCCACGGAGCACGATCCTCGCCAACGCCGACAGTGACTTGTGTTCCCGCCTCGCTAAACGCGGATGAGAGTACTACGACTTGCGAGTTGTTCGTCGCGCTGGCTACATCTCGCAAACACGCCTGCTGAGCCGGAGTGAGCTCGGCGGACGCGCTTGATGTACTCGTATCGTCGCAGGCCGCAAGCAGTGCGAAACAAGTTGTGCCTGCAATCATCACCATCTTGTTAGACATTTTCTTCTCCCTCTGGTTCCCTTGAAATTAACGAAATTGGATGCGCTTGTTTGAAGCTCTCGCGTTTGGGCGCCGACAGAACACACAACGTTCCTGTGACGACCTTTCCCAAAACTTGCCGCGGGGGGCTTGGTCGGCGGGACGATATTTCGTTGACTATCGGGGCCGACAATAACGTGTGAAGGCCGAATGACGTCACTAGCAAATGCTAGAGCAAACTCTGGAAAGAGGGCGAGTACACTAAGTCTGAGCATCGCGTCCTCCCTACGCTTGATCAATGTAAAAGGCCTTCCGACCACCAGCACTCACTCCAGCAGTCGGAAGGGCTCGGCACAGCGAGCAGTAGCGACCACAACGGAGGTAAAATAAAGTTGTGTCGAATTCGAATGTTTGAATCTTATTTTTGATAAATCAATATTTTTTTCGCGCGAAAAATTCATTACGCTCTTGTGCGATAGGCTTTTGCTTTCAAGCATAAAGGTAAGTGGGAACATCCATAAGGGAGAGTGTATTCTTTTGGGTCGGCGAGGCGTTCTGAGGTCGCACAGAAACTAAGAAAGGATTGAAAATGGGGTTTGTTGAAGCCGTTAAAACGTGTTTCTCGAAATACTTCCAGTTCTCCGGTCGGGCTTTACGCTCAGAATACTGGTGGTTCTTCTTGTTTGTGGTTCTCGTGAGTGCTGCTTTAGCTGTGCTGGATACCATCATATTTGGGATCAACCTCGAAACAGGGCAAGGATCTCGGGTTCTGTCCTTTGTTTTCCAACTTGCAGTTATCGTACCTATGCTGGCCGCCGGTTGGCGAAGGCTGCATGATACAGGGCGACCTGGCTGGTATTTGCTGCTGCCGATGGCGCTCAGCATTGCAACGCTTTTTGTTATGTTGGGTGGGGTGGCGTTCTTCTCGGTGTTGGAACAAGGGACCGAAAACCCCGATGCATTACGAGGACCCGCCGCAGTCCTGGGCGTGACCGGTATTGTTGTTGTCTCAATTCTGCAATTGGTTCTGTCCATCCTGATGATCTGGTGGCTGACGCGACCTTCCCAAGAAGGCGAAAACGAATATGGCGAACCTGTTTCCTGATCTGGTTGCCTAGGTAACGGGCCGGAATCTCTGCTGAATGACTGCGCGAAACGTAACACCATGGAGAGAAAAAATGAGGTTCAAAACGATTTCCATTGGAGCGTTGATGATCGCAATGGCGACCACAGCATCGGCGGAGTGGTCGTTCAACTCCGGGCCTAATCCCAATGCATTTATTCAGACCGGAAACATGACCCTTGAACTTCAGTGTGACCGTATCCGCTTTGCTCCGGCTGGATATGAGGACAGCCAGGACATTTTGCAGAAGCAAGGGCTTTCCATTCGTTTTTTGAAGAACGGCACCACCGAAGTTGGGGCATTTCAGGTTGGCGCAGAAAACGCGGCTTTTCAGATCGTCGACAATTATCCTGTCGAGGTCAGTTTCAATAGTCAGCAAGACTATAGTTTTGTACTGGACCAGCTTGCGGCCAATGCATCGGTTAATCTGTCGATGATTGATCAAGATGTCAGCTACGGAATCTTTGACTTGAAAGGTTCCGGCGCGGCAATTCGGTCCCTTCGTTCCGCGTGCGATTCAGATACTAGCCAGGGGGGGTCCTACGAAGCACCCGAGGGCATTGTCTATTGTGGTGGCGGAGCGATAAAACGCCAGATCGAATATGTAATTCTGGACAATCCAGAGGGCGAGTGGGACGCGCGAGTAACGGTCAACGGCGAGTCGATCAGAGCCATGACGGCCTACAGTTACTTCGGAAACTCTGTGCCGCCCGCCGGATTTGTCGTCGCCCTGCTTGGGGAGGACAGGTCTGAGTTTCTGATTTTTAGCGAAGGCTCGGCAAACTGGCTGGAATATGGGGACTACAGGTATGATCAGTGCAATTGATTCCTCCTTCCAACCAGCTTCCCAAATAGCGTGTAAGATAAAATGTTTCGTCGCCGGGATTGTGCTTGCTTCGGGCCTTGTTTGGACCTCACCAGCTGTCGCGGCTGATGTATCGCAACTTCCGTCCGGTTTGCAGGCGAGGGTTGATTTGGCGGCACGAGCCTGCGCGGAGTTCAACGACGGTCAGTTTGACATAGCCTGGGGCGCGGTTGAAAGGGTCGATCTCGACGGAGATCTACAACGAGACTGGGTTTTGAATGAGTCTGGTTTTGTGTGTTCGAGCGCCGCATCTCTTTACTGCGGAACTGGCGGATGCATGTCGCACTTCTTGATAGAAGAGGAGGTTCAATCCTTGCTCAACCAGGGCTGGACGGTTGTTGATTTTGGGCGTCAACGCGTTGTTGTTGCGGATATTCATGGATCCAATTGCGACGGAATGAACCCAACGCCTTGCGTCACCGCCAGTGTTTGGGATGCGGACGCTAAGACGTGGCGCTCGTCTGCTGGTGATTGGGAATAAGTTGCATATGAGAATTGCAGATAAGCCTTAGGATCTGGTTTGTTCGATGGATTCTCTGTGGCACGCAAACTTATGGGCAAATCGTGCAAAGTTATGCGCAAATACCGCGCAGAGTTATGGGCAATCTTCCAAGATTTTCTTCAATGAAATCAATGTTGGGAATGCAGCGTTATGAGCGCACCTACACGGTTGTTTGTTCGATGGGTTCTATGTGGCATGCAAACCTATGGGCAAACGCTGCGCGGGGTCATGGACGAAATTGCAAGATTATCTTTTGAGAAATCAATGCCGGAGATGCAGTGTTAGGAGCACACCTGCATGGTGTGAACCAACAATCAAACCGGGCAGTTAAATCGGGTCAACCAACGTGAGGTTTTTCATTCTTTCCGGCCTATACTCCTGTATCTGATCGCAATATGGACTGACTGTTCCAAAAAACTTCCCACCGGCACCTTGAATTTCTGGACTGATCATTCCAAATCTTACTCATGAGCAAAGATACCCTTTCAGATGGTGGCATCAAAACACCCGCAGGCCCAGGTCGGCCCCGTGCCTTTGACGAAGCTGAGGCATTGGAAAAAGCCTTGTGCGTATTCTGGCACAAGGGCTACGAGACCGCGTCGGTGGAGGATCTGACCAAGGCCATGGGTTTGAGTCGGTCCAGCTTCTATGGAGCGTTCGGCAACAAGCAGGCTCTGTTTCACAAAGCCCTCAGCCACTATTCAAGGCGTGGTTTGAAAGCGCTGCGTGACGTTGCTGACGCGGGCGGAGATGACCCTGTTGGTGCGATAATGGAAGCTTTGGCGAACCCTCAAGGCGGTCGTGATGGCTGCATGCTTATCAACTGCTTGACGGAACTTGCTCCTCATGATGATGAAGTGGCGGCTCTCGGGCGGCAGCATTTGGAGAGTATTGACGAGATTATTGCGAGAGCGCTAGAGCCTTCGGATCCGGGACAGGCCCTCGACAAGGCGCGCGCCTTTGCGTCCCTTGCAATCGGAACACTAGCCTTGCGCAAGGCGGGCGTTCCCGCTGAGCAGATATCGCAAACCCTGAAACAAGCCCGGTTGGTGATTTCGCCATAAGGCCTCCCGCCACCATAAGGAAATGAAACCTAAAACAAACTCAATCAACAGACAGTGACCCTAATATTGGACTAATTGGTCCAATAATATCTGAACGAAGTTTACCAAAGAAGGAAGCAGCAATGGCTGATGAAAAACTGTTCTCCGGCATCAAAGCTGGTGCAATCGAGCTGAAAAACCGCATTGTCATGGCGCCATTGACCCGCAACCGGGCAAGAGCCGAGGATGACAGTGTCCATGAATTGCAGGCTAAGTACTACGCCCAGCGGGCGGGTGCAGGTCTGATCATCACGGAGGCTTCGCAAATCTCGCCCCAAGGCAAGGGCTATGCCTGGACGCCCGGCATTTATTCCGAAGCGCAGATCGACGGCTGGAAAAAAGTGACTGAGGCCGTCCATGCCAATGACGGGAAGATTGTAATCCAGCTTTGGCATGTGGGTCGGATTTCGCATTACAGCTTGCAGCAAGATGGTGGCGCCCCTGTTGCACCTTCCGCAATTGGCGCTAAGGCCAAGACGTTTGATGGTGAACAGTTTGTTGAAACATCTGAACCGCGGGCTCTGGCCATCGAAGAAATTGCTGGCATTGTTGCGGACTACCGGAGAGCCGCGGAAAACGCCAAGAAAGCGGGTTTCGACGGTGTCGAGATCCATGCAGCCAACGGATACCTTATCGATCAGTTCCTGCGCGATGAGTCCAACAAGCGTGAAGACGAATACGGCGGTCCTATCGAGAACAGGGCACGGTTCCTGCAAGAGGTCACGGATGTGGTTGTCGACGTGTGGGGTGCCGACCGTGTGGGTGTTCGCCTCAGCCCATTCTCGGAAGCCAATAACATTTCCGACAGCGACCCGCAGGCGACATTCGCACATGCGATTAAATTGCTGAATACCTATGGGTTGGCCTATCTCCATCTCGTAGAAGGACAGACCGGCGGCCCGCGCGATATTCCGGAAGGTTGCGATCTGAAGGCGCTCTATGAATTGTTTGACGGTGCGAAAATGGGCAACAACTCTTACGATCGGGAAATGGCAATCGAAGCGGTTGAATCCGGAGCCGTCGATCTGGTGGCCTTTGGTCGGCCGTTCATTTCCAACCCGGATCTTGTCAGCCGGCTAGAGAAAGACACCGCGTTGAATGAGCTGGATCCAACTACCCTCTACGGTGGCAATGAAAAAGGGTACACCGATTATCCGTCGCTGGCAGAGGAAACGGTTGCAGCCGAGTAACACATCGCTTTTTAAGTCGTGGTGACAGGCAATACCATATTGAGTGAGCGCGCTGGTTTGGACGCGCTCACTTCGCGTATTCGGCAATGTCCTTTCTTCGAGCGGGACCCAACACGAGTCTGATAATGGGCTGTTTTCCCTCTGATTGGGATTGACTTTTTCCAATCCGAATACCCTCTTGAATGAGGGGTTCAAATTTTTTTAAGAGATATTTGGTGACTACCACTAATTGATCACGTCTCTCGAATTACGTAAGTTTTTGGGAAATCGTGCAGGCTTATGCGCAAATGGCGCGTGAAATTGTGAGCAAAAATCTTCAGTTTTTTGAGTAAAACAAATGGTGGGGATGCGGCGTTTTGAGCACTCCTACATGGTATAAAGATCAATGCTCCGCGAGCTGAGGGCTGCGGTCGATTTGCGCTGTTTGCTGATTGAGCGATGTGCAACTTGGAAGGCACTGACCACGCATTTGTCCACAAGCTCTGACCCATCAATCGACGTAACGAAACTGTGGTAATGCCGACTCGGTTGCTTCTAACCTTTGCCGCGCGAGGTAGCGGCAGAAATGGTTGCGGCGGATGTTCAGCAAAGTACTAAAAATGACCGGCGGTGCGGTGGTTCTGGGCGGGGTGGCTCTGATTGGCTACCTTTGGTTCGCGCCCCCGGATCTTTTGAAGGTGGGAACCAATTACTCTGCCAAGATCGTGTGTTCGAACGTTTTCATTGCCGGACGGGCTCCGGGCGAAGTTCTGGCCGTGGACGTGCAGGCACCTGGTCATCCGTTGCTGGGGCAAATCTCAATTAAGGTGGATCGTGACGCGCAGACTGTGACGGCGCGGATCTTTCAGTTCTTTGCGCCTGCGACATCGCAGTTTCGTCAGGGGCTGGGCTGCACAAATGTTCATGAGGCTGATCTGAGCAATCAGACACTTTCCGCGCCTGATCCGCTGCCAGACGGTCTATGGCCAAACGGGAATGACGTTGCCTTGTCCCAAGACTCGAAGCTTCAGAATGTCATGTTGAATGACAGTTTGGTGGGTGAAGGATTTCGCGCAGTTGTGGTGGTTCGAAAAGGGCGCATCATTGCTGAACGATATGCCGATGGGTTTGATGCGGATACCCCGTTACTGGGCTGGTCCATGACCAAGACAGTTACGGCCGGGTTGATCGGCACCTTGATTGAAGCGGGTCAAATGAGCTTGTCAGATACGCTTGTCGACAGCTTTCCCGATTGGGCCGGCGACGCAAGGCGGGGTATTACCGTGGCTGACATGTTGGCGATGACAAGCGGGCTGCAATGGGATGAAGAATACGGGGACGTTTCAGACGTAACACGCATGCTGTATCTTCGTGACGATATGGCCGAATTTGCTGCCGGGCGCGTTGCTGAATCCAGTATTGGAATGAACTTCAACTATTCCTCGGGCACGTCCACGACGCTGTCTCGGGTTTGGCAAAACAAGTTGGGCGACGGTGGGCTGAGCTATCCACAAAACGCGCTATTTGCACCGATTGGCATGACATCGGCGGTTGTCGAGACGGATGTCAGCGATACTTTCATCGGATCCAGTTATATGTATGCGACGGCGCGTGACTGGGCCCGGTACGGGCAGCTATTACTGCAAAAAGGGGTTTGGAAGGGCTCTCGGATATTACCAGAAGGTTATGTGGACTGGATGTTCGAACCGGTTGATGCTTCGGATGGCAAATACGCCAAGGGTCACCTTTGGCTGGAAGCACCCGGAGGTTTTCCACCTTTTGAAGATGCGGTTTGGTTGCAGGGGCATGATGGGCAGTCCATCGGTATTTTCCCCTCTCATAATATGGTGATCGTGCGATTGGGATTGACGCCATCCCGGCTGGGTTATTCATCCTTGCCGCTGGCCAAGGAACTGATTTCCGCAGCAGGAAGCTAGCGTGCCAGGGTGCTGATACCTGTTGGCAGCAACAGACAGATCACGCCTGACAGACAGGTATTTCGACGGATACATCCTCGATCAGGACACAGGGTCGCAGGAGAGTGTCTTGCAAGTTGCGAACATTTAGTATACCGCGGCATACAAAATAAAGGTGCTGGTTTGTTACCCGCCAGCGCACCAGCTAAATGGTCGGAACCGTCATGAGCCTATATACAGAATACCTGAACGAGATCGAGACGCGCAAAGAGCAAGGTTTACACCCCAAACCCATTGAAGACGGTGCGCTGATTCAGGAAATCATCGAACAAATCAAGGATGTGGACAACGTTCACCGCGCCGAGTCTTTGACCTATTTCATCTATAACACGCTGCCGGGTACAACCAGCGCAGCTGGTGAAAAGGCACGGTTCCTGAAAGAGATCATATTGGGTGAAGCCTCGGTCGAAGAAATCTCGCAGGTCTTCGCGTTCGAGCTGCTGTCACATATGAAAGGTGGCCCCTCGGTCGAGGTTCTGCTGGATCTGGCGCTGGGCGATGATGTGTCGATTGCAAGTCAGGCGGCAGAGGTGCTGAAAACACAGGTGTTCCTGTATGATGCGGATACCCAGCGCCTCAAATCTGCTTTTGAGGCCGGAAACGCAGTCGCAAAGGACATTCTGGAGAGCTATGCCAAGGCCGAGTTCTTTACCCGGCTGCCTGACATCGAAGAGGAAATCAAGGTTGTGACCTATGTCGCGGCCGAAGGAGACATTTCCACCGACCTTCTGTCGCCCGGCAATCAGGCGCATTCTCGTGCGGATCGGGAATTGCATGGCAAATGCATGATCACACCGGCGGCGCAGGCCGAGATTCAGGATTTGCAGAAACAACACCCGGACAAACGCGTCATGCTGGTCGCCGAAAAAGGAACCATGGGCGTCGGGTCGTCGCGCATGTCCGGTGTCAACAACGTTGCCTTGTGGACCGGAACGCAAGCCAGCCCTTATGTTCCTTTTGTGAACATCGCACCAGTTGTCGCGGGAACAAACGGAATCTCACCGATCTTCCTGACCACCGTTGGTGTGACCGGAGGTATCGGCATTGACCTGAAGAACTGGGTCAAAAAGCTGGATGACGACGGCAACCCGATTCTGAACAACGACGAAAGCCCTGTCCTTGAACAGAAATACTCGGTCGAGACCGGAACCGTTCTGACCATCAACACAAAGGACAAGAAGCTTTACAATGAAGCAGGCGATAAAGAGCTTGTCGATGTATCGTCGTCCTTCACGCCGCAAAAGGTCGAATTCATCAAGGCTGGCGGCTCTTACGCGATTGTCTTTGGGAAGAAGCTGCAGACATTTGCGGCAGAAACCCTTGGCGTTGCGCTGGAATCTGCATTTGCTCCGTCCAAGGAAATCTCGCACGAGGGTCAGGGCCTGACAGCTGTCGAGAAGATCTTCAACAAAAACGCGGTTGGCGTGGCTGACGGAAAGGTTCTGCACGCGGGTTCGGATGCTCGGGTTAAGGTCAATATCGTTGGGTCGCAAGACACCACCGGCCTGATGACTGCGCAGGAGCTGGAAGCTATGGCGGCAACAGTGATCTCGCCCATAGTTGATGGCGCATATCAGTCCGGGTGCCACACAGCGTCAGTTTGGGACGCAAAGGCGCAGGCGAACATTCCTAAACTGATGAAATTCATGAACAACTTTGGCCTGATCACTGCGCGTGATCCCAAGGGTGTTTACCATTCGATGACAGACGTAATCCACAAGGTGCTGAACGACATCACCGTGGACGACTGGGCCATCATCATTGGCGGCGACTCGCACACCCGCATGTCCAAGGGCGTAGCGTTTGGCGCGGATTCGGGCACCGTTGCGCTGGCGCTGGCCACCGGTGAAGCCACGATGCCGATCCCTGAATCGGTTAAGGTGACCTTCAAAGGCCAGATGGCAGACCATATGGATTTCCGCGATGTGGTTCACGCCACCCAGTCGCAGATGTTGAAGACATTCGGTGACAATGTCTTCCAGGGCCGGATCATCGAAGTTCATATCGGCACCTTGCTGGCGGATCAGGCGTTCACCTTTACCGACTGGACGGCCGAGATGAAGGCCAAGGCGTCGATCTGTATTTCCGAAGATGACACGCTGATTGAATCTCTGGAAATCGCCAAAGGCCGCATCCAGATCATGATCGACAAGGGTATGGAAAACGAAGCCCAGACGCTGCAAGGTCTGATCGACAAGGCGAATGCGCGGATCGCGGAAATCAGGTCGGGTGATAAGCCGGCCCTGAAACCCGATGAAAACGCCAAGTATTTTGCCGAGCTCGTCGTTGATCTGGATGAGATCGACGAACCGATGATTGCCGATCCTGACGTGAACAATGCTGACGTATCAAAGCGTTACACCCACGACACGATCCGCCCGGTTTCCTACTACAAGGGTGAAAAGAAGGTCGATCTGGGCTTTGTCGGGTCGTGCATGGTGCACAAGGGCGATCTGATTATCGTCTCGCAGATGCTTAAGAACCTTGAAGAGGAACGGGGCACCGTCGAATTCAAGGCCCCGCTGGTTGTCGCAGCACCAACCTACAACATCATCGATGAACTGAAGGAAGAAGGCGAGTGGAGCATTCTTCAGAAATACTCGGGCTTTGAATTCGATGATCTTTTTCCGAAAAACAAAGCACGTACAGAATATGAAAATATCCTGTATCTTGAGCGGCCCGGCTGTAACCTTTGCATGGGGAACCAGGAAAAGGCTGCAAAAGGCGATACCGTTCTGGCGACATCCACGCGCCTGTTCCAGGGGCGTGTTGTCGAAGACTCGGATGAGAAAAAGGGTGAGTCCCTGCTGGCGTCGACGCCGGTTGTCGTGCTTTCGGCCATTTTGGGCCGGACCCCAACTGCCGAGGAATACAAGTCGGCGGTCAAGGGGATCGACTTGACCAAGTTCGCACCGCCGATGGAAAAGCCTGCGTCCGCGAAATCTGCTCATTTCTGAAGACGCGTTTTGAATCTTGAAAGCCCGGCCGCCAGGAAATGGTGGCCGGGCTTTTCCAATTGAACGACACTCTCTGCCCTTCAACACCACGTCATAGCAAGGATGGGTTATGCACCTGACACATCCGCTCAGGTTCCGTTTCGGCGGACACTGTCAAAGAATGGGTAAAGGGCCGCGGGTCTTGGTCTGGCGAAGCACAAAGTTGCTGCGGGTGTCGCGGACCAGCCCTGATTTCAACAAGCGCTGCATGATGAAGACCTCAAGATCCTCGGGGGTTTTGGCATAAACTTTCAGGATAAAGTCGTGATCCCCGGTGATCGAGGCGCACTCAACGATTTGCGGCTCGGTCTCGACCAGACGAAGAAACGCCGAGATGCTGTTTTCCTGATGGTCTTTCAGTGCGACGTGGACATAGGCAATGGCATTCAGACCGACAGCCTTGGCTGAAACCTGCGCGCGATACCCTGAAACCACCCCGGACGATTCAAGGTCACGGACGCGGCGCCAGCATTGCGACGCAGATAATCCGGTCCGGTCGGCAAGCTCCTGCATAGACAGACGTCCACTGGCCTGAAGCTCTCGCAAAATATCGATGTCGGCTGAGTGAAGCATTTGGGCCGCAAATCGTAGTATCTCGGAATGTTTCATTCATAGTACGGACGAAAATCAGAATATCAAAACAAATTCTCCGTGTGAGTTGAGGTATCCTGATCTCATGCAGGAGGATGCTGATGCCCAAATCTACGAAATATGTCGCCAAACTAGCGGATGAACATGGCCACATTACCTACACAGACGAAGAGAATGCGGTCTGGGCTGATCTTTACGCGGCACAGGAAGAAAACGTACGGCGCTATATGGCGCCGGAATACCTAAGCGGTTTGGCGCGGCTGGATTTGCCGAAGACCAAAGTGCCTTCTTGTGCAGAAATTTCGAAACGGCTGCTGGACCTGACCGGCTGGCGGGTGCAGCCGGTTCCGGCGCTTATCGGGTTCAAGACATTTTTCGGGATGCTGGCGGATCGGGTTTTTCCGGCCGCTTCTTTCATCCGCTCCCGGGAAGATTTCGACTATATCGAAGAGCCGGATATCTTTCATGAGATTTTCGGACACACCCCGTTGTTAAGCGACCCGCGTTTTGCCGCGTTCAGCCACGCCATCGGGCTAGCCGGAAAGCAGGCAGATGACGCGGATTATGCTTGGCTGATCAGGCTCTACTGGTTTTCGATCGAGTTTGGTCTGCGCCGCCAGAACGGTCAAATCAAGGCGCTGGGATCAGGGTTGGCCTCGTCACCGACTGAACTGGTCTACGCTGTGACCAGCGACATACCAGATCGTGACCCGTTTGATGTTCTGACGATTCTACGAACACCCTACCGGATCGACATGCATCAGATGGGGTATTTTGTTCTGGATGACCCTGAAGAATTGTTTGAGGCCGCCGAACGGGACCTGCTGGCAGATGTTCGTCGTGCGCGCCGCCTCGGGCTGTTGCCGAACAAGTTCCCCGAAAAGATCAGAGCCGCCGAGTAGCGGGGGCCGCGTCTTTTCAAGCGTCAAGGTTTTTGTACATATAAGTTGTGGGTTCGAATTTTGGTTCAAATGGGTTCCGACAGTAATTCGGTATTTCCCCCGCGATCTGAAACCCAAGGCTTTGATAAAGCAGCCGCGAGGGATCGGTGCTGCGCGTATCAAGTACAAGCACCGTGCGCCCCACCTCTTGCGCGCGAAGAACAAGCGCATTCATTAGGGATCGGCCTAACCCCCGCAGTCTGGCGTTAGGGTGGACCAGAAGTTTCGCCACATCGGCGCGGTGGGGTTGGTTGGGCATTGCCGCCGGGATCAGTTGAACGGTGCCTGTAATGCGGGGACCGTCATACGAAACGAATAAGTCCAGCTTACCTGACCTTAGACCGGGCTGTACGTTTTGGTGCCAGTACGCACGCGCATCATTCAGGGTAAACGGAAGTATGAAACCTACGCTGGCCCCATCATGAACACAGGCATGCAGGATTTCAGCCAGGTCATCCAGTGCCGCGTCAAAATCGTTATCGGTCAGGCGCGTGATCATATAAGCACCAGCAGGTAACGTGCGCCACGCGACGCCCCTGTTTCAAACCGGGTCGGTCCCGACAGATGGTAGCGCAGGCAATCCCCGGCGTTCAGCGCGTGCGCCGTTCCATCAACCGTCAGAGTAAGCGCGCCGTCCATTAAGATCAGATGATGCTCTTGCCCCGATTTAGGAGGCACTTCGTAGGTGATGACCGTGTCCCGGGGCAGGTGGCATTCCAGAACCTCGGCGTTCAATCCATTTGCAGGTGGTGAAACAGCACGGCGGGTGAAGCCGGTTTCAGGGTCGCGCCACTCGGTCTGGCGTTCGAATGGAACCTTGGGGTCAAAGCTGTCCTCAACCATCATCAGCAGCCGCGAGATTGGCAGATCGTATGCAGCACACAGACGGCCTAGATTGTCGGCTGTTGGGCTGACATCCCCTTTTTCCATGCGGGACAAGGTGGCGCGGCTGATCCTGCTGTGTTCGGCAAGGTAATCCAAAGACCAACCACGCCCGCGGCGCAGTTCGCTTAGGCGATTGGCAAGGCGGGTTGACAGGGTGTCGGGCATTATAAGCAGTTGAAAAAATATCTCATATACGAGAAAATATGCTAAAAAATATAGCTTATCAAACAAAAAAGGATGCGAACAAGCCGCATCCTTTTAAGAAACCAGCGAAAGAAGGCTTACTTCCAGCCAACTTCGTTAAAGATCTTCTGCGCTTCGGGGATGTTCTTTGCAACGTCTGATAGGTTCACGTCGTCGGCCTTGAATTCACCCAGCGCCTGGACCGACTCGGCCAGTTCGACATTTGGAACTGCCGGGAACTCGTCATTGCCCGCCGAGAAGTATTTCTGCGCCTGATCGCTGGCCAGATACTCAAGAAATAGGATCGCGTTTTCCTTGTTGGGTGCGTGCGCGGCGACCCCACCACCGGATAGATTCATATGCGCGCCATAACTGTCCTGGTTCGGGAAGACCCAGCCGATCATGTCGCGCTCTGCGGACAAGCCTTTGACGTCTGTGCGAATGGAACGCGCGAAATAGTAGGTGTTTGAAACCGCGATGTCACACTCGCCCGAAACGATGCCGCGCAACTGGTCGGTGTCACCGCCCTGCGGGTCACGCGCCATGTTGGCGACAACGCCCTCGGCCCAGGACTTGGCGGCCTCAGTGCCTTCGTGTGTGATGATCGACGCCAACAGGGTCTGGTTGTAGGTGTTGGTCGAAGACCGGATACAAACCATTCCCTTGTATTCCGGTTTGGCCAGATCAGCGTAGGTGGCCGGCGGGTTGGTCACGTTTTCCTTGTCGAAAAAGATGATCCGACCGCGTTGCGAGAAACCAAACCACTGATTGTCACTATCCTGCAGGTTGGTGGGAATGCGCTCTTCCAGTGTAGCGCTGTCGATTGATTGGAGGACACCTGCATTCTTGGCCCGCGCCAGACGCGACGTGTCCACGGTCAGCATCACGTCGGCAGGTGAGTTCGCGCCTTCCGCTTCCATCCGGGCAATCAGTTCATCCGCTTTGCCTTCGATCCTGTTGATCTTGATGCCGGTTGCGTCTTCAAAGTCGGTATACAGCCGTTCGTCGGTGTCATAGTGGCGCGACGAATAGAGGTTCAGTTCGCCCTCGGCGGCGGCAGAGGTTGCGATCAAAGCCGACAGCGCGGCGGCTAGGCAGGTCGTGGATTTCAGCATTGTGTGCCTCAACAATTAAATTTCGGGCCGGTCATTAATCCGACTGATTTTCTCAATTATACGATTCTGAGCGGGATGCAAGTAAATCCGACTGATTTACTTGGGCAAAAAGTCGCTGGTGGCGTTCAACATGCGATGCTCTGAAGGCATGCGAGGGGGAAAGGTCGGTGGTAACGTGGCCGAGGGGGCTTGGTCCAAACGCTTCAAGCGGATAATTTGACAGGACAGATTGTCTTGGAAATCAAAAAAGCTGGCTTGTGCACTTAAAGGAAGAACCTGAGATATGCCCGAAACACTGGCTGAAAAATTAGAGAAATCTAACCTTGGCCATTGGATGTCGCGCTTTGAAGGCTTCATGGTTTTTATTGGTGTGGTCGGTCCCTTTGCCACACTGCCGCAGCTCGTGAAGCTGTACTTGACGCATTCGCACCATGCCTCGGGACAATCCTTGTTATCGTGGTCGCTATATACCGCCTTATCCCTGCTTTGGTTTGCTTACGGCTTGGTTGTTGGAAAGCTTCCAATCTATGTCGGCAACGGGATTTCGATGGTTCTGAACTTTCTTATGGTCATCGGCATTCTGATCCATGCAGGGATTACATTTTAGGCGCGGGTGAAACAAAAAAAACCGCACCCGGAGGCGCGGTTTCATTAAGCAGTAATGTGCAGTTCTTAGCCCTGACGCGCTTTGAACTTGCGCTGCGTCTTGTTGATCACGTAGACGCGGCCTTTGCGACGCACAATCCGGCAGTCGCGGTGCCGGTTCTTGAGCGAGCGGAGCGAGTTCTTGACCTTCATGGTCTGTCTCCAATCTGCGGCGCCTTCATCAAGGACGTGGCCAGCGCCTGGGTTACTCGGGTGTCCCGGAAAACCGGAACAGTGAAATCATGGTGGGCGGTACAAGGATCGAACTTGTGACCCCTTCGATGTCAACGAAGTGCTCTACCGCTGAGCTAACCGCCCACGTTCCCTTTGCGTGCCTTGCCCCATAACGAAATGGGGCGCGGATCCCCGCGCCGGTAGCGGGGTCTATAAAAGGAGTCGCAAATGGGTTCAAGGGGTTTGGAAGAACAATTTTTCCGGTCTATGTTGATTGCGAACACGGAGGGATCATGCAAAGCGCAGCCTATGTATTGGATATGCCCGAAAACCGCACCTCGTGCGTGGTTTTTTCATCGCCACACAGCGGGCGGGAGTATCCTGAGGTATTTCTGAACCGGTCCGTATTGAACCGGAGCGTGATTCGATCCTCAGAAGATGCATTTGTTGATCAGTTGTTCGCGCCCGCCGCGGAAAACGGTGCCCCTTTGATCAAGGCGGCCATGCCACGCGCCTATCTGGATTTGAACCGCAGTCTGGATGAGCTTGACCCGGCCTTGATCAGCGGTGCCCGCAGGCACGGGCATAATCCAAGGGTCGCGTCAGGGCTGGGGGTGATTCCCCGCGTGGTTGCCAACGGTCGGGCAATCTATCGCGGCAAACTCACCATGGACGAAGCGCGGCTGCGCATCGACACCTATTGGCGCCCGTATCATGCGCGGTTGAAATCCCTGCTGGCCGAATCACACGAGATGTTCGGTCAGGCAATTCTGGTGGACTGCCACTCGATGCCACATGAGGCGGTGGCCATGGCGGGCACTGCGCGCGGAAGGCGACCCGAGATCGTGCTGGGCGACCGGTTTGGCGCGTCCGCATCCTCTGAGGTTGTGGATATCATTGAAGCGGCTTTTGCAGCAGCGGGTCTCAACGTGGCGCGCAATGCGCCTTTTGCCGGAGCATATGTGACGCAAACCTATGGTCGTCCTGGCCGCCAGCAGCACGCTGTTCAGATCGAGATCGATCGCGCTTTGTACATGGACGAGGAAAAAGTCGCGCCCAATGCCAATTTCATGGCGTTCTCGAAGCTGCTCAGGCAGGTGGTTCGGGAGATTTCCAACCTGGGTGCGAGCCCAGAGCGTCTGGCGGCGGAGTAGCTTTAGCGCAGCGCACGGCCCTTCATGATTGCTTCGGCACCGAACCTCTGGCGAATCTTGTCGGTGGCCCGTTCGGCCTTTGATCTGCGGGCGGCATCCGGATCCAATAGGTCGCCAAAAATATCCGCCTGATCCGCCGGACAAAGATCGGACAAACCACAGCCCAACAACCGATATGGCCCCTGATCGCCAACCTGATCGAACAGGCCCCGGGCCGTGCGGTAAATCCGGTCGGCAATCTGTGTCGCATCCCGCAAGGATACGCGCCGCGTCAGGATCTTGTGATTGGCTTTCTTCAGTTTCAACGTGACAACCCGACCAGCCAGATCCTTTGCCTTGGCGCGATCCGACACTTTCAAGGCCATCCGCCACAAATGGCCGTCCAGAATATCAAGGCTCGACGTATCTTCGAAAAATGTCGTCTCGTTGCTGATGGATTTCATCGGCTCATGCGCGGATACGCGTCGCTTGTCCTGACCTCGGGCCAAGTGCCACAGGCGATATCCCATTGAGCCGAATCGTGCGGTTAGTGCCTCCTGATCCCAACGCAGCAAATCACTGAAAGCTCTGATCCCGGCCTGGTCCAGCGCTTCCTGCGCAGCCGGGCCAATGCCCCAGATCAACCGTACGGGTTTGTCGTTCAGAAACTCTGCCGTTTCCGCCTTGCCGATCACTGAAAACCCGCGCGGTTTGTCGAGGTCCGATGCGACCTTGGCCAGAAATTTGTTGTGACTTAACCCGATAGATCCGGTGACACCGATTTCTTCCTTCATGCGCTTGACCAGACGCGCCAGCATGACGGCAGGTGGCGCGCCGTGCAGACGTTCGGTTCCCGACAGGTCCATGAAGGCTTCGTCCAGCGACAGGGGTTCGACCACGGGTGTCAATTCATCCATCATCGCGCGGATGTCGCGCGACACCTGGGCGTAGACGGACATGCGGGGCTTGATCACGACGGCTTCGGGGCAGAGTTGCAAGGCCTTGAACATGGGCATAGCCGACCGGACGCCGCGAATACGGGCAACGTAGCAGGCAGTTGAAACAACGCCGCGCTTGCCGCCGCCAATGATAACCGGTTTGTCCGCCAGTTCCGGGTTGTCACGTTTCTCCACCGAAGCATAGAAGGCGTCACAATCCATATGGGCAATCGACAGGTCAAACAGTTCTGGGTGTGTCTTTATCCGCGGACTGCCGCAGGCAGTACAGCGTTGTTCGTTTGACAATGTGGTCAGGCAATCTCGGCAAAGACCGGGCATCTGCGTCCTCATGCGTTCCGCAGTTGGCTTGGACGTTCTTTATATCACCTGTGATCCTGGATCAAAGGCCCTGCTGACATGGGGCGATTTGGAAAGAAGACCCCCCGCACATCGCGGGGGGAAGTAACGAACCTCAGGAAGAAGCGGTTCGTTGGGGAGTATTTCCCCTTCAGAATCTCTGAAAATCCTTAGTTTCGATAGGATGAAGGTCGTGCGGAGAAAACTCGGGTTTTGAATGTGTGTTTTCTGGCACAGAGACGATTTGGCGCGGTTTTGTCAAAAAGTGACCTAAGGTCAACTTGTTGCGCGGAAAATTCAACGCAAAACGCACCTGAATAAACCAAGCGGTTTTAGCTTACCTTCAGAGAATTTAGTTCGGAAAGAACAGCCTCAGCAGCGGCTTTTGGGTCTTTTGCCTGATAAATCGGGCGGCCGACAACGATGTGATCTGCGCCTTCCTGAATGGCGCTTGCCGGGGTGGCTACACGTTTCTGGTCGCCAAGCGCTGCGCCAGCAGGGCGCACACCAGGGGTTACGATCAGACGACCTTCAGCCTGAGGCAGGACGCGGATCAGGGCGGCTTCCTGCGGGCTGGCGATAACGCCATCAGCACCGGCTTCAAAGGCTTTGGCCGCGCGCTCAACGACCAAGTCCTGCACATCACCGGATTTCAGAAGGCTTGCGTCCAGATCGTCGCGGTTCAGCGAGGTCAGGATGGTCACGGCGAGGATCTTCAGGTCTTTACCCGCAGCACCTTCTTTGGCAGCGCGCACCACATGAGGGTCACCATGCACGGTCAGAAAATCCAGATCGAATTGCGCCAATCCCCGCACGGCATTTTCAACTGTGTTGCCAATGTCGAATAACTTCATATCCAGGAAGATGCGCTTGCCGTGATCCTGTTTCAGTTCGTTGGCCAATGCCAGCCCGCCACCGGTCAGCATACCCAGCCCGATCTTATAGAAAGAAACACTGTCCCCCAAACGTTCTGCCATGGCCAACCCTTGCAGAGCGTTGGGAACATCAAGGGCTACGATCAGGCGGTCATCAGACATGGGGGGCGCTCCTTTTTGGCAAACGTCTGCGTCCTAGCGGCTTCGGGCCGCTCTGTCCATCTGCTAAGCCGCGCAGGCAGCTTCAAATCGTGTTATCGTGCTCTGTATTGAAAACTCGAATTCAAAATAAGGGGCGACAAATGAAAAAGCTGGTTTTGTTGGGCGCGTTGATTGCACTGGCCGCATGTAATGAAACGCCGCCCGAGGAGACGGATACAGGGGCTGCACCTGTGCCGACCAATGACGATTTGCGTTTGGTTGGTGGTTACAGGTCCGAGGATGATTGGTGTCAACTTACTGGTGAAACGGCGTTTACCGGCAATTTCCTGGACCATACGGCAGATCTGGTTTCTTGCCCGACGGGAAGTGCGGCAGCCCAATCTTTGGTGAATGATCTGGGTGCCGTTCAGGTCGCCGAGACCGGTGGTTATTCAGTCTATACCATCCAGCGCGAATAGGTCGATTTCTGTGTTTTAGCCTCTTGAACCACTGAAGATATTTCCCAGATTGAATGTGAGGCTTCGACCGACATGTGCTGCCAGGCGGGCATGTCAAAACGGGGCGCTTGGAAAAGGAGAATATCATGGACTTGAACAAGTTCACCGAGCGGGCACGGGGATTCGTGCAGGCAGCGCAAACCATTGCGCTGCGCGAGGGGCACCAGAGGCTGGAGCCCACTCATATACTCAAAGCATTGATGGATGACGATCAGGGGTTGGCCAGCAACCTGATCACACGCGCGGGTGGGGCCCCGAACCGCGTGGTTGAAGCGCTGGACACCGCGATAGGGAAAATCCCCAAGGTCAGCGGCGACGCGAGCCAGATCTACATGGACGGCCAGACCGCCAAAGTACTGGACGAGGCTGCAAAGTTGGCATCAAAGGCGGGCGACAGTTTCGTGCCGGTCGAACGCGTGTTGATGGCGCTGTGCATGGTGAAGTCCAAGGCCAAGGATGCATTGGACGCCGGAGCCGTATCAGCGCAAAAACTGAACGAGGCGATCAACGACATTCGCAAGGGTCGCACCGCTGACAGCGCGTCGGCGGAAGAAGGTTATGACGCGCTCAAGAAATACGCACGTGACCTGACCGAGGCAGCGGCCGAAGGCAAAATTGATCCGATCATCGGTCGGGACGAGGAAATCCGCCGCTCGATGCAGGTTCTGTCGCGTCGCACCAAGAACAACCCGGTTCTGATTGGTGAGCCCGGCGTCGGTAAGACCGCGATTGCCGAAGGTATGGCCCTGCGTATCATCAACGGCGATGTGCCTGAATCGCTGAAGGACAAGAAGCTGCTGGCGCTCGACATGGGTGCGCTGATTGCTGGTGCGAAATACCGTGGCGAGTTCGAAGAACGCCTCAAGGCCGTTCTGACCGAAGTGACTGAAGCTGCGGGTGAAATCATCCTGTTCATAGACGAGATGCACACGTTGGTCGGTGCCGGGAAGTCTGATGGTGCAATGGATGCGGCCAACCTGATCAAGCCTGCGCTTGCCCGGGGCGAGTTGCATTGTATTGGTGCGACCACGCTGGACGAGTACCGCAAATACGTGGAAAAAGACGCGGCCCTTGCGCGCCGGTTCCAGCCTGTAATGGTACAGGAGCCGACGGTCGAAGATACGATCAGCATCCTGCGCGGCATCAAGGAAAAGTACGAACTGCACCACGGTGTGCGTATCTCGGATTCAGCGCTTGTTTCAGCGGCGACCCTGTCGCACCGCTATATCACTGACCGCTTTCTGCCCGACAAAGCCATCGACCTTGTCGACGAGGCGGCATCGCGTCTGCGGATGGAGGTCGACAGCAAGCCCGAGGAACTCGATCAACTCGACCGGAACATTCTGCAGATGCAGATCGAGGAAGAGGCGCTGAAGCTTGAGGATGACGCGGCTTCGAAGGACCGTCTGGAAACTTTGCAGAAGGACCTGGCCGACCTGCAGGAGCAATCCGCCGAGATGACCGCTCAGTGGCAGGCCGAACGCGATAAACTGGCGGGTGCCCGTGACCTGAAGGAACAGCTCGACAAAGCGCGGGCTGATCTGGAGATCGCCAAGCGTGAAGGCAATCTGGCGAAGGCAGGTGAGCTGTCTTACGGCGTCATCCCCGAACTTGAGAAAAAGTTGACCGAGGCCGAAAACGCCGAAAGCAACGCCATGATGGCTGAGGAAACGGTGCGCCCGGAACAGATCGCTTCGGTGGTCGAGCGTTGGACCGGTATCCCGACCTCGAAAATGCTGGAAGGCGAGCGCGAGAAATTGCTGCGGATGGAAGACGCTCTGCATTCCCGTGTGATCGGTCAGGATGCAGCGGTGACTGCCGTCGCCAACGCCGTGCGCCGTGCGCGTGCGGGTCTGAATGACGAAGGCCGTCCGCTGGGATCGTTCCTGTTCCTCGGACCAACCGGCGTGGGTAAGACCGAGCTGACCAAGGCCGTGGCGAATTTCCTGTTCGACGACGATAACGCGATGGTGCGTATCGACATGTCCGAGTTCATGGAGAAACACGCGGTTGCCCGTCTGATCGGGGCTCCTCCGGGCTATGTCGGTTATGACGAAGGCGGTGTGCTGACCGAAGCCGTGCGGCGCAGGCCCTATCAGGTCGTGCTGTTTGACGAGGTCGAAAAGGCGCACCCGGATGTGTTCAACGTGCTGTTGCAGGTTCTGGATGATGGGGTTCTGACCGATGGTCAGGGCCGCACCGTGGACTTCAAGCAGACGCTGATCATCCTGACGTCGAACCTTGGGTCTCAGGCGCTCAGCCAGTTGCCCGATGGCGCGGACAGCGCGCAGGCACGCCGTGACGTGATGGATGCGGTGCGGGCACATTTCCGGCCCGAGTTCCTGAATCGTCTGGACGAAACGATCATCTTTGACCGCCTCAAGCGGGCCGATATGGATGGCATCGTCGATATCCAGATGGCGCGTCTGCAAAAGCGCCTGGCGGCCCGCAAGATCGAACTGGCCCTGGACGATGGTGCCAAGGAATGGCTGGCCAATGAAGGATATGACCCTGTTTTCGGAGCCCGCCCGCTGAAACGCGTAATTCAACGCGCCCTGCAGAACCCGCTGGCCGAAGCGCTGCTGGCCGGTGAGATCAAGGATGGTGAGGTCGTTCCGGTCACTGCCGGAACTGACGGCCTGATCATCGGTGACCGGTTGGGGACGTCGGAACGGCCCCGCCCGAATGATGCAGTGGTTCACTAAGTCGATGAAACGTAAAAAACCCGCCTTCACGGCGGGTTTTTTTTACGTTGGCGACCTATAACCTTTGTTTAGGTAGTCGTTCAGAACCTTCATCCAGACCTTAGCCTTCTCTATCTCAAACTGGGCGGTAAAGCGCAGCTTCACAATGCAGTCGTTGACCACGCCAACGGCCAGAAACTCGGATAACCCGTCCGACGTTTCCATTTCGGCCCGAAGCGGCAGAACCTGGGAACTGTCGCGCATCTGATAAGCGTTGATTTCCCCCAACTCGGCACCGCGCTGTTCAGCTACGGCGGCAATGTCCCGGGCGGCCTGTCTGAAACTTTCAACGGCCATATCGTTCGTGACTTTCCTTTCCTGATGGTCGTAGAAGAAAACGGTGATCTTGGAGGAAGGGTCTGCAAATGTGACGGAATAACCAAGGCCTGGATGTTCTGTCTCATAATCTTTTGATCCCACCTGGTTCAGGTCACTCAGTAACTCGGGTGCGCGTTCATGTAAGTTTTTGCAGGATTGTACGTCTGCCAGAGCTGACGACGCCAGCAGTGCCATCGACAACACGAGTATTCTGAATGTCATGAAAATCTGTAGCCTTTCAAGAAATCGGTGGGGCCTGTAGTTTACCCGGATTGTTCGGCGAATCTTTAAGTACCGGGCGTGGGTGATCGCACTGCAACCACCCACAATGTTCTTACATCAGCGCAATTATCCGCGCCGGACCTCCGGTGCCGCCCGCGTGTTTCGGTGCGCCAATAACAAGAGTCGCGCCCGATGCGGGTACCTGATCCAGATTGGCCAGGCATTCGATTCCAAACCGGCCAGAAGGCAACCAGGCATAATGGGTGGCGAAATCCGCAGACATGCCGTGATCCAGTGACAAGGTGTCAACTGCAATAGACCGCGCGCCGGTTTCCTCCATCAGCATCTGCGCAGCTTCAACGTGAAAGCCCGGGTAATGCTGCGCTTCACCGTCGAAATTGCGGAACGCGTCCGTAGCGGTTTTGCCGGCCCATCCCGAGTGCATGGCGACGCAGGCCCCGTCGGGGATGTCACCGTTGGCGGCTATCCAGGCTCTCAAATCATCCGGGGTGACACGCGTATCGGCGTCTTCTGCTGCGCGGGCTGCAATATCGACCACGCAAAGTGGTGCAACCAGATCTGAGACCGGGATTTCATCGACCGATGCACCATCCGCGGAAAAGTGCAGCGGGGCATCTATATGCGTGCCCGTATGCTCGTTGATCGACAAATTGAACAGATTGAATCCGTGCTCCGCGAAATTGAATGCCTGTTCGGCCGAAATACCCGGCTCTCCGCCCCAGGTCGGGAAATCCGGGCTGAGCGTGTGGGTCATGTCTTGGACACCGCCATGCCCCGCGGCCAGTGTGGCCGGTGCCATAGCCCCGGTTGCGGCAGCTGCAACACCCGATGCCGCCGCGGCTTTGAAGAACCCACGCCGGGATAGCATCCTGTCTTTTACGGCGTTCATTACACAGATATCACACATTTTTCGTCCTCCCATTGCGGCCACGAGGCTGCAAAAACAGGCCCGCAACACTGTTGATCGCGTATGGTGCCTGCCTGACAGAGTGCAGTCTTGTACCCGCCGTTGTAAAGGCTGCAGGCAGACAACCCAGCTGTTGTTCTCCGTTCAGAGCCAACTCTGAGCGATATGTACTTGTCCGGAGCAACGTCCGAGCATTGCGAGTTGGCTCAGGTCGTGACGACCGCCGAAAGCGGGCAGAGCGCGGCACAATCCGCCTGTCTGGGCCTGTCGCCAATTGGAACGTTACAATCTCGTCGCTCAAACGTGACGCCTGTTTCCATGGGTCTGTGCTATCAGCACCCTAAGTCTGTAATGACAAACGAATATGACGGAGACCCAGATGGCGCATCGCTGGACCAATACAATGACACATGCCGACGTCACCCCACGGGCGGCGTTCCTGAACCGGCGGCAGGTCATGGCCGGGATGGCGGGTGTTGGTTTGGCGGCAATGGCCCGACCAGCGGCGGCGCAGGATGCGCTGGAGCCGAACACGTGGGAAGAGATCACGAGTTACAACAACTACTATGAGTTCGGGACCGGAAAAGACGATCCGGCGAAATATGCGCATACGCTGGTGACCGAACCCTGGAGCGTCCAGATTGACGGTCTGGTCGATCGTCCCGGTGAGTATGATTTCAAGGACATCCTGTCCGAGATGACGCTCGAAGAACGCATCTATCGGTTCCGTTGCGTTGAAGCCTGGTCGATGGTCATTCCATGGAACGGATTCGAACTGGCCGATCTTCTGAACATGGCGGGGATAAAAGACGGCGCGAAATACGTGGCGTTCGAAACGGCCTACCGCCCGGATGAGATGCCGGGAACGCGCTATCCCATTCTGGAATGGCCCTATCGCGAGGGTTTGCGCCTGGATGAGGCGATGCATCCGCTGACGATTATGGCCACTGGTATCTATGACAAGCCGATTCCAAATCAGAACGGCGCGCCGTTGCGTCTGGTGGTGCCGTGGAAATACGGGTTCAAATCGATCAAATCGATTGTCCGGATCACGCTTACTGAAGAAGAGCCGCCCACCAGTTGGAACATGGCTAACTCGCGCGAATATGGGTTTTATAGCAATGTAAACCCGAACGTGGATCATCCGCGCTGGTCGCAAGCCTCCGAACGTGAAATAGGCGGCGGCCTGTTCGCGTCGCGCAAACCGACGCTGATGTTCAACGGCTATGAAGAAGAGGTCGCCAGCCTTTATGAAGGTATGGATTTGACCAGGAATTACTAGAATCATGCAGGCCATCAATCAGACACTCCGGCGTATTCCGGTATGGGCTGTTTATCTGATGGGCGCGCTGCCCGCGCCCTGGCTGTTCTATCTTGGCCTGACTGGCGGTTTGGGGATCGAACCGATTGAGGCGCTGGAGCACCGCTATGGCGAACTGGCGTTACAATTGCTGATTGCCGGCTTGGCCATCACATCTTTGCGCCGATTTGTGGGCTTGAACCTGATGAAGTTCCGTCGGGCCATTGGGGTGCTGACTTTTGTATATGTCAGCCTGCATCTCCTTGTCTGGCTGGTTCTGGACGTTCAGCTTCCCAGCCAGATTTGGGCGGATATCCTCAAGCGTCCTTATATTACAGTTGGCATGGGGGCGTTTCTTTTACTGTTACCTTTGACGGCAACATCCAACAACTGGTCGGTGCGGCGATTGGGGCCGCGGTGGCGCAGGCTGCATTGGTTGGTATACCCGGCTGCTTTGCTGGGAGGCCTGCATTATGTGATGCTGGCAAAAGGGTTTCAGATCGAGCCGCTGATCTATTTGGCAGCTATCGTCATCCTTCTTGCCCTTAGGTTGCCGATTCCAGGGCTGTCACTCCAGTCCAACACAGCAGATTCTGCCTGACTCGGAAGCGAGTCTGTGAGTAACATTGTGAACAAGGCGATAAAGTGCGGAACCCTGTCTGTGTTTCTGGCGATTTTGGCGCGCCTCCGCTTGATTGAAAGTCATTAAAAAATTGAAAATAAATAACTAATTTTGAAATCTGCTTTTTCTTTGGTTTTTGTGCATTTTCTGCTTGCGGGTTTTGAGAGTAATACTTAGAACGCCCTTCACCGGCGCAGCATAGGTTGGCCTGACGGACTGGAAAGACGGTTGAGACGCTCAGGAGAGACTGGGGCATCTTG
>NZ_JAEDOV010000010.1:0-155416 GCF_017872535.1 Ruegeria sp. HKCCSP351 | reverse complement strand
CATCTCCTTTGCTGCAATAAATGCTATCAAAGGAGCGGCATCAAACCGCGACACGTCCAGTTCGACAATGAGCGGTTTGATCTCGATATCCAATACGGCACAGGGAAGTGGCCAGGATACAAAGCCGACCGGTTAACTTGGGAGGTGATCAAACCGGTTTGCTCTCCAATTTTGCTTGAGGGTTCCAAAGCGATCCGCAAACCAGATGATCTTGCCCACCATCGCCTGCTACACGTGCTCGGTTACGAGGAGGGTTGGGCTGACTGGTTGCGTTATGCAAAGGCAAGCGGTGTCAACTCGGGACAGGGGTTACAGTTCGACACCTCGCTGCTTGCTTTCGAGTTTGCCTCTCGTGGTGGCGGTGTAGCTTTAGCACGGTCCTCAATGTGCGGCGTCGAGATCGAGCGCGGACGACTTGTTGAACCCTTCGAGCTCGAAGCGCCCCTGCAGGAGGCTTTCTACTTGATCGCACCGGAAGCGGATCGCGACCATCCTGATGCCCAAAATTTTCGCGAGTGGCTGATCGAGACGTCAGAAAACGACCTCGAAAACAAGCGCATTCGAGAGACCTATCCGGCTTGAAGCCGCACGCCTGCGTCAAGACGAATGGTCTCGCCGTTCAGCATTGGGGTTTGGATGATGTTAACGGCAAGGCGCCCAAATTCCGCGGGCTCGCCAAACCTGTTTGGAAACATCCGGCCATCTAGCATCCCGTCGATTACCTCCTGCGGAATATGATCAGCGATCGGAGTGCGAAATAATCCGGGCGCAATTGTCATGACCCGCACTCCGCGGGGCATGAATTCACGGGCGGCCTGCAATGTCAGACTGGCAATCGCGCCCTTTGAAGCCACATAAGCCCCCTGCCCAATTTGACCCTCGATTGAAGTAATCGAGCCTGTGTTGATGATAATCCCGCGCTCGCCATCTTGATTGAGCGGCTCCTGCTGCATCATCCGGGCTGCGCATTTCGTCATGACGCTGACGGTTCCCATCAGGTTGACGTTGATCACCTTCGCGAAAGCTTCCATATCAACTGGACCGTCCCGTCCGACAAGTCGCATACCGCCGGGGATGCCCGCACAGTTGACAACTATGCGAATTGGTCCGCTCCGGTCTTCGGCCAGATCCAAAGCGGCCTCGACCGCAGAACTGTTGATAACATCACAACCTATGCCAAGCGCGCCGATTTCCGCTGCCGCGTTTTTTACCCGAACTTCATCGAGGTCCAGCAAGGTAACTCGTGCTCCGGCTTTGCTGAGCGCCTGTGCAGTAGCAAGCCCCAGTCCTGATCCTGCCCCGGTCACGATCGCAGATAGTCCTTCAATATCCATGCGTGATAATCTCCGTTTGTTCAAAACTTCTTAACCCAGAACCAGAAGTTAAACATCGAAGTTCTATTTACCCTTTGGCCAACCAAAAATCATTTTGCCTCCGCGTGCAGTGCAATATGTCGGGACGGACGGGTCACAAACCTGCGCTGTTGTTTGGAACAATTGCTCCGCGATAAGCGACTTCAGGCGGGTTGAGTCACACCCGCGACATGCCTTGTTGACAACTTCGGCAGGATATCCCGACAGACGTAAATGCCGCGCTGAGAAGAAGTTCAGTTTAGGTGATCGAAACTGGATGATCGAAGAGTGGGTCGGATCACTCTAAAAGATTCGGCCCAGGTCAAGGACTGCAAAGCGGCCAATCCGTGCCTTCCCCGCTGACACCTAGCTCGGCAACTGCAAACCCGTCAAATGACAGAAAGGCAGACGTCTCGAAGCGTTGTGGCCAGCTCTCCCATATAGGTGTCATCGTAACCCGAGTCATTCTCCAGCACACTTAAGAATGCACAGCTGGTGCCGGTGACCATATCCACCATGAGGAACTGCCCTCCATAGCCAGCATGACCGATTAATCGACCGTCGGTCATGGTCTGGTTTGAGTACTTGAGCCAATTCTTGGGTGGTGTCATCGCTGGCGCGCGGCGGATCAGAGTTTTTTGCAGGAAACCGGTGTTGGCCATAGGTCGACCGTGCAGGTCGCGGCCTTCCCGCGCCAGTAGCAACCCGAACCGCGCGAGGTCGCGCACGCTTAGGCAACCGCCACCGGAAAACGCTGGGTGCCCGTCCTTGCTGAGGCTGATGTGAAACGCGCCCTCGTATCCTGCGGCATCAGCAATCTCTTCGATTTGCTCAGCCATTGGAATGGGCGAAACCTTGGCCGCTATCAGGGTCAGGACATCCGTGTTCGCGGATTTATAATCGGCTTGTCGCACCCCCGAGTTTGCCCTGAAACCAGTAATCGAGGCCGCAAATTCCGCAAGCGTGATTTCCTTTTCACCCACGCCGGGCAAGCGCCAACCCAAGGCGACCTCTTCAGTATAGCAGTCGGCATCGGGGTCAGCATAATCCTCGGTGAAGTCGTTATCGACGTTCATATCGAGCAGAGATTGAATGCTGGCCTCGGCATACCCGCTGCCGATACCCGGCAGATAGTCGCGGACCTGCGCGTCCAATGACAACAGCCCCTGTGCAAGCAGACGACCTATGATTAAGTGGATGTGTAGCTTTGTCACTGACTGGATGGAATGCGGCGCTGAGGTCGAAAAATCATCTGCGGCTTTTTCCAGAATGATCTGGTCATTCTTTAAACAGCAGAACGCAGAGAAAGCCGGATGGGCAAGCATTTGTGCCAGTTCAGGCACTCGGGCGCACAGATTCTGCTCGGCGGCTTCCAGCTGCAAAACCTCTCTGGAACGCACCATGAGACATCGGCGGAACAGCCGATATGCATTGTGGAACCCATGCCGGCGAAATTCCGGCTGGTTCCACCGCTGCTTGTTGTCGTCTCCAACAGCCAGATCGGGATTGGGTATGATCCTATTCCTGCTCATGACCGGGGCACCTGGATCAGGGCATCAACGGCGACGATGTGATCTGGGTAGACAAACATAGGGTTGATCTCGATTTCTGCGACCTCGCCGCGCGCCTTTAGGAATTCAGTGCACAACCGGTGTAGCGCATCCGCAATTCGTGGAATGTCCGCCTGTCGACTGCCCCGGTACCCCTCTAACAAGCGAGCTACACGGAGCGAACACAATGCGCGCTCGATCTCGTCTTTTGAGGCAGGCAACAACACAGTGCGCGCATCTCGGACCAATTCGGTCAAAACACCGCCGCTACCGATGACCAAACTGGGACCAAATTGCGGATCAGCACGCAGCGTGACGATCAGCTCTGCAAGCGGCTTGGGCGACATGGCTTCGATCAAGAAGCGATCCGTCACCGCCGCGCGGTCATACGCCGCAACCGATGCCGTCATTGCCTTGATCGCCGAAGACAGCCCCTCTGCATCCTTGATCCCCAAAGCGACCGCGCCCGCTTCGGTCTTGTGAGGCAAGCTTGGTGACATCATTTTCAGTGCGACCGGATAGCCGATATCCTGCGCAACGCCAGCTGCCTCGGCCGCATTGCAGACATGTCCGTTTGGCACAGCAACAGCCATTTGCCTGAGCCAGGATTTACCTTTGTCTTCGGTCAATACCATTGGGTTCTGTATAGTTGCACCGGGTCGCAAGGCAGCAGGCCGGTCAATCCTTGTCCGCGCCCTTGCTTCGGACCACCAAATAGCATCACGCATGGCATTCAACGTCTCGTGAATACCCTGCATAGGCGCAACCCCCAGTTCAATGAGATGTCTGCGGGTCCCACGATCAAGATTTTCAGGTAGGGTCGCGCAGATCGCTGCCGGGACGGAGTGTTCCTGAGCGGCCTGCGCAAAAGCTGCAGCATCGTTCTGGTAGTAGATCTTGGACGCGTCCAACCCTTCTGCCGGGTAGTCCTGCACCAGAACAGCCAGATCCGCGTTGAGGGCCGATAGCGCCGTGGCAAAAACCGGGTAAGTCTTATCGCCCTGTCCCCAGATCGGGGTTGTATAGTCCAGCGGGTTGGAAACCGTCGCGATCTCAGGCAGCAAACTGGTCAGGCTTTCCTGCCCTGCAGAGCCCACTTTGGGAAAGCACACACCAATCCTTTCCGAGTGATCTGCGAGCATCGTCGCCCCGCCCCCAGAACAGGTAAAGCCAGCGACACGCCTGCCTTGCGGCGCGCCTGCTACGCAGAGGTACTTCAGCGTTTCTAGAAACTGCGACGGGCTGGTGACGTCGATCACCCCGGTGCGATCAAACAGTGCCTGATAAAGCTCGCTCGAACCAGACAGAGAGCCGGTGTGACTGACCGTCAGAGTCGCCCCAATGGCGGAATTGCCGGTCTTCAGTGCGACAACCGGAACCCCCCGATCCAGGGCTTTCAGCGCGGCGCGTTCAAAAGCAGCAATGTCACGCAACCCTTCGATGTGCAATCCAATGGCGCGCACAGCCGGGTCTTCAGCAAAGGCATCCAGGAATTCCTCAATCCCCAAGACCGCCTGATTGCCTGCAGAAACCATATAGGCCATTGGCAAGGAACGCGCGCTCATTGTGATGTCGGATGAGAACATACCGGACTGGGTAACGATCGCTGCACCGTATCCCGGCGACCAGCCGCCATGTTCAAATGACCAAAGAGCGGCATTGTCGATATAGTTGATCATGCCATAGCAGTTTGGGCCGATCAGAGCCATATCTCCGGCGACTTCGATCAGATCTCGTTCCGATTGTATGTCGCCAGTTTCCTTGAAGCCCGCGGAAAAACAAACGACACCACCTGCACCCATCTGTTCCAATTCTCTCAGGGCATCAGTCACCCCGGCCGCAGGGATAGCGAGATAGACGGCATCAGGTGGCTCCGGCAGGTCCGAGATGCTGGGAACACAGCCCACGCCATCCAGATCGGCGCGTTTGGGATTAACGGCCCACATTTGCCCTTGAAATCCACGCCGGCGGGCTTCGCGCACGGCAATGGTCGCATCACGTCCACCAATAAACGCGATGTGGCGCGGCTTTAAGAGACGCTCAAGGTTTTCGCGCCGCGCCGGCGTCATGCGCCAAGTGGCCTCAGGATGGACCTGGTGATGATGTGGCGTTGGATTTCGCTGGTGCCGTCCCAAATCCGCTCCAATCGGCTATCGCGCCAGAACCGTTGGATCGGCATTTCCTCCATCAATCCCATGCCACCAAAAATCTGAACGGCATCATCGGCGATTTTGTTGAGCATCTCTGAGCAGTAAACCTTGACCATTGCCGCATCTGCATCACCCATGACACCCGCTTCGGCACGTGCAACGGCGTCTTGCACCATCAGATCGGCCGCGCGCAACGTCATCGCACCGTCCGCCAAACGGAAGCCGGTGGCCTGAAACGTACCGATCGGTTTACCGAATTGCTTGCGCGTTGCGGCCCACTCGGTCGCCAGGTCAAGGATGCGTTCGGCCTTACCGCAGCAGGTCGCGCCGACCCAGATACGCCCCATGCCGAGCCACTTTCCCGACAGCTCAAGCCCGCGACCCTCTTCGCCCAGGATCTGGTCCGGACCAAGACGCACATTGTCGAAACTCAACTCAAAAGTCTTGTAACCGCGATAGCTGACGCAATGCGTCCCTTCGCGGCAGTCGAACCCCGGAAGGCCCACATCGACCAGAAAAGCCGTCACCCGTTTGCGTGGGCCGCGTGGTGTTTCATCTGTGCCAGTTGCAGCAAATACAATCGCGAAATCCGGCATGCAGGGACCGGAGATAAAGTGTTTGGATCCATTCAGGATCCAGTCATCCCCGTCGCGTATCGCATTGGTCTTCATCCCCATGACATCCGAACCTGCGTCAGGCTCTGTCAAGGCAAAGAGCTCACGCTTTTCACCGCGCACGGCAGGAAGCAAATATCGCTCACGCTGGTCTCCTTCGCAGGCCATCAGCAATTCCGTCGGGCGCGCCGCCCAGCTTTGTAGCGCATGGCTTGTACGGCCGTATTCCCGCTCGATCAGGGACATGGGTCCATATCCCAGCCCTCCGCCACCGACCTCTTCGGGCAGGTTGCAGGCGAAGAGGCCCAATTCATGCGACCTCGCCTCAATCTGGCGGCCGATCTCCTCGGGCACATAGCCTAAGCGGTCCACCTCTCCTTCATGCGGATACATCTCTGTTTCGACAAATCGGCGAACAGTGCTAACCAGAAGCTCTGTTTCGTGACGGGTTTCCAGATTCATGGCAGCCTCATTCATTCTGCCTGAGCCCGCGTGTTTCGCCGCGACAGAATCGCAGAAACGGCAAAGGCAATCAGGGTGATGGCAATCAGGATCACGGCAGCGGCAGCCACTGTCGGATCGGTGTTTTCACGGATGCCGTTCCACATGCGGCGCGGCAACGTGTAGACGCTGTATTTCGAGATGAACAAGGTCACCACGATCTCATCCCAGCTGAGGATAAATGCAAAGAGCGCACCGGCAAAAACCCCCGGCCTGATCGAAGGCAGGATCACCCGGCGCATGGTGGTCCAGTTGGAGGCCCCGAGATTCTTGGAGGCTTGTTCAAGCTTGGGATCAAACGTTGCCAAAGACGCGCTGACTGTGATCAGCACCATGGGGGCTGCCAGGATTGTATGCGCAAGGATCAAACCGGTGTAGCTGTCCAAGAGGCCCAGAGGGATCCACAACCGATAGAACGCCATGGCGGAAATAATCTGCGGTATGATCAAAGGCAGCAGCAGAAAGGCGCGAACCAATTCGCTGTACCGCGATGACACCCGCCATAGACCGATCGCACAAAGCGTGCCTAAAAGCGTCGCTAATGCGGAGCAGGACAGGGCAATCACGCCACTTTGGAAAAAACTCGACAGCCATTCCTCACTGGTGAACAGCTTCTCGAAATGACGCAGAGAATACTCGCCCTGCGGCATGGACAAAAAGCGTTTCGGCGTCAACGAAACAGGGATGGCGATCAGGGCCGGTGTCACTAGAAACAACAGCAGCACCCATGCCCCCACGCGGTTGAAAAATGAGAACAGGCCCGGCTTCATCGCGCTGCCCCCCCGAACACCGTGCTCAGCTTCATGAACCGCGACATGATCCAAAGCATCGCCAGAACGCCAAACAGCATGATGGCCGCCAGCATCGCCGCCGTGCCCCACTTCAAAGTCACCAGCAATTGAACCGAGATGTATTCTGCCACCATCAGCACCTTGCCGCCGCCCAACACGGCCGGGGTGACATAAAACCCGAGGCTGAGGATAAAGACCAACAGGGTCGAAGCCACAAGCCCCGGCATGGTCATGGGCAGGTAGACCCGCCAGAAGGTCTGGCTTCCGCTGGCCCCCAGGTTGCGCGAGGCGTCCATCACCCTCTGATCAATGGATTGCATCGAGACCAGCAATGGCAACACCGCATAGGGGATCATGTAATGCACCATTCCAATCAGAACGCCCAACTCGTTGCGCATGAAGGCGATGGGTTCAGCAACTAGGCCGATGTCTTCCAATGTGACATTGACCAGCCCCTTGCGTCCCAGCAACATGAGCCAGGCGAAGGTGCGTACGAGGATGGAGATCCAGAACGACACCAATAGCAGGGTCAGCATGTAAGTCTTCTGGCGTTGATGGCAGTGCACCATCGCGTAGGCGATGGAATAGCCGAAAATGACGCTGAAGACCGTCGTGATGATGCAGATGCGTACCGTGGTCCAGACAATGCGGATCAGGGCGTCACCTTCCGTCAGCTTGGCATAGTTGCCGAACCCGGGCTCGGGGTCTGTCACGCTCAGCCAAAGGATATTCAGGATCGGCCCCAGATAGAGCGCGACCACCATCAGCAGCAAAGGCGCGATAATCAGCCATCCTGGGTGGATATGACGGTTTAAGGCTTGCATCCAGAGCTTTCGACATGGGTTTGGCAACCCGACCCTTAGGATCGGGTGACCATAAGCTAAAGCGATCAGCTGATCGCTTCGAGGAAGGCATTCACCGCGTCGCCGCCGTTTTTACCCCACCATTCAGGATCGTTGTAGACGATCTTGTCGATGTTCATGGCCGAGGTTATCGCATAAGGCTGTTGGTCCTCGGGGATCTGGCCGAAGGCCTCGGGATTCGACGGAGTCATGCCAAGGCAATCCAACAGCGCCAGCTGCGCTGGTATGTCCTGCGCCGTGGCGATGAAATCCATGACTGCGGCGCCAGCCGGGTTGCCCTTGGGCACGATATAGGCCCCCGGCATCGCCATCGCCTGATTGTTCACCAGCTTGTATTGGCCATCGGTGTCGTTTTCGATGTTGCGACCCCGGTTCTGCCAGATGATCGCCATCGAGACCTCGTTGTTGACCACCATCGAGTGAACTTCCGATCCAGAGCCCCAGTAAAGGCTGTCATCTTTGATGGACTGGATTTTGTTCAGAGCTCGATCCATATCAAGCGGGTAGAGATCGCTGCCAGCGACGCCATCGGCCATCAATGCGGCCTCGAGCGACCCATTTGCCCATTTGTAAAGCGCACGGGTCCCGGGGAATTTCTCGGTATCAAAGAAATCGGCCCAGTTTTGCGGTGGATTATCGCCATAGGCTTCAGTGTCATACACAAAGGCATACCCGTAGAGGATGATCGACACCCCATATTCCAGCGCATAGCCGGGCAGCGTTTTATCCTTGGACACCACGGAATAGTCAATCGGCTCCAGATGCCCGGTTGGTCCAAGTGACACGGCGTTGAATAAGTCCGCATCCGCCACATCGGCAGTCACATTGCCACTGTCGACCATTTCCTTGATCTTGCCTTCCAGCGGACCAGAGGTATCAAACTTCAAACCTTTGCCGGTTTTGGCGGTAAAGGCCTCACCGATGGCCGAGCCATGGCATTCTTCGGATTGGCCGCCCCAGTTCCACATCACGACATGGTCTGCCGCCGCTTCGGCGTCGCCCGCCAGTACCGCATTCATTGCAACACCCGAGGCACCGCAAAGCGCAAGAAACGTGCGCCGGTCCATACGGCCAGCCCTAAACGCCTGGGCACTTTCGGCAAGCATTTCCTTTTTGAATTGTTTATCGTGCATTTTCTTCCTCCCATTTGATCCGAGATTTGACCCGGCTTTCGGTCATGACGCCTCTGGGCGTTCTGTGTTGGGGTGCCTAGCCCGTTTGTAGCTCCACTGCTGCTGAGTCCTTCCAAAGCAAATCCACCCGCACCCCCTCTGTCAGATCAGAGGCGTTGCGCCAGACGTCGATATCTACCTCAATCTCGGCCCCTTCGTCGGTGTCCACGATGATCCGCTGCATCGAGCCGAAATAGGTGATGCTGCGAATGGCGCCCCTCATCCGGGCCTCGGTGTTTTCGTTGCCAGGCATCAGATCAATTTTTTCCGGGCGCAGGGCAAAGACCTTTCCGTTTTGATGAATAAAGTTCGATTTCCCGAGGAAACTGGCGGTGAACTGATTGATCGGGCGCTCGTACAGCTCTTTTGGCGTTCCGACCTGCTCGATCGCGCCGTCGCGCATGATCACGATGCGGTCAGACATCGACAGTGCCTCTTCCTGATCATGCGTGACATAGATGAAGGTAGTGCCAACGCGGCGATGAATGTCCTTGAGCTGCTCCTGCACTTCGACACGCAGCTTTTTGTCCAGCGCTCCCAGCGGTTCGTCCAGCAACAGCACAGGCGGCGCAAAACACAAGGCACGTGCAAGGGCCACACGCTGTTGCTGACCACCAGACAATTGCCCCGGTTTGCGATCTGCAAACTCCTGAAGCTGAACCAGCTCCAGCATCTCGTCGACACGGTTCCGAATTTCGTCGGCGGGGCGTTTACGCACGCTTAGCGCATAACCTACGTTGTCGCGAACAGTCATATGGGGGAACAAAGCATATCCTTGAAACACCATGCCGAAATTGCGCTTTTCGGCGGGCACATTCGAGATGGACGCACCGTCCAGCGCAATCTCTCCTTTCGATATGTCGAGAAACCCGGCGATCATCATCAACAAGGTGGTTTTGCCCGATCCCGACGGGCCCAACAGCGTCAGGAACTCTCCATTTCGGATATCCAGGCAGATGTCGTTGACAGCACGGAACTGACCAAAAAACTTGGAGACATCGCGAATTTGCAAGCTACCGGTTTGGGTTGGATCAGCCATCCGCCCCCCTCAGGTTCAGCTTGTTGCGCGACTCTTGCGGTGTCAGGATCCGCCCACCCATCCGTTCGATAATCTCTCGGGCGCGGGTGACAAGCTGGCCGTTTGTCGCCAGAACCCCGCGATCAAGGTAGATGTTGTCCTCAAGACCGACACGCACATTCCCGCCAAGCGCGACAGCTGCGGCTGCCATCGGCATCTGCCCCCGCCCAATCCCAAAACTGGCCCAGCTGGCGCCTACGGGCAGTTGCGCCTTCATAGCCGCCATGGTTTCCACCGTTTGATCGGCCCCCCATGGAATTCCAAGGCACAACTGGAACATCGGCGGAGCATCAATCAGCCCCTCCTCCACCATCGCCTTGGCAAATCGGATATGGCCGAGATCAAAGACCTCAAGCTCGGGCTTCACACCCCATTCCTGAACCAGTGCCGCCATCCGACGCAGTGTCGGTGGCGTGGAAATATAGATCATGTCCGTGTCGGAAAAATTCAGCGTGCCACAATCGAGAGAGCAGATTTCAGGCAGGCATTCCTTGATATGGGCCAGCCGTTCTTCTGGTCCGATCATGTCGGTGCCCGGACCGGGCATGGCGGGATTGGACGGGTCTGAAATCCAATCGCCCCCCATACCTGCCGTAACATTGATGACCACATCCGTATCGCTTTCGCGTATTCGATCCACGATTTCCTTGAAGAGCGCCGGATCGCGCGAGCCCTGCCCCGTTTCAGGATCACGCGCATGCACATGCGCGGCAGAGGCCCCTGCCCTGGCGGCTTCGATTGCCGCATCAGCAATTTCTTTCGGGGTCACCGGCACGTGAGAGCTCTTGCCGGTCGTATCTCCCGCACCGGTAACTGCGCAGGTCAGCACAACTTCGTAGGTCATATCCGAGCCCCCCTTTTTACCTAGATTGCCGCGCGATTGACGGATAAAGATGTCGATTATCCGCCACAGATTAGGTTAGAATGGCGAAAAATCTGACCTAAAGCTTCTTGGTAAAACCAATGCATGTCGACATCACAACGCATATGGCTCGAGCTAAACGGCATGCCGTATTTGTCGTTGTCCCGCGTTTCAACCTGACCACGCTGATCACCATGATCGAAACCATGCGGATCGCAAATTACCTGGCGCCAGAACCGATGTTTTCCTGGGACATCGTCTCGTTCGACGGTCCTGAGATTGTTGCCAGCAATGGCATGACGACCGCAGTTGACACCGACTACGGGAGCCTCACTCCGGCAGGTTTTGTGTTTGTGTTGGGCAGTTGGGGTACTGAACACTACGAAAACACCGCTTTACTCACCTGGTTGCGAAAACGCGCACGCGCAGGCGAAACTGTTTGCGGCGTTGAATTGGGCAGCTACATCGTCGCACGTGCAGGCCTGTTGGACGGCAAACCTGCGACTATTCACTGGTCGTGGTTGAGCGGGTTCCGGGAATCCTTTGATCGGGTCGATGTCCATGAGTGTCTGTTCACTATTGACGGCAAGGTAATGACGTGCGCGGGCGGGTTGGCTGGGGTCGATCTGATGCTAAGGCTGATTGAATCCATCAGCGACAGCGGCTTTTCGGGGGAGATCGCAGACCAGATGCTGCATCACCCCATTCGCGACGCCGCCTCACCCCAGCGCAGCACCATGGGCCGGAGCACGGAAACCATGCTTCCGTTGATCCGAGAAGCGATGACCCTGATCGAAGAAAACATAGAAGAGCCGCTCAAAGTGCCCCAAATCGCTGATGTTCTGGGTGTTTCTCAGCGTCAACTGGAACGCCAATTCAAGAAACACGTGGGCTGTACCGTGGTGCAATTCGGCTTGTTGCGCCGATTGCAGAATGCTCGCCTGCTGTTGATTTCGACCGACCTCAGTGTACGCGAGATTGCCACCGCATCAGGATTCAATACACTGTCACATTTTGCCTATTCATTCGGTAAATTCTTCGGCCGGCGCCCATCCGAATACCGTGAGGCATGGCCGAAAAGCGAGCCGGCACCCAGCTGGCCCGGCTCTCTCTCGGATTTCTTGTCCATTCTGAACAATGTGCCATCGCAAGGTTATCCCCCACGGGACTGACGCAGAGCATTCAGCACTGCAACTATTTCGCGATCCCGTTGGGCCGCCATGTCCTCGAAATCCCGGTCGCCGGCGACAGCGTTGCAGCCATCGACCATGCGATCCCGCAATTCCTTCGTCAGCTCAGGTGCCTCCAACCGGCTCCAGGGCAGTTTAAGCGCCGGGCCGAACTGATCCAGGTTGGTGGCCATGCCTCCGGCACCACAGGCCACGTGAAAAGCCATACACTGACCCTGCGAGACCATACGAGGCGCCGGGCCGTTCATGAGTGCGATGTCGATGTCTTCCGGCGTTGCCTCTCCATTGGCGACCATATGCAGGGCCTCTCGCCAAAGCGCCTCTTGCAGTCGGGTCGCGACAAAGCCGGGGATCTCTTTTTTCATCATCAACGGGGCCTTGCCCGCGATTTCGTAGAATTTCCCGGCCCAAGCCACCGCCTCTGGTGATGTCTGTTCGCCGCCCACGATTTCGACCAGTGGTAGCAAATAGGGTGGATTGAAGGGATGGCCGATCACACAGCGTTCCGGTGTCGCGCAAGTCGCTTGGATGTCGGTCATCATCAAGCCGGACGTGGAAGAGCCAATCACGACGTCTGTTGGCAAAATGAGCCCGAGTCGTTGATAAAGTGCCTGCTTGATCTCAAGACGCTCGGGCGCGCTTTCCTGCACAAATTCGGCGCCGTCCAGCGCAGCCTCCAAATCTGTAACGATGCGCAAGCGGTCAAGCGACGCACCGGCGGCAAGCCCCAAATCCGTCAAGCTCTTCCAAGCAGTGCGTAAGATTGCGTGAAAGGCATCGGATTCGCTCGCGTCATGCAAATAGGCGGTCACATCATAACCACGCGCAAGAAAATGCGCTGCCCAGCCGCCGCCGATGGGGCCGGCTCCAATGCTGGTGATGCGGGTGATCGATGAGGGGTCAGGATACATCACTCACCCTTGAATTTGGGTTCACGCTTTTCGACAAAAGCCGCGACACCTTCGGCCGCGTCATCAGATTTCAGCATCTTGCGGTAGATCGGCATCGGATCGGTGCGCATCTTGTGAAAGGCCTGTTCCAGCGGCACGCACTCGATCTCGCGCTGCACTTCCTTGACAGATTGCATTGCAAGAGGCGCCGACCAGGCAATCGAGGCCGCCCATTCCCGGGCCGCCGCCATCAATTGATCCTTTGGAACCACCTTGTTGACCAACCCGTAATGCGCCGCCTCCATCGCGGTCATGCGACGGCCCAACAGAAACATCTCCATCGCGATGTTGTGCGGTATTCTTCGAGGCAGGCGTTGCAGTGCCCCCGCATCTGGAACGATGCCCAAAGGCATTTCAGGTAGGCCAAACTCCACATGGTCCGCCGCGATCAGAAGATCACAGGCCATGGCCATTTCGAACCCACCACCGATTGCCAGACCGTTAATGGCCGCGATAACCGGCTTGTTGAGCGCCCAATTCTCGGTCAGACCCGTGAACCCGCCGAACCCGTAGTCATCACTTTCCCACCAGTTGTCGAGCTGCATCTCACCTTCATTCAGGGCCTTCAAATCCCACCCGGCGGAGAAAATCCGATCTCCGCCCCCGGTCAGGATCGCGCAACGCAAGTCTTTGTTCTCGTGCAACTCCTGAAACGCCGCGGCCAAGGCCTGACTGGTGGGAACGTCGATGGCGTTTACTTTGCCCCGCTCTAGTGTGATTTCCAGAACGTGGCCGTCGCGGTGTGTTTTGACCCCTTCTGCCATTGCTTCAGTCCTCCTTGAATTCCGGCATGACCTCGTCACAGAACATACGCAAGGATCGCTGCTGCGCCGCGTGATCAAGCCCCATCGAGGCATAGTAGATGAACTCGTTCACACCCAAAGCCTCATAGCGCTTGAGCTTGGTGATGATGGTGTCCGGATTTCCGAACATGAGGTTTTCCTCTAGCATCAACGGATCGTATTGCTCGCGCCCTTCGATCTCATCAAGCGACAGGGGGGCGGGGAAACCGTTCACAACATCACCGGCGTTTCGGAACAGGTTCTCGAATTGAGAAAGCAGTCGGCGAATGGCCGCGAGGGCTTGTTCGCGATCGGAGTCGTTGTCGTATACACAGGCGTGCCGCATCAAAGCGAAGCGGGGCAGCCATCCATTGTCTGCCTTGGCGATGGCCTCGTCCAGCTGGCGCTTGTATAGTTCCGCCTCGGCAAAGGGTCTGGTCAACGGCCAGCAATTCACATGACAGCGCTCGCGCATGGCATAGTCGTAGGTGATGGGTGATCTCGCAGCGACCCAGACCGGCACCTCGGCCTGAACCGGTTTTGGAACGGATGTTGAGGTTGGAAATTGCCAGAACTCTCCGTCATGCGCATAGTCCCCGCGCCAAAGCGCGCGCACGGCCGGTAGCATTTCTTGCATGTATCGCCAGGCGTCGGATTGCTTGAGGCCCGGCTTCATGCGGTCAAACTCTCGCTGATAAGCCCCCGATCCAATGCCAAACTCCAGCCGCCCCCCACTGATCAGGTCGGTGAAGGCAGCCTCGCCCGCCAGATTGATAGGATGCCAGTAGGCCGCAGTGGCCACTGCCGTACCAAGCCGGATCCGGCTGGTTTCGGACGACCACCAAGTCAGCAATTGGAACGGGTTGGGCGCAATCGTCATTTCCAGCGCGTGATGCTCAGCAGCCCAAACGATATCGAAACCGCCATTTTCGGCGATCTGCACCATTTCCAATGTGTGGCGCGCGACATCTTTCATATCCAGACTGTCGTCAATCCGCTCCAAATTTATGGCAAGTTGGAATTTCATGCTCACCTCCCTCAGCGCATTACAAACGGGTTCGCCATCGGCTCATCCGATGTGTTCATCCAGACCGTCTTGGGCCGGGTGTAGTCGTAGATCGCCTGGAACCCGCTTTCTCGGCCATAGCCTGATCCTTTGACGCCACCAAACTCGGCTATCGGCGACACAACACGGTAGGTGTTCACCCAGACGATGCCGGCACGCACCGCATTTGCCATGCGCAAGGATCGCGCGCCGTCGGTGGTAAAGATGCCCGCCGCCAGCCCATGTTCGGTATCGTTGGCCAGTTCCAGCACCTCAGATTCGGTCTTAAAACGCTGGACGCAAAGTACAGGGCCGAAAAGCTCTGTATCTACGATACGCAGATCCTGCCGTGGGCAGTCGATGATGGTTGGCTCGAAATATAGCCCTGCTTTGCCTTCCGGCTGCTTGCCTCCCACCAGAACTGTGCCGCCCTCTTCCTGAGCGAAGGCAACCTCGCGTTGGATGTGGTCCAACTGTCCGGAGGTGCAAAGCGGCCCCATCTGAGTTTCCTCGGCCAGTGGATCGCCAATGAGTATCTGCTGCGCCTGCGCCACCATCCTGTCGAGAAACTCATCCGCGATGTCCTCGTGCAAGTAGAGCCGCGATCCGGCGACGCAGCTTTGCCCTGTCGCGCCAAAGATACCGGCAATCGAGGCATTGACTGCACTTTCGATATTGGCGTCATCAAAAACAATGAAGGGCGACTTGCCGCCCAGTTCCAATGAGACCTCGGCAAAGTTGCGTTTTACGTTTTCCAGCACATGGCGCGCGGCATTTGGGCCACCGGTAAAAGAGACGCGCGCCACCAGAGGATGCCCGGTCAAAGCCCGTCCACAGGGCTCACCATGACCCGTTACGATGTTGACCACACCAGGCGGGATACCGGCCATTTCGACAAGTCGCCCAAACTCCAGCATGGCCGCGCTGGCATGTTCGGATGCTTTCAGAACAACCGTATTCCCGGCAGCCAATGCCGGGCCGATCTTGACCGCTACAAGGAACAATTGCGAATTCCAAGGCACCACGGCAGCAACCACGCCCAGAGGCTCGCGCTTGGTAAAGACAAACATGTCAGGTTTGTCGATGGGCAGTGTCTCGCCGCTTACCTTATCCGCACACCCAGCAAAAAAGTGGAAAAACTCGGCAATGTACTTGGCTTGCCAACGCGTTTCCTTGAGCATCTTGCCGGTGTCGATGGATTCAGTTCGTCCCAGCTCTTCGGAATGATCCGCTAGAAGATCGCCCAGCTTGCGCAGGCATTTGCCGCGCTCGGTCGGTGTCATACGCGCCCACGGCCCGCCGACAAAAGCAGTGTGCGCCGCGGTGACTGCGCGGTTTATATCATCCTCAGTTGCCTCTGGAACACGGCTCCAGACCTCACCATTGGCTGGGTTGACGCTGTCAAAAGTACCGCCATCCGCAGCGTCGACCCAGTCGCCATCAATCAGCATCTGATAGTTTTTGACATCAGCCATGGCGTGCCTCCCCCTGATTGTTGCCTCCCTATTCATGTCTGCTTTCGCGCCTCAGGGTTATGAAAATACGACGCAGTCTGTCGAAAAATCCGGGTCTCGCATCCGATCATGGGTGCAGGCTGTTCCAAAGGGAGGCTTGGAAATGGGTAGCAAAAAGCAGGTTATCGGAGGTCCACTGGAAATTGGCGGACGGGTTCTGTCGCTGTCCCGCGCCATTCGGGCAGGTGATTTCGTTTTTCTGACAGGGCAAATTCCTATGCGAGACGGCGTGCCTATGACCGATGGCACCATCGAAGAGCAGACCCGCGCAGTTTTGGACGACATCACCAAGACACTGGCCAAGGCAGGCTGCACCCGCGACGATGTCATCAAGGCCATGGTCTGGCTGCGGGAGCGCGACGATTTCCCTGGATTTAACGCCGTCTACGCCGACTATTTTCCAGTTGAGCCTCCAACCCGGTCGGCTGTGGTCAGCGATCTTCTGGTGGATGCCCGCGTTGAGGTCGAAGTCGTAGCCTATCGCCCCCTCAAGGACCAATCCTGATGGGCATTGCACCAGACGGAACCCATTTCAAAATGACAGGACCAGAGGATGGCCCTGTTGTCGTGATGATCCACGGTCTGGGCCTGAACCGGAATTGCTGGCAATGGACGACCCCTGCACTGTCTGATCGCTTTCGCGTTCTCACCTATGATCTATATGGTCATGGGCAAAGTGCCCCGCCACCCGAACGCCCCAGCCTTTCAGTGTTTTCACGCCAGCTAGAGAGCTTGCTGGACCACTGCGCCATCCAGAGCGCGGTTATCGCAGGGTTCTCGTTGGGTGGCATGATCGCGCGTCGGTTTGCCCAGGATGTGCCACAACGGGTTTCAGCTCTGGTGATCCTTCATTCCCCTCACAAACGGACCGACGCCGCACAAGAGGCAATCTTGAAACGGGTGGAACAGGCACGGCGGGACGGACCAAAGGCAACGGTCGAAGCTGCGCTGAACCGGTGGTTCACCGATGCGTTCCGCCAGTCCAACCCTCGTATGATGGAGACGGTTCGTGACTGGGTCATAGCCAATGACAAAGCAATTTACCACACCATCTATCGCGTGCTGGCCGATGGTATCGACGAAATTGTTGCGCCAAGCCCGCCGATTTCTTGCCCTGCGCTGGTGATTACTGGTGATGAGGATTTCGGCAACGGGCCCGACATGGCCTTTGCCATCGCAAGCGAGATTGCGGGGGGCAGTGCACTTATCCTCCCGGGACTGCGGCATATGGCACTTGCCGAAGACCCGGACGCAGTGAACAAGCTACTCCGCAGCTTTCTCAACAATCTGGATCTGAAGCCATGAGCACCAAAATCCTCAAAGGCCTGCGTGTGTTGGATTTGAGCCGGATGCTTTCAGGTCCCTATTGTACAATGCATCTGGCGGATCACGGGGCCGAGGTGATCAAGATCGAAAGCAAGCATGGCGACACCAGCCGCGGCAACGGACCGTTCCGTCAAGACGATCCGGATCATGCCTGGGCCGGCTACTTTGTAAGTCTGAACCGCGGCAAGAAAAGCGTGCAGCTTGATCTGAAATCGCCGGAGGGCTGCGCGACTTTTCGAGAACTTGCGGCAACGGCGGATGTCATCGTCGAGAATTTCCGCCCGGGCGTAATGGATCGCCTTGGCCTGTCTTATGAAAGCCTTGTTGCCGACAACCCCCGGCTCGTCTATGCCGCGATCCGTGGCTTTGGCGACCCGCGCACAGGCCAAAGCCCCTATGCCAACTGGCCTTCGTACGATGTGGTTGCGCAGGCCATGGGCGGTCTGATGTCCGTCACCGGACCGAATGCTGACACACCCACCAAGACCGGACCCGGGGTGGGTGACATATTCACCGGCATGATGATGGCTTTCGGTATCATGGCGGCCCTGCGCGAGGCCGAAGCGACGGGCAAAGGGCAGTTTGTGGATGTGGCCATGTATGATGCCATGATCTCGCTCTGCGAAAGAATGGTTTACTTGCATGACGTGACAGGAGAGGTGCCCGGACCGGAAGGCAACGGGCATCCATTCCTTTCCCCGTTTGGCCTCTACCCGGCAGCCGATGGCCACATCGCGCTTGGTATTGTCGATGATGCGTTTTGGCAGCTTTTGACACGGCTGATGGGGCAACCGTCACTTGGACAAGATGACCGCTTCTCCACAAGGTCGGCCCGGGCCAACCATGCTTCCGAAGTAAACCAAATTGTAAGCGATTGGACCCGACAACGGACTAAGAAGCAATTGACGGCAACACTGGGTGGCCAGGTCCCGTTCGGCCCGATGAACACTATCTCGGACATCGCGGCCGACCCTCATGTAGCCAGCCGCGGCATGCTGGCGAAGGTCCCGCATCCGGATGCGGGACATGAACCTTGGATCGTGGCAGCAAACCCGTTGCGGTTCGGTCGGCACCGCCAAGGTGCACTGACGACCCCTCCTGCGCTAGGTGAGCACAATAGCATTCTGGAAGGATTGCCCCCACCGGAGTCGACGGAACCCTTAGCCGGGAAGGCGCTGCGCGACGCCTTCGGGCGCTTTGCCACCGGTGTGACAGTGGTAACTACCCGGCAGCCGGACGGGACCCCGCGCGGGTTCACGGCGAACTCATTTACCTCCGTTTCTCTCGACCCACCTCTACTCCTGGTTTGTGTCGGTAAGCAGGCCTTGTCCTTTGAAACCTTCCTGCAGGCGGATCATTTCACGGTCAACGTCCTGTCGGACGACCAAAAAGAAATCTCGGGCCTTTTCGCGTCTCAATCAGCCAAAAAATTCGACATTGCAGCCTGGCAACCTGACGCGCGGAACATGCCCACGATAGACGGTGCGCTCGCCCGGTTCAGCTGTGCCCGACACCGTTTGGTCGATGCTGGTGACCATCTGATCCTGATCGGCCGCGTGGAGGACTTCGAAACGCGCGAGGGACATCCGCTGGGCTACTTTCGCGGTGCCTATTTCGATTTGGGGCTCAACAGTGCCCTGACAGAGGCCGCCACTGCAGGTGGTGTGACCGTCGGAGCGGTACTGGCCAACGAAGATCGGGTCCTACTCTCCGTTGACAAAAGCGGGCACATTTCAGTGCCGGTTGCTCCTGCAAATAACAATTCTGCAGATGGGCTGATCACTGATCTGTCAAACCGAGATTTGATTGTAGAGCTGGCGCATCCTTATGCGGTTTATCGAATATCCAAAAGCGGGACGCAGCGGATCATCTACCACGGAAGCGTTCATGGGCAGCCCCCTGACGGCATGCAGTACTTTGATCTCGGCGACTTGCCGCTGGAACGCGTACGCGACGGGGCTGAAAATTCGATGTTGCGCCGGTACGCAAAGGAAAACAGCCACGGTACATTTGGTTTCTACCACGGAACTGAAGTCGAAGGCGTCGTACACACACCGACCGGGCACCACAGCTATCACGTTTGACAGGAGAAGCAATATGATCCCCGAATTGCGCAAGGTAGTCACCTTTGATGAGGATATTCACACAGAAGGAGGCCGACCTTCGGAACCCGTGTTGCGCATGATCGGCGTGGCAGCGGTGGTCAGAAACCCTTGGGCAGGACGTGGCTTTGTCGATGATCTTTCACCAGAGATTCAGCGCATGGCGCCAGTTCTGGGAGAGATGCTCACCAACAGACTGATCGCTCTGGCGGGGTCAGGCGATGCGATAGAAGCCTACGGAAAAGCCTGTATCGCCGGGACAAGTTGTGAGATTGAACATGCCTCCGCGCTTATTCACACCCTGCAGTACGGAAATTATTTTCGTGAGGCAGTGGGTGCAAAAAGCTATCTCGGTTTCACAAACACGCGAGGGCCCGCGAACACCCAAATCCAGATCCCGCTGATGGACAAACATGATACTGGGCGGCGGTCGCACTACCTGACCGTCCAGTTTTCAATCTACGACGCGCCGGATGTGGATGAACTTGTTGTGGCTCTGGGGGCATCAACCCGTGGTCGCCCGCACCACCGGATCGGCGACCGATACTCAGACCTCGCTGCCTTGGGAAGGGATGTGGAGAACCCGGCTGGGGTCTAGTTTGTTACGATGATGATGCGTATCAGGTAATTGGCTTGAGGCAAGTTGTTGTCTTCGATGCAGACCAACTCAGCACGAGAGCTGACAATCAACAAATAAGGATTGGGCGCAAAATAGCCAACGACCGCCGCCTCCTTGATGGGGTATTCTGGGTCGGCTAAACCGGAGTCACTTCGCGTTCAGCCGGAAGCGTTTAGAAATGCTCAGACACTCATCATCAGGCAGCGAGCGCCAAACATGGAGTTCGCTCAGGGACACCAACCTCATAAAAAGCGGCTTTACAACTACTACCCACCTCCCTTTTTCTAGTGCGTCTAGCTCATTTGGACAGAAATAACAGCAAGGAAGTTTGTTCCATGCAACTGTATCAGCCACAGACAAAGCTCTCATTCGCAGCGGCTACATGAAAGCCTTAATCAAAACCTGTTGCGGACATCCTGTGTTTAGTCTGATAGGTCGTCTGTTGATGTGTGATCGCCGGAGCCGGAAAGACTGAAATGCTTGTTACAGTTGCTGTCGCCGGTTATCGATCTCTCCGAAATCTGGTTCTGCCACTTGCTCCCCTGACGGTAATTACCGGTGGCAATGGGGTCGGAAAGTCGTCGCTGTATCGCGCGCTTCGAATGTTGAGCGAGGTGTCACAAGGTAGTGTCATCTCTACACTCGCGTCTGAAGGAGGGTTGGGCTCCACAATGTGGGCGGGGCCTGAAGTGCTGTCTCGAGGGATGAAAACGGGTGAAGTACCCATCACCGGAACGACTCGGAGCAAACCAGTCGGCCTAAAGCTTGGCTTTGCGTCCGAAGACTACGGGTACGCAGTCGAGCTTGGATTGCCAGCAGAAACCTCAGCCTTTTCTAATGATCCTGAGATCAAGTCCGAAGCATTGTGGATCGGCGAGACATTGAGCCGACACAACGCGCTTGCAGAGCGCCGTGGCCCGTGTGTACGGGTACGGTCGGAGTACGGTTCTTGGAACCAGGCGGCCACTACCCTTCCACCGTTTGACAGTATGATGACCCACGCAGCCGATCCGAATAACGCATTAGAGCTGCTGCATTTACGAGACCGTATGCGGAATTGGCGGTTCTATGATCAACTTCGGACTGATCGTGAGGCCCCGGCCAGAAGGCAACAGGTCGGCACCCGAACTCCAATTCTTGCAAGTGACGGCTCGGACCTGGCGGCAGCTATTGAGACAATTCGGGAAATCGGCGATGTGGCAACACTTGAAAAGACCGTCATGGACGCATTTCCGGGAAGTTCAATTGAGGTTCATGCGAAAGATGGGTTATTCAGCCTCACAATGAAACAGCACGGGTTGCTGCGCCCGCTCAGCACTGCGGAATTGTCGGATGGGACCCTGCGATACCTGCTCCTCGTGGCGGCCTTACTGACGCCACGACCTCCTAGCCTGATGGTCCTAAATGAGCCCGAAACAAGCCTGCATCCTGACTTAATCCCACCTCTAGCTCGGTTGATCAAAGAAGCCTCCGCGCGAAGTCAGATCATCGTCGTTTCTCACAACCGAGCGTTAGCCAAAGCTTTGAGCAAGGGTAATGCGCTCACGCATCACCTCGGCAAAGCCACTGGGGAAACCTTTGTCGAAGCGGCGGAACCCATACCTTGGTCGTGGCCCAAACGATAGCCTTTAGGGAAGTGCTAACAACGCGCGCGATTGAGTTGTGCGTTACACGGAATCGCCTTGACCCACACTGACCTCGCGCGCGATATAACCGCATGGTTTCCAAATCTACGGTACAACTTGCCACTATCTTGTATGGCTTGAGTTCATCGATTGTAGTGGCCGAAAAGGTTCATTTTTCTGGACTCTATGTCCCGGAAGGTCTTTCGTGCGCGGAAGGCGCGCGGATTTCGGAGGAATATGGGGACCTTCGTGCCGGATACGTCATCTATGACGACGAGGGGCGCAAATCGGACGACGGGTCTTGTGCTTACGCTCAAGTTCAGGCTCTTCGCGGAACCGCGGTGCAAATCGTTGATCTGGCCTGCTCATTTGACGGTGCAACCTATTCTTACCGCCAGCTCTTAACCCCGCTTGAGAAAAATAGGCTGCTGGTTGTAAACTCACCAGACGAAGAAACCTCCACTTACCAGATCTACACTTTATGCGGATGGGTTCCTGAGAGCTGAATGCGGTAGCGCTCTCCCGGCGACTTCGTGAACTAGTCTTAAAGGAAACTCATCAGGCGGTTGGCCAGTGTTGAATGCCGTCAAGATTGCACAGAGAAAGAACGCCCATTTCCGGGCATCGTCGCGGTTGCTCTTTCTGGCTATCTTAGTCTCCATTTTTCGATTCTCCATCATGTACCTAAGGTTCCGCTGCGTGGTTCGCCGGTGTTGTCACCGAATTCGATTTAGTTTCGTCACCATCACTGAAGACAAGGAATTTCGACCGTTCTTCGCCAAACAGCCCGAACTGGAACCCTGTCGGCGCCTGTGATCGAAAAAGCTGTGCGACGTCATCGCGCGAATGGTATCGCCATCAAAAGCAACGCTGACACTCCAAGGGTCGTCTGGCTCTCTCACGAAAGCGTTGTCGATGACCTTCTCTGCGGCACCATTTCCGCAGCAGACTATGCCTTCAGACGCTTCCATGATCCGAGATTTCGACACGCCGGAGTTGCAGGCTAAGCGCTGGGAATTGACCGCCGTGGACGAGCCTTTGAGCGTGGCGAAACCGATATCCAGTCCAACTTTCCGCACTTCCACCTTGGGGCTCCTTTCCCTGCAGAAGAGTACATCTGCAGTTCGCCGCGACGCGTGACAGTTGGGCGCAAACATCATCCGCCCAATCCTTAGTTCGAACACCGGCATTCGACAACTCGTTGCACTTTGATTGAACGACCGCTTTAAGCGCTTCGTCGCAGCAGACGGACATAACTGGTGTGCTTTCTGCATGCGCGAATACTCCGGGCAGAGTTCTTGCAGTTTCGTGAGTAAATTCTATCGCGAGGCGAATAATCTTCAAGCGGCACTGTTGCACCGCGGCCCCCATCAAAAACCATTTGCCATAGCGGTCTTTCATTCGAATATTTTTTTGTGCTCAAATATCCTCCGGATCATCGCAAAAGGTTGTGGCCGCGTCTGTGAAGTTAGTGGGGAGAGCTTATGGAAACAAAGGATCGAGTTCAGGCAAGCGTAGCGCCGTACGTTGATCGCGCACTTTTCACTAAGCTCACACTCGGAGCCTTGGCGTACTTCTTACTGCCCGGCATTGCCCAGGCCCAAAGTTCGCAATCTTGCGCTGAAGTTGGTGCTCCGCGTCAAGAATACACTGCTGGAACAGAGACCATTCTTAGCGGGCAGACGATATCTTCTACTGTGAAAACCTGCCTGCCAATTCCAAACGGACCCATTACAGGACTTACAATTGGAAACTCCTCTATCACGTCCTCTGGTAAAATAGAGTTGTATGTCCCGGGGCAAAGTCAAAATCCAGACAGAGCATCGGTACTGACTTTGTTGAACGTCGATGTCGCGGCGGGGACCGGCGACTTTGTTTCACGGGAGGCCCTGACGACGCAAATCAACGGCAGATTACGAGTCAATATTGTAGGGACTTCGATTGGTTCGGGAAGGTCGATGACATTCGCACCCGCCAATGGTGGAGACGTTGACCCTACCGAGGTGTATTTCCAATCAGACACGCCGTTAACTTACGATAACTTGACAGTAACAAACGCGACGGAAATCGCGTTTGGTGTGATCAACATTCAGACAAGATTTGCTCAAGCGTCTGATTTTACACTGACCAACAGTTCAATGACGGCCACCAGCAATATGGTGATCGGTGCTGGTTCAACACTTCGGCTTGACGCGTCCAGCAGCTTAACCACGGTCGATTTTGATAACTTTGGTACTCTGGCCGGCAACGGCACCGTGAACGCATTCAATTTCAACGTGAGAAATGGCGCTGTTCTTTCACCAGGCTCCTCGATTGGAACGTTGAATTTTACTAGTGCAATTTCCTTCGATGCGGGGTCGACGATTTTGTCGGAAGTCGACCCCGCAGCGGCACAAAATGCGGATCTGGTTTCGTCAACAGACGCAGTCACTGGCATCAACAACGCCACCATACAAGTCGAAGCCGCTCGTCCCGGCCTGACTGCGCAGGACTATGCTGCTGGCAACGACTATACGGTTTTTCAAGCCTCGAGTTTTGATGGAAACTCCCCAACTCTTGTTGCCGGAGGATCTCTGCCCGCCCTATCCAGTCTGAGTATCTCAAACACGCCAACCGCGGACGGTAGAATTGATATTGCGTTTTCGACCCTCCCCGTCTCGAGTTTGCCACAACATCCATCAGTTGTTGGATCTCCCAATGCAAGCAACCTTGCTGGTGCGGTGGCCAACACTACAAACACGTCACCTGGAACTAATCTGACCAATGGCTCAACCTTGGGCAACACCGTTAACACGCTTACCAATTCAGGCTTGGCTGGGTTTAACCGTGTGCACGCAGAACCCTATTCCTCCAATTTGACCGTTGGGCTTGAGCAACTTGACCTGATAACCAACGCTGTGCTGAGCCACGCTGACTGCCGCAAGTATCAAGCGGTTGGCTTCAGCAATGCGGATCAACCCGTTGCAGCAGGCGAAATCGACTCGGCCCAGAGCCCGAGTGGCGCAATTGACTGCTCTGATCGGCGCTGGTGGATCGACACGGCCTATGTGAGCGGGGACGTTGATGGAAGCAATGGCCTTGGGACATTCGACTATTCGCTGGGCACGATTTTGGTCGGAGCGGATGTCGCAAGCACCGATAGAGGTGTGGTCGGCGTGTACGCAGGTTTTGGGACATCCTCCATGGATGAACACGATCAAGTCGATCAAGACTTTTCGACCGACAGCTATCATGTGGGCGTGTATGGGCGTACAACAACCGGAACTTGGGAGTTCTCCGGACTGATCGGTTACATGTTCGGTGAAACTGATGCCAAGCGGAACAACCCTTCTGTTGATGGCTTTACGGGGGGCGAGGCTAAATCGGATTTGGACCAAGAGGGAATCCACGCCGGTATCCAGGCACGGAAGTTGTTTAACCTGGAGAGCGGTGCAAGGGTTTCTACGGTTTTCGGATTGAACTACGGGCGTATCCAACAAGGTTCAGGCACAGAGACTGGCGGTGGTGATTTCAATTACTCGATTGAAAAAGCGAACGCAGAATCGCTGGTCGCTTCTATTGGAATTGACTACCAGCGGGATTTCTTGACAGAGAATGGTTTGCTAACTCCAATCGCCTTTGCTCGTTACGAGTATGATTTTTTTGCCAACAAGGACAGTGAACACGAAATCACTGTCACGAGCCCGATATTTGGGACATTCACGCAAGTCGGACAAAACCGAGGCGCCAATGGTTTCGTTCTTGGGCTTGGACTGGGCTATCAGATTTCTGATCTGGCAAGACTAACGGCAGGGTATGGTTACTCAGTTCGTTCCATCGGCCAAGAGCATGGCCTCGGTGCAAACTTAAGTGTTCGGTTCTGATTAGGGTGGAGCAACGAAGAGGAGTGGTAAGTTAGCTGCAACAACTTGCGGAAGCTATCGTGGCAATGTGAGCGTCATTCTCTAGCGATCAAAATTTGGGGATATTAAAAACATAAAGCCGCGATTTCTTGGCGTCGTCTGTCAGGATATAGAGAAGCCCTCTGGTCTCATCGAGGGCGATCCCTTCGGGATGTTTAACTTCCTTTTGTTTGCCATCTTCTGTGAACGTCAAGCGGATAGGCTTCACGGACTTGGACTCTGGATTGTAGACGAAGATTTGACGTCCTTTGTCACTCACAATCCAAAGAGAACGTGAGGACGGGGACCAAGCCAGGCCGCTCAAATCCAGTTCGTCATCATCTACACGCTCGGAGATAAAACCTGCATCGCGGGCTAAAGGAATGATCTCAACAATTTCGTCTAGCTCTGGTGATACGACCATTAACAACCTTGGTTGTCCCTCAATGCCAATGAAGACCCGCCCGGATTCCAGGTCGACGGCGATGCCCTCAGGTCCCTTGTTCAAAGGGTTACCGACGAGCAATTCAGCGGCGTCCGAGTAGCCTTTGAGAGATGTGAGAGGGATTGTCGTTAGTTGAATGGGGTCAGTCGGGTGAACGACTAGAATTGATCGATCAGTTTCCTGAAGTACTAAAACAGACCCATCTTTTCGTGATGCAACGCCCTCCAGATCTGATCCCGTCAATGAAGGCAGCTTGAAAGAGTTTCCCAATGCCCCGTCTATTCCAAGTAGGTGCAGTTTAGGTTCAGCGTCGCTGACTGACCACAAGAAGCCCTCAGCGTTGGACAGAGACAATCCGGAAGGCTCCGAGAAGCCTTCCGATTTATCCGCCACCTTGAAGGAGTCGACGAGTGTCAAGCCAGGACTCTCGGCATGGGCGAGCTCGCTCCATGCCAGAAATGCAACAGTAGCGCTTGCAAATGAAGCCAGTGTCCCAAGTTTGATGAAGCACCGTGAAAACCCAAGTTTCGACCGAAGCAACTTGTGTTCTGACATTGGATTTTCTCGCGCTTGGACCATATCCACGTATCAGCGTTCGTATCACAGTCCGGATGCGATGTCCTAAGAATGCACGGAAATCTCTTTACCTGATCCCGCCTGTTGCGATTGAATTGAATGGGGCACGATATGCATTTGAAGAAGCGTAAGCCTTTGACGTGAGCAGGAAGGAAGTTAAGTTGAACAAGACGTTCCCACTTATGGCCGTGCTATTGATGGTGCTGTTGCCAGGCGCTGCGGTGTCACAAGTCGACCCTGCGACCATGTTGGCCGGTACTTCGGAGTCAGAAATACTTATCGAGCGACGTTGGATACAGTTTCGGGGCAAACAGGAACTGTATTTCTTTACTCTCGACGTCATCGTAACTGTCATATTGACTGGACTGATCGTTTATCACCCTGTGAGGCGGAGAGCCCGCAGAAGTGTCAGTGATATCATGATGCCGAGGCTGTTCTTCTTATACGCGCTTGTCGGCATGGCGGTTGGATTCTTGGTAGTCCAGCACGGATCAATGATCGGGTTCGTGATCTTTGGAATAGGAGCCCTGTTGAGGTTCCGATCAAATATGGATGACCCGGTCGACACGGTGGAAATGATTATTGTGACCGTGCTTGGGCTCGCTGTAGGGCTGGGCTTGCCCTTAATGGCCACACTGGTGGCGGTTGTATGTTGGTGTTTCATTTGGCTCGGTGGACAAAACAAGGGCGTGGAGATTTCGCTCAAGGCTTCAGACGAAGAGCACTCATTGAAAGTCAGCGGAGCCATTGAAACCATGGCCGCAGACGCTGGCTGGAAGCTGGTCAGAGAACACCACGTTCCGGGCAAATCTCGCGTTTCTTTGCTTTTCATCACCTCGGGTGGACTTTCGGAAGCCCGGATCGAAGAGATGATAAACGATTTGGTGCCTGAAAAAGTTGAGCTGAAACTCAACTTCTAGTCATTTCACAAGGTCCAATCGTTTCAACACGGCATTGGGGGATCTGATTTCTTTCGGAAGCGACTTGAAGTCCACCGACCTTTCGAAATCAGGCCCTCGATATACTGCTATCTCAAACTCTCCATTCAACTGGAACGTAACATGAGTGAAGCTGTGAGGTGATCTGGCAATATCGCCAATTAGCCGCCGCGGACCACCTCCCAAACAAGCTTGAGAGACGTAAGCTACACCGTCTTTCCAACCGGGATAGAAGGCATGATGGTGGCCTGACAGATGCAGAACGACACCGCTTTCCAAATAGATTTTTTCAAGTGTTGGGTCACCGATGATTTCGCGTTCGCGCTGGATCGCGAACGGCCAAAGTGGGAGGTGACTGAAAGTGACAATCGGGTCTCCGTCTGCACCCAATTCCTGTAACCGGTCCTGCTGGTCACCGGATAGGGGTCCTAGGGTCGTTGCATCCAGCGACGCAAACGTAATGCCCTGCATCTCAAATGCGTAAAAGAACGGGTAGTCATCTGAAACTAGGAAGTCGACGTCTGGCTTTCTTGGTGTCCATTCCTCTGCGTATATTTTTCTTTCACGCTCGAACCCACGGTAGGCAGAGGCGTCATGGTTTCCGGGCGTGACCGCAAATGGAATTCCAGCGGCCTCCAAAGGATCTGACACGGCCTCGTGAAAAGCCTTCCACATCTCTCTGACCTGTTTGTCTGACAAGTTGGGAATGCGCTGTCCCGCAACCATATCGCCCGTCGAAATCACCAGATCGGGATCGATCTCGATTATGCGCTCAATCGCTTTGCCGACGCGGGCATCGTATCGTACCGACCCATAACTTCCGTTCAGATCCGATATGACGATAACATCCAATGCCACCGCTTTGCTGGCGAGCAGAGCGGTCCAAATGAACGCCGCAATAGGGGCAGAACGCTTATGGGTCACTACAGTCCACAGCCTCTACCTCGGTGTCGTTTCTCAAAAAGAATGCGACAGGATTCAAGTCGAACATCAAATCGCCATTTGAACAATTGTCCTGGAGGATGGACGTTGCCAGCTGGGTGTTTTTTACAACTTGTGCAATCTGCCTATCTGACAACCCAAGGCTCTGCGACAGCCAGCCGTAGACGGGACCTTGAGATTTAAGATCATTATTCAAAGAAACCAAGCGCCGATACGTACTTGGAGAGAAGTGTCGCATTTTCTCCAGCATTTGAGTGGACTTCGCGAAGTTGGCATACGCTACCCGCCCACCAGCATCGTTGTCGTTTAGATTGCTGCGACGGATCAATAACGCCTCGGCAGGAACATCTCCATCGTTTGGCTCATGGTGCTTGGCTTTCTTACGCTTCAGTTCTCCGTCTTCGACCCAATACCAATAGGGTGTGAAGTCTATGTTTCCCACGCGGTCCTGCTGGCTAAAGATGAAATCTAGGAGAACAATCTCGGTAAGTTCTTGCATCCAAAATGTCATCTGTTGATCACTGACATCAGGACCGAGATCCTTGTTGATCTGCCGGTCCTTTCGGCCTTCTTTAACGCCCTCTGCAATAGCCTCTGGCAGGGGTTTTGAGGAACGCAAAGCCAAGAAAGCAGGCGTTTCCTGGAAATCACGGTTTTGGCCTTTCCCCCATCCAGACTTGCGGGTGCCGTTGATTTCCGAACCGTATCGATGCCCAGGACTATCAAGCAGTACACCGTATATTTGCGTTCGATCCGAGGTGAACAGATCATCGGTTGGTTGGTATGAGTTTGGGTCGGCATCCGCAGCCGCGAAGACCCGCCAGCCTTCGTGGTTCATGCGCCCGCCATGAGAGCCGCCAGAAATCGCAAGGCCAGGCTCTGCAACCTCGGAAAAATGGGTCCGGGCGTCCATGCTTCGCCAAACGGCGACTGGAACTTTTACAGTCGCGTCGAAATATCTGGAGAAATGATAGTAAAGCAGCGACGAGGTGGAAAAGGTTCCACTGGTGCCCTTTTGGTTCATGGTGGATTTTAATTTGGCCACCCTGTCCTTGGCTAGATCTTTCGCCGCCTTCCCCTCTTTGCAAGCGTTTCTCTCGAATTCAGAGCGCTTCCCCACGTAGGGACCTTCCGAAATATCGTAGACGGCCATTCCTGGGCTGGTGCTCCAGGTTTTTGGGCAAATGGCAATTTCGGAGGCATAGAAATCGATCTCGCAATAGGCTGTCTCTTCCTCAAGATCGCTTTTTTGATACGCGCCCGTTGGAACTTTTTCGATCCGAATGCAGCGTTCCGTAACGCCGTTGGGACTCTCAAATGTCGTGGCTTCACCGAGGACATCGTCGCTCGCCCACAAGGCAGTGGGTGCAATGAAAGCCAGTGACCCCAGAAGATTGAACCTCATTTGGATACTCCTCCCGATATCATTTGGGGCAAATCGCTGCCTGTTGTTCGGTAGAAATCGTCAAATTGGGGTCGACACTGAATTTGGAGAACTTTGAGTCAATCCACTGGTCACACCCGCCTGAACATGGGGCACCGTTACGGGCATCATTCCAATAATCCTTGGCCCTTTCTTCCGTCCAACCGCAAAACTGAACGAGCGCCATTGCCGACAATGCTCCCGAGGAATGAACGCCCCACATGCAGTGCACCAGAACAGGACCCTTTCTAGGGTTTTCAATCACCTCATGTATGGACGCCATGACGGCACTGGGACGGGAGGATCTGGCGCTCTGATAGTCAAAGGATCCGTTTCCACAACTAGTGCGACCGTATTCAGTGTTTTTGCCAAAGTCGGCATAAAACCCGGTTGAAAACCCTTCATCACACAAAGTTTCGCGTTGACCTTCACTCAGGCCCGTTCGATCCTTATCGCCACCTTTGAAACCAGAGCGATACAATACTCCGCTTAAGACTGGGCGAAAGAAAGCAACGCCGTCAACGCCTCCGTCGCTACCTTTTGAGAGCATTTGACTGTTGCTTGGACCGCCATTTCGACTGGTCACGTCAGAACTCGCAGCGGTTGCGAGAACACCAATGAATATGAGGGATATCAAAAACCGCATGCCAGCTCCTTTCTATTTTTCAGCCTGTAATGCTCAAACTCTTCCCACTTGGCGGGGCCAGAACATCCTAAAACAACGCGATGGGATCAAACAGTTAGACATCCAATGTGTGTTCTTTTTCCCAACGCGAAAAGTGGTTTGTAAAAGACATCCACTCCTGATTCTTCATCTTCAGGTAAGCGGCCGAGAATTCCTCCCCCATAGCAGCCTTCAACCCTGCATCCTTGTCATATTCGCGCAGCGCGTCCAGCATGTTCAGCGGCAGCTTGGGCGCATCGGTGACAGTGTGCCCTTCGGCATACATGTCGATATCCCAGCGTTTGCCCGGATCAGCCTCGGACCGGATGCCCGACAGACCGGCGGCGATGATGACCGCCTGCAACAGGTAGGGGTTGGTGGCCCCATCGGGTAGACGCAGTTCGAACCGGCCCGGTCCGGGGACCCGCACCATATGGGTGCGGTTGTTGCCGGTCCATGTGACCGTATTGGGCGCCCATGTGGCCCCCGACATGGTGCGCGGCGCGTTAATGCGCTTGTAACTGTTCACCGTCGGATTGGTGATCGCTGCCAGCGCGCTTGCATGTTTCATGATCCCGCCGAGGAAATGCTTGCCCTTCTCGCTCAGGCCCACCTCACCGGTCGGACCGTCGCCTTCACCTGCAAATACGTTGGTCTTCGCGTCCGCACCCGGCGCATCCCAAACCGAGATATGGGCATGGCAGCCATTGCCCGTCAGACCTTCGACCGGCTTAGGCATAAAAGTAGCGCGGAAGCCGTGCTTCTCGGCCACCGATTTGGTCATGAACTTGAAGAAGGAGTGTTTGTCGGCGGTCTTCAGAACATCATCAAACTCCCAGTTCATCTCGAACTGGCCGTTGGCGTCCTCGTGGTCGTTCTGGTACGGGCCCCAGCCGAAATCAAGCATGTAATCGCAGATCTCACGCACCACATCATAGCGGCGCATCACCGCCTGCTGGTCATAACAGGGCTTCTCAGCCGTATCGAATGGATCACTGATCTGCTCGCCATCGGGGGTCAGCAGGAAGAATTCAGCCTCGATACCGGTTTTGACATGCATCCCCATCTCGGCAGCCTCGCCAATCAGGCGTCGCAGAACATTGCGCGGGGCCTGGGCGACGTCCTTGCCTTCCATAACGCAATTGCCCGCAACCCAGGCGACCTCGGGTTTCCACGGCAGTTGGATGACCGAAGACGGGTCAGGCACAGCCAGCATGTCGGGATGCGCCGGGGTCATGTCGAGATAGGTGGCGAAGCCCGCGAAACCCGCCCCTTCCTCTTGCATGTCGGCAATCGCTTGCGCAGGAACCAATTTGGCCCGCTGCCCACCGAACAGATCGGTGAACGAAATCATGAAATACTTGACGCCTTTTTCCTTGGCGAAAGCTGCCAGATCTGTTGTCATGGTCACCTTCCCTTTCCCAGTTGGTTCAAAGAAGAAAGGCGCCGCCCTTTTGGGCCGCGCCTTCGTATTGTTTGCAGTTCAGAACACGGCTTTGCCCGGATACCAATCGGTGCCCGCCAACGGCACTTTGGCCATCGCAGCCGCCTCCATCGTCAAGGCGCAGAGGTCCTCGGGCTCCAGATTGTGCAGGTGATTGTGACCACAGGCGCGCGCGATAGTTTGCGCCTCGAGCGTCATGACCTTCAGGTAGTTGCTCAGCCGACGACCCGCCTCGACCGGGTCCAAGCGTGCAGCCAGTTCCGGATTCTGCGTGGTGATGCCCGCAGGGTCCTTCCCTTCGTGCCAATCGTCATAGGCCCCGGTTGTGGTGCCCAGCTTCTGATACTCGGCCTCCCATTTCGGGTCATTGTCGCCCAAAGCGATCAGTGCAGCCGTACCGATGGCCACCGCGTCCGCGCCCAATGCCATCGCCTTGGCCACATCGGCCCCGGTGCGGATACCGCCCGAGATCACCAGTTGCACCTCGCGGTGCACACCCAGGTCCTGCAACGCCTGAACAGCAGGGCGGATACAGGCCAGCGTCGGAATGCCGACATGTTCGATGAACACGTCCTGCGTGGCAGCGGTGCCGCCCTGCATCCCGTCCATCACCACGACATCGGCCCCGGCTTTCACCGCCAGCGCAGTGTCATAATAGGGCCGCGTCGCGCCGACCTTCACATAGATCGGCACCTGCCAGCCGGTGATCTCACGCAGTTCGAGGATCTTGATCTCCAGATCATCCGGCCCGGTCCAGTCCGGGTGACGACAGGCCGAACGCTGGTCAATCCCTTTGGGCAAGGTACGCATTTCAGCCACGCGGTCGCTGATCTTCTGACCCAGCAGCATGCCGCCGCCGCCGGGTTTGGCCCCCTGCCCTACAACGATCTCAATCGCATCCGCCTTGCGCAGATCATTGGGGTTCATGCCATAGCGCGACGGCAAATACTGATAGACCAGCTTCGAAGAATGCCCGCGCTCTTCGGGTGTCATGCCACCGTCACCAGTGGTGGTGGACGTTCCAGCCGCCGATGCGCCACGGCCCAGAGCCTCTTTTGCAGGACCGGACAAAGCGCCAAAGCTCATGCCTGCAATGGTGACAGGAATATCTAACTCGATGGGCTTCTTGGCAAAGCGTGTGCCCAGCGTCACCGAGGTATCGCAACGCTCACGGTACCCTTCCAGCGGATAACGCGAGACGGACGCCCCCAGAAACAGCAGGTCGTCGAAATGCGGCACCTTGCGTTTCGCACCGCCACCACGAATGTCGTAGATACCTGTGGCCGCCGCCCGTCGGATTTCCGCGTTGATCGGATTTGTAAAGGTCGCCGACTGAATCGGCAAGGTGCGGGGGATGGTCTGATCCGTGTCTTTCATTCCCATGTCCTCAGTACGCGGCTGCGTTGTCGACGTCGAAGTTATAGAGCTGACGCGCCGAGCCATAGCGCTTGAACTCTTCGGGCTTGGCGTCCGAGCCCGCGCGTTCCAGCAGGTCGGTCAGGATTTCGATATGCTCAGGCCGCATCTCTTTCTCGATGCAATCCGCGCCCAGGCTCTTGACCGAGCCACGCACAAACAGCCGTGCTTCGTACAGCGAGTCTCCAAGCGCATCGCCTGCATCGCCGCACACAACCAAATTGCCTGCTTGTGCCATGAACGCGGACATATGGCCGATATTGCCGTGCACAACGATGTCGATGCCTTTCATCGAAATCCCGCAGCGCGAGCTGGCATTGCCTTTGATCACCAGAAGCCCACCATGCCCGGTCGCGCCCGCATATTGGCTGGCGTCGCCTTCCACGACAACGGTGCCAGACATCATGTTTTCGGCCACTCCCGGCCCGACCGAGCCTTCGACCTTGATGGTCGCCTGCTGGTTCATGCCCGCACAGTAGTAACCAGTCGAGCCTTTGACGGTGACCTCAATCGGCGCGTCCAGACCCACGGCGATGGCGTGGTTGCCCTTGGGGTTCTGCACTTCCCAATTGGTCTGGTTGGTCTCGGCGCTTTGCGCCTGAAGGGTCGAGTTCAAACCCCGCAGGCCGTTTTCTGCAACATCATAGGTCTGCATCTCAGTGGCTCCAGAAATAGACGGTTGCGGGTTCGGGTTCCCAGACCTTGGCGTCTTCGATGCCCGGCAGGTTTACTAGCGCGCGGTATTCGCTGCCAAAGGCCACGTATTGATCAGTCTCGGCCATAACCGCAGGTTTGCAAGCGATGGGATCGCGCACCACGCCGAACCCATCCTTTGTGCCGACCACGAATGTGAAGAACCCGTCGAGATCCTCCAAGCTGCTTTCCAGCGCCTCACCCAGAGTCGCGCCGTTCTGCATCCTCCAGGTCAGGTACGCCGCGCCCACTTCGGTGTCGTTCATCGACTCAACCCGCACGCCTTCGCGCTTGAGCTTGCGGCGCAGTGCATTGTGGTTCGACAGCGATCCATTGTGAACCAAACACTGATCCGCGCCGGTGTTGAACGGGTGCGCGCCTTCCGTGGTCACAGCGGATTCCGTTGCCATGCGCGTATGACCGATCCCGTGGCTGCCGCCCATGGTCGACAGGTTGAAGCGATCTGCCACGTCTTTGGGCAGGCCGACCTCTTTGTAGATCTCAATCGCGGCACCGTCTGACATCACGCGCAGACCGGGACGCAGATCGCGCACCGCTTGGCGGGCCTGTTCCACCTTCGTGCTGTCCAGTTCCAGAATCGCATGCGTGTCGTTGGCCTGCAGAGTAACCTGCGCCTCGATCGCCGCCCCCAGATCAGCGGCAAGCGCGGCGAAGTCCTCCTCAGGCTTGTCCGACTGCACTGTCAGCTTCGCGGCCCCGGCGGCCTCGGCCCCATAGATTGCGATCCCTGCGCTGTCCGGGCCCCGGTCGGTCATTGTGACCAGCATATCCGTCAGCATCGAGCCCAGCTTGGGCTCCAATGTCTTGTCCTTGAGAAACAGACCGACAATTCCACACATCAGCTTTTGCCCTATGAAATTTCATCGAGCCCGACGCTAACAGCGCGAGGCGAGAAAAACAACTATAAGAAATAAATATTCATGTGGGGAAACTATCGCGCGAGACACTCACATCCGCCAACCGCTAGGACCGATGGCCGCCCGGCTCGAAGAACAATAGGCAAGACTTAGCTGGTCTGCCGATAAGAAATGATCGACAGGTATTTCGCTGGCAGCTTCACCAGAACTTCTGGCCCGTGCGGCGCGTCGGCATCAAAGAAAAGCGTGTCACCGGGCTTCAGGGCATAAATGCTGTCGCCGTGGCGATAATCCACCTCACCTTCGAGCATATAAAGCATCTCGATCCCGTCATGCTGGAATGTCGGGAACCGGTCAGATTCCTCGGTTAACGTGATCAGATAGGGCTCGACCACCACGCCACTGGCATTAGCCCCAAGATGGCCCAGAAGGTTATACTGATGCCCGGCCCGTGTGCCCGCCCGCTCGGTTTCGACCCCCTCACCCGCTTTGGTATGCACTGCGTTTCGGGTTTCTTCATAGCGGCGAAAAAAAGAGGTAATCGGCGTGCTAAGCGCATCTGCTAAAGATTGCAGCGTGGTCAGCGACGGTGAGGTCGCCCCGTTCTCGATTTTGGACAGCATGCTGATCGACAGGCCAGTCAGAGCGGATAATTCGGCTATCGTGATCCCCTGCTGCAATCGCAACGCCCTAATTTCGCGTCCGATTGCGGTTTCCAGATTCTTCTCACCAATGTCCCGAACCTTATGCGGATCCTGCGACAGGATCGCTTTTTCATCGGTGGTTTCCGCCTGCGCCATCGCGGTCCTCTTGATCGCTTGTGGTGTTTGAACCAACCATGACATAAGAGCGACCGTTTTGTGTAGCTGGTCTTGCCAGGAAATTTTTATTCACCATAGTATCCGCCGGACTTGCATCTCAAAACGCCTGGAACGGAGGCTGACATGCATCAGACATCAGAGCATTTGAAGGATGTTGATCTGGTTCTGTCGCAAGTTTCTTTGAGAGCTGCTTCCCGGTTGCTCATCCAGAAAATCATGAATTCCAGAACCTCAGAAATTCAAACCTCCAAGTAATTGATTTTGTTGCGACTACAGTCTCAGCAATTTCAATGGGCAGCACGAAAGAACTGAAAGCGCTTACGAGCCAGGAGTGTTGTCTTGATCTGACGCCTCGTCGGGCCAACCAGAAAGGAAAAACTGCCAGGTCGCGATGGCTCCAATCGCGCCAAACAGAATGGCCCAGAATAAGTTCCCGATTACAAGCTCCAGGATCGCCCATCCAGCGCTCAAGAGTGTGACGGCAACCCGCCGCCAGAGCGGAAGAAAGAAGGGTACGCGAAGTTCGAACATGTTCATCCGGGGATCACTCCAACGCTATGGAACACGTGATGTTAGACCTCTGGCACGATAGGTGCGCTGGTAAATGCAATCAACCTACGCCTTACCCCACGGTTACACGTTTCAGATGCTGCGCATGGCGTTGAGCAGTTGCAATTGTAGACAGCAGCACTGCCAACATTCAATGCCTCGGCACCGTGGCGCACAGCTCCGGCAGCCACACCACGATGTCATTTGCTGTCACTTCACCACGTCTACCTTGCTTCTGTTCAGCGAAATAGCGATGGCCGCAATCAGCAATACACCCAGGGCGACCTGACTCCATGATGGTGGCACACCCGCGATTGTTAGCCCGTTGCGGACGATTGTCAGGGTCAATGCCCCGATGATCGTCTTGACTACACTGCCATAGCCACCTGTCAGCGGTGTACCACCAAGCGCATCTGCGGCAATTGCGTCGAGCTCAATCATCAGACCCGCCTGAGGCGTTGCCGCCCCTGCCCTTGCCAGGTTGACGCAAGCCGCCAACCCCACCATCAATCCTGCAGCGGCAAAGACTTTGATCTTGAACGTCGTGACATTGATGCCGACCAGGCGGAGGACTTTCTCGTTGCCTCCAACGGCGCGCAACTGTTGACCAAAAACAGTCTTCTCATAAAAGGCCCACATAAACAGCGCGACAATCGCCGCAAGAATGAAGATCGCGGGGAATTTGCCCATCGATAAAAGCCAGGGTGCTGCGACAGACGAGATGTTGGTGCCGCCTGACACGCTGTCGTCCGTTATATAGATCGCCGTACCGTCTGACGCGATGATCACAATGGCCCGCACAATGATGAGCATCGCCAATGTTGTCACAAATGATGGGATCTTGAGCAGTGAAATAATCAGGCCGTTGACCATGCCAACAAGGCCACCTGCGACAATTCCCAGGATCAAGCCCACATCCCCGAACCAGAGCATTCCAAGTGCCCCCAGAAACGCCGAAAATGCCAGGCTTGATCCGATGGAGATATCAATGGAGCCGGTGGTCACGATCATCAACTGTGCAAATGCCAGCAACATCAAGACAGGCGTTTGCTGCGCGATGAACGTCCAGTTGCGCACCGACATGAAACGGTCGCCGGAAATCGCCCAGAACAACAAGATCACCAGAACAATGGCAATGAACGGCACATAGTCTCGCAACATTTCCGCGCGTTTGGGCGTCAGGAAGGGGCCGGAGGCGGTTGTTTCGGTCATGTCGTTCTCCTCATTCACCGAGAGTTATGGCCTTCACGAGCCGGTCCGAGGTAATCTCGTCGCGCTTGAATTCACGCGATGTGACCCCGTGATGGGTCACTACGATACGGTCAGCGAGGCGGCGCACCTGATCGAGATTGTGGCTGACCAAAAGGAATGACGTGCCCTGCTTGTCGCGCACATCCTCAACCAATCGCTCGACCTCCGCTGTTTCATTCGGTCCAAGTGCAGCGGTCGGTTCGTCAAGGATTACGATGTCGCTCCCCCAGGCAATTGCGCGCCCGATCGCGATACTTTGTTGTTGTCCTCCGGACATCGAGGAGATTGGTTGTGACAAATCCTGAACGGTGGTGACATTGAGCTGCGCGAGGGCTTCACGGGTTTTTTCGCGCATCTTTCGTTCATCCACAAAAATCCCCCATTTGCGGGGGATGCGCCCCAGAAACAGGTTGTAGGGCGCCGTCATATTGGGAACCAGTGCCAAATCCTGATAGACAACTTCGATCCCGCATTCCTGCATATGAGAAACGCTATGCTCAGCGCGGGACACTTCCTTGCCGTTGATGATGATCTGTCCGCCGTCCGGAACATGGGCCCCAGCCACAACCTTCATCAACGTTGATTTTCCGGCACCATTTCCGCCCACGATCGCGACAACTTCACCGCGATGAAGATCAAAGGAGCCGTCACGCAAAGCCTGGACACCACCAAATGACTTCGAAGGCATTGCCAAGTTGATTGGGTTGTCCTTCTCGGATAGCGCGGTACCATGACCATACCGACCTCATTGCCGCGGCTGAAGGGCTTCCGTTTTCCTCGCGAAATCATCGCCTATGCGGTGTGGGCATATCATCGGTTTGCTCTCAGCACGGCGGATGTCGAGGACCTCCTGGCGGAGCGTGGCGTCATCGTCAGTCGTGAAGCGGTTCGTCTCTGGGTGAACCGTTTCGGGTCTCAGTTCGCGGCTTGTATCCGACGCGACCGGCCCCGGCCGCACGACAAATGGCATATGGACGAAGTGGTCGTCCCGATCAACGGCGTGAAACATTGGCTGTGGCGAGCAATCGATGGCAATGGAGATGTACTCGACATTCTGATCCAGCCTCGCCGCAATGCCAAAGCCGCAAAGCGTTTCTTCGGCCGACTGGTTGCAGCCTATGGCGAGCCGCGTGTCGTGATCACGGACAAGCTGCGCAGCTATACCAAGCCGATCAAGGCCATCACGCCGGACGCCGACCATCGGGCGCACAAGGGGCTCAACAACAGGATCGAAGGGTCACACCGGCCGACGCGAAAGCGGGAAAAGATGATGGGTCGGTTCAAGTCACCACGCCAGGCGCAACGATTTCTCGTCGCCCACGACCATATCACTACGATCTTTTGTCCCCGCCGCTATCGCCTTTCCACTCTCTCCTACCGCCATGCCAGAGCCGACGCGTTCAAGCTGTGGGAAGGTTATGCTGCCGAACTATCGGCCTGATTGCGCGGCCTCACGCTTATTCCAATCCACGGCAGATAACTTGGCAATGCCCATGGAATAGAACCAGCCATCCGTATTGCCCGCCACTTCTTCAGCCCGCTGCTCAGTAATGGCATCCTTCAGATCGGCATCCCAGCGAGCCAGGCTGCTTTGCGGCAGATGCGGCGCCACGATCTCGGTTACCTCGACCAGATAGCCGTGAGTGCTTTCGCCAAGGGCGGTCATGATCTTGTCGGGTAGCAGATCCGCTTCGGGTGTAGCCATGCTCTGCGCCAGATCACCTGTCGCGGTGATTGCCTGATAATAAACGTCCTGAATGCGACCCGAAGAATCGTCGACACGAGTTGTTTATCCTTGAAGAGGGTTGAAAGGCGGGGATATAGAACATTTTCGCTTAGTTTCAGATTGGTCTTTCCGCGCTCCGATTAACCATCGGCAAGCATCCGTCACGTTGCAAATCGCCCTTCTCAACGGAGATACGCTGCTTAACTTTTTGGATGCCTTCAAAAGGAATTGTAAGACTTTCGTCTACAATCCGCTTGACCAAGCGATCGTATAGTTTTTCTATCTATGCGGGAAGCTGTTTCCTTGATAATCGCATAGCATGTGAGCAATATGAAGATTTTGGTTGTTGATGACGAACCATTGTTTTGCGAATTGATTTCGGCAGAACTTGCTGCATGCGGGTTTGAAGACGTTCACGCTGTGAACTCCGGAGCTGCCGCGATTTCGCTGGTGAGAGAAATTTCCGACCCATTCGACTGCATACTTCTGGATATTGATATGCCCGGCATGGATGGCATTGAGGTCTGCCGCCTTCTGAGAGTTGAGCCCAGTACAACTGAGCTTCCGATCGTAATGGTTACAGCACGGTCCGAAATCGAAAGTGTGGACAGGGCGTTTGCCGCTGGTGCCACCGATTACCTTACCAAGCCAATCGATCGGCGTGAGCTGCAAGGGCGCATGACAATGGCTTCGGGTATGGCCCGCGAGCGTGCCGCTCGCCGGGCCGCACTGGCACGGAACACGTCAACAAATAAGTTATCTTTTGAAGAGTCGTTTCGGCTCCGGATAGATCACTCCAGCATGGATTACCTGGCCATGCAGAACTACGTACTGAAACTCGGAACTATGAGGTTGTTTAGCCTTGTCGCAATTGCGTTTCAGGTCATCAACGCGAAGCAGCTTTACCAAACTCTCGACAGCTCGGATTTTCAAGACACAATGTCTGACGTTGCCGAGGTGATCGCCGAAGCTTTGGCGTTCAATGATGCGATCGTGTCCTACGTTGGTTCAGGTTTCTTTTTGGCATTGGTCAGCCGTATTCCAGAAATATCGGTCGAGGAAGTTGCCGCTCAGATCGAACTGAAGCTGCAAGACATGAACGAATGGTACGCCAACCTGGATCAGATGCCGGTTCTTATGAGGGTTGGAACGCCCTGTTCCAGGGGAATTGTCAACCTGTCTTCGGCGACTGAGCTACTCGACACAGCTATGCAAAAAACAAAGGAATCCACAGCCGTAGTAGGCGGGGTTATTGCTGAAAGTTCAAAAGTATATTGAAGGCGCGGATGAGCTTGGTGACATAGGATGACAATTGGGTCTGGAACTACAACTGGTGCAAGACAAATGGACGAGGTTCTCAGGCAACTACGTGCCAAATTCGTCATGTCGTGCCAAGAGCGGTTGGAAACTCTCTCTGCTGCCGCAGAGGACCTGAAAGTTGATGCTGAAAACTCTGACGCTCTCGCTCGGGTTCGGCGAGAATGTCACAAGATCGCAGGTTTGGCCGGGTCGCTCGGGTTTGCCACCATTGGCGATCTAGCTGAGGAAATAGACATTAATTTAAAAAAGAACCAGCTTGCTTGGGCACAGATCGAGCCAAGGGCCCAAGAGTTGATGGCGCGCTTGGCAAATATCGGAGACTAAGCAACGCTTCTTCGAGACATGTTTTGAACGCACTGTGCAGAGTATCGCTCAAGGAAAAACTAAGTACACTGCTATACGTTGGGAAGTCGCATTGGGCACGCAACAAGAAACGCTGAGACAACTAAAGCGAAAACAAAAGCGGACGTTGTCGCTGATTTACGCTGCGATTATTCTTCTTGGCTGTTTGAGCATTATTCTTATGGACAAGGCGATTACCGCGCAGAAACTTGAGGCAGAGCGGTCCGCCGTTCAACGGTCTCTCAATTTGACCAAGTTTCGCTTGGAGCGGCTTATTGAAAGCTACAGCCACATGTCGCGGAGTCTTTCTGTGGCGCAGTTGACCGAGACTGGAGTAGAATTTCAGACTTTGGCCCAGTTGCTTCGCGATAACAATCCAATCATTATCAACATCGCGCGTTCGCAAGATTTTATCATCACGGATGTCCACCCGGTTGACCCGAACCGGGATCTTATTGGATACGATTATCGCGACAACCCCCAACAATTGGCATCGGTGCAACGTGCATTGGACAGTCAAGAAACTGTAATCGTCGGTCCTATTACTCTACTTCAGGGTGGGCTGGGACTTTTATTGCGAAATGCCCGACCCGGGCCGGACAATGTAGTCGGGAATGTCGTCCTCGACTTCAACCGGCTTCTGGCTGAAGCCGGAATGGAAGCCGAGCCGCGTGAATACGCGTCGTCGGCGCGAACCGAGATTGCGGACTTGGGCACTCAGATCGTTTTTGGTACCGAAACCGTATGGTCGGCTGCCCCAGTACTGGCCGAAGTTGAGCTGGGGGATGTCAGGTTGGAGTTGGCCAAAGCACCCGCGGGCGGTTGGATGCCAGATACGGCGCATCGTCCGGTGTTGATACTCACAACAGCTGTTCTGGTTATGATTGCTTTGTTTGGAGTTAACTATGCGCGACGGCTGATCGTGGAACGGTCGGACGCCAGACGGCGACTTGTCGATGCAATCAACTCGATTAATGACGGGTTCGTCATTTTCGACAGACAGGACAGATTGCTTTTGTGCAATCAGAAATACCGTGATTTCTTCAACGTTTCCAGCCACCTTATCGAACCTGGGACACCTTTCGAAACAATCCTTCGCGACGAGGTCAGGCAAGGCCAGTACCCAGAGGCGGAAGGGCGCGAAGAGGAATGGATAACAGAACGACTTGAGCTTCATGCCAACCCCAATGCCCAAACTGAAATCGAACTTGCCAGCGGAAGCTGGCTAAAAGTTTCAGAATCTCAAATGAGAGACGGGAGCACCGTCGGGATTCGCACCGACATCACTGAACTGAAAAAAGCGCTGCAAGCGGCAGAAGAAGCGATTGGTACCAAGACCGAGTTCATCAACAATATGAACCACGAGTTGCGTGCGCCTTTGACTGTCATTTTGGGATACATTTCATTTTTTAGAAAGGTCGAATTGTATCCACAGTACCAAACCCTGAAAAATGCGATTGGTACAGATGCCGAGCTGTCGCGATTGTTGGATGATTTCACGGGCGTAATCGTCAATCAGGCTAAAAAGTCCGAAGCTTCCGGGAAGCACCTGCTTGGCTTAATAAACTCTGTTCTGGATTGGGCCAAGTTAAGCTCCGGCAACGTTGAACTAAACTTGGAAACCGTACATCTCGACGGACTCTTGACCGAATTGAGCGAAGAGCTGGGCCCTACAGCCGAAAAGAAAGGGCTTCGGCTGGAGGTTCGGGTTGAACCGGTTTCAATTGAGGGAGACCCGTTGCGCCTGAGGCAGATTTTCGTCAACTTGCTCAGTAACAGCATAAAGTTCACAGACAAAGGGTATGTCGCCGTTTCCGTCGTACAGGATGGTACCTCGGTTTTGGTCTCAGTCAAAGACAGTGGACGTGGCATACCGGACGATCAGTTGAATTTGATATTTGATCGCTTCATCCAGGTAAACGCAAATCAGAAAGGCCAGACAGGAACAGGACTTGGCCTTACGATTACAAAAGACTTAGTCCAGTTGCATGGTGGGCAGATTACTGTGTCCAGTACTTACGGTGTAGGCAGCACGTTTCAGGTCAGGTTCGAGAAGGATACTCCTTCTTCCCGTGAGGCAGCAAATACCGTTGCTGAGAAGTCCGATGTTGTTGAAATTGGCACCCAATCCGCTTGAACAAAAGGTATTTGCAATGAGTCTCTTAAAAAGAGTGGTACATGTAGACGACGATGAAGACATTCTGACTATCACTCGTATGTCGTTGGAACTCGTCGGCGACTTTGAAGTCACCCAATTCAGTTCTGCAAAAGATGCATTGAATAATCTGAAGAGCCTGCAACCCGACCTTTTCCTTTTGGATGTGATGATGCCGGACATGGATGGCCCCGAGCTTCTTTGCGAGCTGCGAAAGCGCCCGGAATTTCGAGATACGCCTGTCGTGTTTATGACAGCAAAAGCTGAATCCAGCATTCAGAACACCCCCATCAGTGAGAGTGCTTTGGCGTATATAACGAAACCGTTCGACCCCTTCGCACTTCCAAAACAATTGAAGTCCTTGCTTGAGAACGGGCTTTGAATTTCAATTGCTTTCCAAACGCTTAGAATGTCCTCGCTTCCTAAATTGTCGTGGCGTCACGGAGATAAGTTTTTGTTGCTTTCAAATTGCGGTTCTCTACCATAAAGAGTGTTCTAATGCACTGTAGTGCCTAGAAAGTGTATACTTTGAGAAATTAAGGGGGGTTTTGACTTGAGCAGTCCGCCTGAGTCTGAAACGGGTGGCGTGGTTAACTCTGAAGTGTCGCCTTTGATGCGACAAATGATCGACTATTGTCAGGTTGGAATAGATCTGACAGGGCAGCGGTTGCTCATTTTCGCAGCGGCTCTCGCACTTGCGGCATACTACTATGATGACAAATTTGCGGGAATCCTGCTGGTGCTGGTAATCGCATCAGAACTCTTTGATTATTGGCTTTTCAACAAGGTGACGTCGCAAGAAAACACAGATCATCAAGCAGCCAGACGTCTTTTACCCTGGCTTTATCTGAGCACACTTCTCAGCACATCATTGATCATCGCATACTCGATTGGTATTGCATTTATTCAAGGACCGACAAGCCATTTCATGGCTTCATTCTTTCTTTTTGCGGCAGCCCTTTTTGCAGCGATGCACAGCCACTATGTCCTGCACGTTCTGGTAACCCGCCTTTTATGCTTCGGAGTTGCCTTTCTGTTCATACCGATCAGGGATATCGTGATTACGGATGCCCCCATTCAATCGGAGCTCTGGGCACATCTATTCACAAGCATCTTTGTTCTTACATTTATCGTCGACAGTTCGTTGGGTTACCTCAGGATTTACCGACAGCGTTCTGCACAGTTCGACCTGCTTCAGGAAGAGCATGAAAAATCAAAAATGGCCTACAAGGCAAAATCTGAATTCATCTCAACAATGAGCCATGAACTCAGGACACCGCTGACATCAATCCGGGGGGCAGTTGGTCTCGCACAGTCAGGCAAGCTGGGTGAGTTGCCGGAAAAAGTAGCGGATGTTCTGGATGTCGCCAACCGCAACTGCATCAAGCTTCTAAAGCTTGTAGACGAAATTTTGGATCTTCAAAGCGTTGAGTCCGGTCTCATGAAGTACGCGCACGAGTTGCTCGACATACGTCAGGTTGTTTCCGACGCAGTTGAAGACACAAAATCCTTTGCTGTCGAACGTGCTGTGTCCATTAAGTCGACCCTGCCGGATCAAGCGATAGTTGTGCGCGGCGACAAACACAGGCTTCAGCAGGTTTTCGAGAATATTTTGTCAAATGCCATTAAGTTTTCGCCTGCCAAAAGCAAAGTGCTGATCTCGGTGGAGATTGAAGATACCAGGGTGAAAGTATTGTTCCGAGACGAGGGAATAGGCTTGTCCGAACAGGACCACGAAAAGGTGTTTGACCGTTTCACACAGGTGGATTCATCAGATACTCGGAAAATCGGAGGCACCGGCTTGGGCATGAACATTTCTAGGCAAATCATGAGTGCGCATGACGGCAGCATCAGTTATAAAAAGAATGACGGCCCAGGAACCACTTTCCTCGTAGAGCTGGAGCGTGCCGTCAATAGCCCAAGACTTCGTTAGGCGCGCGTTGCGATCAATCAGCCAACCAATGGCTTTCGCGTGATGTTCGAGTGTTACAATACGAAAGTTAGGTATAACGCTCATATGCGCCTAAAGGCGTATACCACATGGATGAATGGCAGATTTGGCGAAGCTGCACCGCAGCGCTGGTCGACTTGGCGAGCGACCGCTCAGGGCCGTCCCCGATGTATCAACTCGCCGTGCGACAGCTAATACTGCGTTGCCTCTGAGGTCGGCACGGATGAAGATTTTCTGATGCGGGCCAGGGTGCGAGGTTTCGGCTTGGCTCGACTGTGGCCCGCGTTGGAAAATCTTAATCAAAGCGGACGAATGAAAAGCTCAAAGGGTGGAGCATTCAGGTCAACGGATCTGACTTCTCACTCTCGCCGCAACGAACGATTTGCATATCATCCGCTCTGAGGGACGACGACGAAAAGGGCCTTCGCAGCAGTGGCTCCAAAGTCCGCTGCCTGGAAGCACGTCAAAACCACATGTCCTTTACAGTTCGGCTGTCACGAGGAAGTTCTCGAAAGCTGTCGCGCCCCTCGAAGTGACGGATTGGAATCTCACTGATTGGTGACGGATCAGACATTCGAACATTAACCGCAGACAGTTTGCGGCCGTTTTCGTCCGAGAAACACGCAACATAGTGCGTCACACACCCGCAATTGGCGCAAAAGTGGAAATGGATATCCCCGCTATCGCGACGCAGATGTGTACTTGTTTTCCCGGTAGTTTGAATGTCATAGCCAATGTGCCCATAGGCCCAAAGGGCACCGAAACGCCGACAAATTGTGCAATTGCAGGCCGTGACCGACTTCGGCACAGCATCGAGAGTCCAGCCAACTTCGCCGCAGTGGCACGTTCCTTTCAGCATGTATCAATCTCCGCTCTTGGCACTGACGGCATCATGATGACCGACCCATGTGCTTTGGCCCAGGCGCGGATCGCCGCTTGGGTCAAGCTGCACTTGTGGCCTTCCCTTGAACAGCAGATAGCCGATTTACATTCACGGCGATACACAGCTGGGTCGCAGGACTACTGGGCGGCGATGCGTGACTGGCTGGTTCGGAATGACGTTCCTGCTCCAAACAATCTGCCGGGGCGGCCAGAACAAGAATAAGGGCTGGCTGAGGGGGTCGAGGCCAGCCCCTATCTTCGTCACGAGGGGGCAAGTGGTTATTCTGATCCCAATCTATCCAACTCAAGCAATGCCCGAAATTGGGGGATTCCCGTAACATTTCTAACTTCACCGAAAAAGTTTGTTTCCAATGGGCAAACAGTGAGTTTCAAAACGAGATGTGGACACAATTTTGCCGCAATGCGATCCTCTGTTCGTGGGTGGCGCGTGTTGATTTTAGAGCGTTCCAGTTTTTCCATCTGGATTTGAGGGGGTTGTTGAGTTCGGCGCGCCGCCCCACGAGTATTTTATCGAACCGCCAGAGTATTGAACTGCACTTTCCGAGTGCCGGAGCGCCAACGCAATTTTCATCTCATGGACGCAATTTGAACACTCTCCGAAAATATCAGTGCGGAGCGGCGCGCCTTGATGGGGATTATGATTTCAATGAGGGGGTACGAGTTCGGCGCGTCGTACCACCACCGCCGGACATACTCGTTGTCCTTTGTTTTGTTTAATTACTGTTATTTGATCCAGTTTGCGATTTTTGAGAATGGGTGATTAGTGGAAGAGAATGAAGGCGTCTGGTTTAGCCAGGTCATGTATGACACAACGTTGATGAAGCCCTTTACCTCCGAGCAGGCTTTAAGCAACTTGCCGACTGCTGGTGCAGTAGACAACAAAAACAGGGCTGGATCGTTCAATCCCGTGAGGCCTTTCCTAAATTAGTTTTTGGAATGTATCCGAACAAAAAGCCTCAGGCGCTGCCCGAAATTTTCAATGGGCCATATGGTCCAGTCGTATCTCGCGCGGTAGCGAATGTACTTCGCGAAGCAGAACTGGGAAAAACGAAAATCTATCCTTTGAACGTTTGCCAACACGACCGTGTGACACCAGTTGAAGGCGAGTATTTTACACTCGCCCTTGGTGAACAAAAAACGGCGTTTGTTCCGGATCGGTCGAATATGGTCAAACCTATGGGGAATAAACCAGATACTTGGATGAAGCGGGGCATGAAACCCAAAGACTTCGACATTGTTGTTTCAGGTATAGCCTTGGAGGGACCCGATTTGTGGGTTGATCCGCGCTTGTACTGGAGCCTGTTTTTTAGCGCCCGCTTGGTAAAAGCGTTGAAGGCAGCGAAGCTCACACGCCGCTTCGGGCTGAGTAAATGTAAGGTTGTTTCCATTCACTAAAGGGGTACGATTTTGGGGATGACGCATTATCGATACCGGCCAAGTTATGGGGAAATCTGGCTGGTTGTAAGTGTCCTTCTGGAGGCGGTTTGAAATCTATTTCAGTGCAGAGTAGCGGCCCGGATTTTTGGCTCATCGCCGGAATACTTCTGGGCGTCATCCTACTTTATTTGGCCTTGCGATTGATGCTCCGCGTATTTGGAGCAACCAAAGAGAAAGTCTCGTGCCGTTGGAGGAGAGACACCGCGCAGGACAAGGAAACTCTACGCGCGTGGAATTGCCGAGCATGCGGTGTTACAGCATATTCCGGAAACGGAAGAAGACCCACAGGCTGTCGCAAGTCCTCAAAACTTCAGAGCTTATAGTCAGGATGGGACCGCGTTGCACGAATAGCACTTGGGCCGCATTTGCCTCTTTCCCCGGTTCGTTATGCGACACGTTCATAGGTTGCTCGACCGAGATGGGTCATGCGGTTGAGGGCTTTAACAGCGATCTTGGTTTCGGTTGTCTGGGTCTCCAATTTGCGGCTAAGCAGCACTGATCCGTTGAATTGTTTGTAACGCCCGATCTGGGCCTCGCCGCGTGATCTTTGGCCATAGCCAGTAGCCTTCTGCCAGGCCATTCGACCACCCTTGGCGATCATGTCGATAGCCTCAGCCTTTGCCGATATCACTATGGGCTCTTCTCCCACATTCGTGCTGCTGCTTGCATACATCTTCGTTCCTGACGAACAAATAGGTCCGCGCAGGATCGCGGGCGTCATCCTTGGGTTCGTCGGGCTTTTGGTCCTGATCTTGCCTTAGGCTTCTAACGGACAGGCAACGGGTGGTTCTGTCATGGCCAAAATTGCCTGCGTGGCAGCATCACTGTGCAATTCGGTCGGTGCTATTCTGATCCGCCGCGTGCCGGCGATCCCGCCGATAGCATTTACTGCGGGGACTTGTGCTGCTTCTGCACCGAGGTTTGCAGTGAGCCCGTAGCGGAAACCAGCCGTAGGCCGTGCTACGATGAACTGTATCAATGCAACTGTTCTTTCAGGACCGCACAATAGGAGGACGCATCGATGATCATGCGGATATTTCAGGTCACTGTGAGACCCGGCAAAGAGAATGAGTTCAGTAAGTTCTTCCACGAGACGGCGATACCGTTAATGAGAGGGACGAAAGGCATCGTTCAGGTTCTTCCCGGTGCCTCCAGAAAGGACTCCCCGAGAGAGTTCAGCTTTGTGATGATTTGGGACGGTCTAGAGTCACTAAAGGCGTTCGTCGGAGACGATTATCAGAGCCCGCACATCGATCCTGCCGAAGCCGAGCTGGTCGAGGCTCGTTCAATTAAACATTACGAACTTGTAGACGCGTGGTAATTCAACAGAGCGGCCGCTGAGAGCCCGAAGCGGACCATCACTTAAGACGGTCAAGATCGCCAATTCATGGCATGCAAAACGCTTGTGCCTTGTTGACCCGGCAGCTCAAATTCGCCCAAAAGTTCAAACTTTAGGTTTGGATCATCACCAACCAATGCACGCGTCACGTCAGATACAAGAACCTCGCCTCGACTAGCAACAGCCGCGATACGAGCGGCAATATTGACAACCGAGCCAAAGAAATCCTCATGGGACTGCACTACATCGCCAGTGTGAATTCCAACTCTGACGGCGAGCCGGGGCTCGGCAATTTCGTTCGCCAGATCACGCTGAATTTTACCTGCTGCCGACATTGCAGATCGAGCGGACGCGAAAGACGACATCGTACCGTCGCCTAGTGTTTTGACGAATTGGCCTCCATTTGCTTCAACGATCTGTTTTAATGCCGCAAAATGAGCATTGATCTTCGCAGACCACGCGCGGTCACCCAGTGTGTTTGCGATGACGGAGGATGCCACGACATCCGTAAACATGACTGAAGCAAGTCCTTCGGTTTGGCCTAACGACATACTCTCACGCGCTGCCTCGGCCAGTTGAGACATTGACGTCTGCTCCATCCCCAGTATGACTTGATTGGGTATTGGCACAGAGCCGTGCCGATTAATGATTTTCCAGCTCCCTTGCTCCAGTGCGAAAATCAGCGTTTCGCGAAATTCGAACGGTTTTTCGGACCTGCCCACTAAAGTGACCTTGTTAATGACGGTGGCCCATCCGATGTCGCCTGCTTCAAAGGCTTCCGCGAAAAGCTCCTCCATGTGCAGAATATCTGGCTTATCTTGAAAATACGCGGCGACAGCGTCTCTTACTTCCTGTCCGCTCCAGTTCTCGCCGCTCGCCGACCCGAGAAAGCTAAGGTTTTCACTATTGGACAAAAAATTGGGCAAAGCGATCTGATTACCACTGCTGTTGTTCATGTACCAGCGGCGCGAAATAGCAAGCAGTTCTGGAGAAGGCTTGATCACAAGTTTCTTTCCAAGAGGCCGCAGTTTGCTATCGCTGTCGCGGCAGTTCAGCAAACGGTTGTTGCTTAATGAATACCGGAATTGCCTTGCAACTCAAAGGGCAACTTTGTCCGCATCACGACCATATTCTCGGGAAACCCAACCACTGCAACGTCAAGAAGAACCGTCTGCACCGCGCCGAGCCATTACGTGGTCCATAGTTAGACTAAGCACCTCGACTTCGTCCTGATTGTAGGTTCGGTAGCGGAACCGGACGGTTCCCCGGTCAGGTTTTGAACGCGACGGCGTGAGCACCTCGACCGTGACGCGCGCATGAAGCGTGTCGCCGGGAAAAACAGGGGCGAGCCACCGCACCTCGTCCATACCATGCCCGCCCATGTTGGTGTCGGTTAGAACGCCAGTGTCACGAAATAGCCGGAAGGTGAGCGCGATGGTTTGAAAACCACTTGCAATGATCCCGCCGAAAATCGAACCTTTTGCCGCCACCTTATTTACATGGAAAGGCTGGGGGTCGTGCATAAGTGCGAAGTCGACAATCGCGCCCTCGGTGAGTGTGATTCCACCGGTCTCGAACGTATCATTGACAGACAGATCGTCGAAGTATTTGCCGCTAACCATGCACAAAGAATAGACGGTAAATGTTCGCGCATCAACGAAGACCCTAGCTCTTTGTAAGCAGAACAGTCGTGCCAGCGAACATCCGAGAACGCCCGCTTCAAGCCCACCACGGACTTAGTTTAGATGGCAAATGTGGAGTACGACAGATGTACGGCGCCTAGCTCGTTAGGGGGCTGAGCGCACCGGTCAGGGACACTTTGCCCTAGTGGAACGCTCCCAAGGAGCCAAAGCCAGCGTCATCGGCTGGCTCGTTTTGGCGAGTATGATTCATGTGTTAGATTATACTTATTTGAACTTGGGGGGGAGATATCGTGTCAGATGAAGAAAAAATCCGCGCCTTGGTCCGCGATCACTTCGAAGGCATGAAATGGAACAATCAGGAAGAGCCGGATTGGGAACGCTTCCGGGGAGACTTCTTACCAGGAGCGATTTTATGCGGAGCAGCTCGACCGGCGCAATTGCGATCACTGGATGAATTCATCGAGCGTATGGAAGCGGTGGCGCGGAAAAACCTTGAATCTTTTGAAGAGCAAACGCGGAGTATGAAGATACTTAAGTTCGGGAGCATCGCAGTCGTGCTTGCGGTGTCGGAGCTTTTGGAAGACGGCACGGATGTGAGCCAAGACGTGAGTGGATATCTTCTCGTAAAATCTGACGACGACTGGAAAATTATCGCGCACACTTGGGATCAAGCTGGCGATGACGAACTGTCACTTAAGAGGTTGGACCTGCAACCGGCAGTCTGAAATTGACATCGTCTGTTTGTACGCGCCGATTAAATACAGAACTCGCGGGTTTTAGAATTATTGGAGTTCAGATTTGACGGAAATGACTTTCGTTCTGGAAAGCACTCTCAAGTGCCCTGAGTGTGGACATGCTAAGGTGGAAACCATGCCGACGGACGCATGCCAGTGGTTCTACGAGTGCACTTCATGTGGCAAGGTCCTTAAGCCGTTACCCGGCGATTGTTGCGTGTTTTGCTCTTACGGGACGGTAGCTTGTCCGCCGATCCAAGAAGGTGGCACATGCTGTGGATAATCGCGGGGAAACACCTCCAGAAATATCATCTGCTATGCCAGTCGAACTGCGCATTTTTGTACCGGTGGCGATCCGCGCAATCATGAATAACCTCGTTCCGCGCTTGGAAACGGTAACGGGTGCAGCAGTCACTCAGTTGGTTGATCTAAACCCCGCGATACCGGAGCGCATCTCGGCGGATGAAGCTTATGACATCGGCTTGACTAATCCCCCTTACGCTAAGGCGCTCGTAAAAGATGGAAAAGCAGATGCAGCCAGTCACCGAGCTTTTGGCCGTGTGCCCCTTGCCGTTGGCCGAAAAGAGAAAACCGAAGGCTCAATCAGAAAAGACGTGGAGACTATCAGAGCCCTTTTGCATGAAGTCGATAGCATCGCCTACACGGGTGCAGGCACAAGTGGCCGCACCTACCTCGATTTGATCGAGCGGCTGGATCTGAGTACTGTGCTTTTACCCAAGAGCCTAGCCATGGGTGGTGGCGAGCCAGTCGCATCCGTCGCCGCCGGGGAAGTTGAGCTTGCAGTCGCTCCGCTGACTACGGTGCTTTCAACACCGGGGGTGGTTCCTGCGGCAATCCTACCGGAGGAGCTTGGGACTCATATCGATATGTCAATATTCTTGAGCACAACGCCCCCGAGCAGCGCGGCCCTTGCGCTAGAATTTTTGACGGCGAACGAACTCGACGATGAACTAGCCGCCGCGGGTGTTCTGCGGTTCGAGTTGGATTAAACGCGGATCGACAGAGTCGCGCTATTTCTGCAAGGTGTTCGCGATTACAGCCATAATCTAGACATCCGCAACAATTCTAGCAGGCGGCCGTTTTAAGCCAAAGCGGCCGCCCCAAGCTCCTTACCCGACTTGGTCTGCTTCGAGGCTAAAAGGGGTAAAGACAGCAAGTTGGTTTCAGGGTTCTCCTGGCATTGGAGCTGCGTTTACTTCGATAGTGTTGAGATCGGGATCAAGCAGATAGAGTTGTGGGAACCCGGCGAGACCTTCACGCAGAATAACTAGTCTTTTTTTGTCACCCGCTGGCAAATCCTCGCTATATCCAGCCGCCTCCAAGCGATCGACCATTTCTTCAAAGTCGTCAGTGCAGAATGCAAAGTGTACGTCGGCAATGTCAGGAGAAGATTTGGTGCGATAGGTTCCAGCATCGTTCAGCACCAGGTGAATTTGGCGATCGTGACATGCCAACCAAACTCCGGGAGTCGAAAATGGTGGGCGGTCAAGGCGTTCCAGGTTGAAAAGACTTTCGTAGAAGGAAGCTGACTCCTCAACATCCCGGACGGGATACGAAACATGATGAAGTAGTATTTTGGGCATGAAATGTCACTTCTCAAAGTCTTCGATACGATAAATAGCAGATGTGGCATCAAATGTCCGGTTCGTCCGCGATGTGTGAGTCCACTCAGTCTCCAATTTTGCAAGTGCTGCGAACGACCGCTAAGCGGGCTGCGTCTGCAGCATTCTAGACCATGTTTGAGTGACTGGTATGGGCCGTCCGCGAAGACGGCCCAAGTTGTTAGATTTCAATGGCCTCTGCGATCGCAAGCGCATCTTCCAGCTCAACACCGAGATACCGGACGGTGCTGTCCATCTTGGTGTGCCCAAGTAGCAGCTGGACCGCCCGCAGGTTGCCGGTCTTCTTGTAGATCTGTGTGACTTTTGTCCTCCGCATCGAATGCGTTCCGTATGCACTGGCCTCCAGACCGATCGACGTGACCCAATCCCGGACGATCCGGGCGTACTGGCGTGTCGAGATGTGCAAGCGTTCATGGAAACGACCCGGCCATAGGTACTCCGAGCCGACCATGAGCTCATCTTCCATCCACTTTTCAACCGAGGCGCGTGTGCCTTCGGAGATTTCAAAACGAACCGGCTTCTGCGTTTTGCTTTGCAACACCGAAGCTCGTTCCTTGATCTGGCCGGACGCCATCACGTCGACGACTTTCATCTTCACGAGATCGCAGCCACGCAGTTTGCTGTCGATTGCCATATTGAACAGCGCCAGGTCCCGATGGTTCTCGGCGAGTTCAAGTCGAACACGGATTGCCCAGACGTGTTTTGGTTTCAGTGGCCGTTTTTGCCCAACGATGCGCCCTTTGTTCCAAGCTGGGCGAAGCGCACGAATGGCCGGTAAGTTTGGTGTTTCCATGACTGATCCTCCGATCCGCCATGCCCTCCCACAACGACAACCTGACGTTGACGATGCCACCATATCACGGGATGCTGCGTCGCATCCGAGGTCGGGGCTGAGCCCAAATTGACCAATTCTGTCGTCAGGATCAATTGGCGCATACTGTCAAGAAGCTGCCACTCAAATTCGCGGATCAACGCAAAGCGAGTGAGAGTTTGCGGTCCGCACGTTCCACCAAATGCTTCAATCGGTGGCAGTTAACTTCGGGTCAGACGAAGATCGCTTCAGACGCCATATGTGCAAGATCGAACCCAGATGAATGCTGCACCAATGCGCGAATTGCGAGATTTTCCAGGCTCTGATGCTCAGGAAACGGGAGTGTGAATCCTACGGGGCAAAAGAATCCTTGACCAATTCCAACATCAGCTCTAGTAAAACTGAAATGACGTTTTGCTAGATGAAACGATTGCGAATGATTATGTGGAGCCGCGCATGTCGCGAAGCCACAAACCAACCAACAGTTCGGGAGGAGCCTGACATGATGAAAGATAACCAAAAACTGAAGCTCACCACGGCGCTAGTGGCAGGTGGCCTGGCCATTGCTTCGCCTGCCTTTGCCGAGGGAGAGGTCGTGTTTGCGTCCTGGGGAGGCTCGTTTCAGGATGCCTTGCGCTCAGCCATGCTGGAACCTGCCGCTGGTGCGCTGAATATCACTGTCAAGGAAGATACGACAAACGGCATTCAGGACGTGCGCGCGCAGATCACGGCGGGTGCCGTTGCATGGGACGTTACAGAACAGGATTTGCCTTCGTGTGAAACCCTGAGCCGGGAAGGCAGCCTTGAGCCGATCGACTATTCGATTGTTGACACCACAGGCATTCCGAAAGAGCTGATCCATGACAATTACATCGGCTTCATCAACTTCACCAAGGTGATTGCCTATCGCAAGGATGCATTTGGCGACAATGGCCCGTCCAATTGGGCAGAGTTCTGGGATCTGGAAAACTTCCCCGGCAAGCGCGGTATGCACGGCAAGGTGAACTATAACCTCGAAGCCGCGCTCATGGCGGATGGTGTGCCGATGGCCGAGATCTATGACACGTTGGCCACGAATGAGGGCAAGGCGCGCGCATGGGACAAGCTGGGTGAGATTGCCCCCGAAGTTACCGTTTGGTATCGCGGCGGGTCGCAATCGGCGCAGTTGCTGCGTGACGGCGAAGTGGACGTGATCCATATGGGCCATAACCGCGTAGAAAGCGTGATCGCGTCGGGCATTGATGTGGCCTATGCCTTTGATGGCGGCACGATGGACGTGGACTGCTTGTTGGTTCCCAAGGGGGCTCCGAATAAAGACAACGCGATGCGCCTTATCAACGAATTGCTGAGCGCCGAAGCACAGGCGAGGCTGGCGGTGACCATGCCGTTGGGTCCGGTGAATTCGGGTGCCTTCGGCACCGGGATAATCTCGGATGAGATGGCAGTGAAGGTCAACACACATCCCGACAACTATGGCAAGCAGCTTCTGGTCGATCCGAACTTTTACATCGGCCAGCTGGGCGAGTTGACCGAAGAGTTTGACACGCTGATCCAACAGTAAAAAATATCTGGGCGCGGCACATCTTGTGCTGCGCCCATTTTTGTCAGGTTAGGAGCCCCCATGTCACCTGCAGCCCACTCCCTTCCCATCGATATATCCAACCTGTGCAAGGCCTACGGATCGGTCAAAGCGCTGAATGACGTGTCTTTGAACATCGCCGCGGGCGAGTTCCTGACATTGCTGGGGCCATCAGGCTCCGGCAAGACGACGCTTTTGATGGCGCTGGCCGGATTTGTGCGTCCTGATGGCGGGTCGATCCGGTTTGGCGAACAGGAAATGATTGCAACGCCGCCCCACAAGCGCGGCCTTGGCATGGTGTTCCAAAGCTATGCGTTGTTTCCGTTCATGACGGTCGCAGAAAACGTGGCTTATCCGTTGAAAATTCGCGGGGTGTCCAAAAGCGATCAGAAGGCCCGCGCCGAGCGCGCGCTGGAGACCGTGCAGCTGGGCGGTTATGGCGACCGGCGCATCACGCAATTATCCGGGGGACAAAGACAGCGCGTGGCCCTTGCCCGCGCCATGGTTTTTGAGCCGCAGATCATTCTGATGGATGAGCCGTTGTCAGCGCTCGACAAGAAGTTGCGCGAACATATGCAAATCGAATTGAAGGCGCTGCATGAAAAGCTGGATGCAACTGTCGTTTACGTGACCCATGACCAGCGCGAAGCCCTGACGATGTCGGACCGGATTGCAGTGGTCAATCATGGGCGGATCGAACAGATCGCGACGCCTGAGCGGCTCTATCGCCAGCCGCATAGTTTCTTTGTGGCGGATTTTATCGGGGAATCCATTTCCCTGCCGGTTAGTGTAGCGAATGACACGGCGCAGCTTGGCGAGCGCGTTCTGAAATCCAATACGCCTATTGCGCTGGGCAGCGGAGGCCATCGTCTGATCATCCGGCCCGAGTTGCTGGAAGTCACAGCAGGCGCGGTGCCAGACGCCGCCAATGACCTGTCCGGCCAAGTGCATGACATCATTTATCAGGGCGACAGCGTTCTAGTGATCGTTCAGCACGACAGCGCTGGTCAGATCAATGTGCGTGTGCCTGCCAATCGCGCGGGCCAAACCGGGTTGCCGTCGAAGGGAGAGCAAATCGGCCTTGCCCTGCATCCCGAAGATACGATCATCGTACCGGAACATGTGGCATGAGTATCGCCGAGACGTATGAAGGTGCTGGGACTCTTCAGAATGCCAGCACGCTCAAATCCGAAGAACGCCGCGAAAAACTGACGTTTCTTGGGCTTTCGATGCCTGCGGTTTTGACGATCTTGATCGTCGTCTTCCTGCCGATTTTCTGGCTGTCTTCGCTGTCGTTTTTCAATGCGGCAGGCGAACTGAGCACGGAAAATTACACGCGCATCTTTAGTAGTGCTCTCTATCGGCGAACCTTTGTCGTCACGTTTCAGATCAGCATTGCCGTGACGGTGATTTGCGTCCTTCTCGGCTACCCGCTGTGCTACTGGCTGACAAAGATGCCGAACAAAACAGCGGCCATTCTGATGGTGTTTGTGCTGGTCCCCTTCTGGACCTCGGTTCTGGTGCGGACCTATGCGTGGCTGGTGCTTTTGCAGCGCAATGGGATCATCAATTCGTCGCTGATGTCACTTGGCATTATCGAAGAACCGCTGCAACTGGCGCACAATCTGACCGGCTCCATCATTGGCATGGTGCATATCATGCTGCCTTTTTTGGTTCTGCCGCTCTACGCCACTATGCGCAATATTGACGGCGACCTGGTCCGAGCCGCCGTGGGCCTTGGTTCCAGCCCGCGCGGGGCCTTTTGGCGGGTATTTTTCCCAATGTCCCTGCCGGGCCTTTTTGCCGGCATCGTGCTGGTTTTCATCCTGTCGCTTGGGTTCTTTGTCACACCGGCTTTGCTGGGCGGTGGCCGGGTTCAGATGCTGGCGCAGCGTATCGAAAGCACCATCACAGTCTATTCGAACTGGGGGGCCGCATCAGCCCTGGGCGTGGTCCTGCTGTTGCTGGCGCTGGCGATGATCTGGCTGATGAACCGTGTCTTCGGGCTCGACAAACTGTTTATGCGCTGAGGATCTGAAAATGGAACAAGTCGGACAACGTAAAATCGACGGCCTGTGGCTGACAGTGGTCGGCATTGCTGTGCTGTTCTTTCTCATCCTGCCCACGCTGATCGTTATCCCGATGTCGTTTTCGGGGGCATCCTATCTGGAATTCCCGCCGACATCGCTCTCGTTTCGCTGGTACGTGGCCTATGTCACGTCGCCGGAATGGATGAGCGCAACAAAGACCTCGCTGATCGCGGCGGCGCTGACCACGGCAATCGCGACGCCCCTGGGCTCACTTTGTGCCTATGGTCTGCATTGCTCTGCGCCTCGTATCAGGAGCGCGGCTCAAATCCTTGTGATCATGCCGATTGTCGTGCCAGTGATCCTGATCGCTGTTGGAGTGTTCAGCCTCTATGCCAAGCTGGGGCTCAATTACACACTGACCGGGATCGTGATCGCCCATACTGCGCTGGCGCTGCCATTCGTGATCGTGACGGTGATGTCGGGATTGCAGAATTATGATTTCGATCAGGAGCTTGCAGCGCGCAGCTTAGGGGCGTCCCGTGCATACGCATTGTGGACAATCACCGTACCGCAGGTGAAATTCTCGATCCAGACAGGGGCTTTTCTGGCATTTATCACGTCGCTGGACGAGGTTGTGATCTCGATGCTGGTCTCGGGCGGGGAAAACGCCACAATCACCCGGCGCATGTTCAATTCACTGCGTGATCAGCTTGATCCGACAATCGCGGCGATCTCGACCTGTCTGATTGTCGTGTCCATCACGGCGCTTATCGGTGTGCAGATGATCGGGCGTCGGAAAGACAAGGCACAATGATGCGGGTCTTATTTTTCGCCAAACTCCACCCGAATCTGGCGGGCGGCATCAAGGACCGCCGCGCGATACTTTTCGACGGCTGTGTCATTGAAGCGGACGCGCAGGCCGGACAAGCTGATCGCGCCCAGCAATTCATCTTCGAACCCAAGAACAGGAACCGACAGTCCGGCGACGTCAGGATCGCGTTCACCAAGGCTGAGATAATACCCGGCCTTTCGGATGCTGGCCGCCTGTTTTCCCTGCCGGATGGAATAAGCATCCAGCACCTGACCCGAAGAGCCCATGCTCAGCGGAATGATCTCGCCCTCCTGAACGTGATCCCGCGCAAGCCTTGGCGAATTGACCCGGTAGAGGCACACGCCAGAGTTGCCGCGTTGCACATAAAACGACGCACTTTCGCCGGTCGCATTCACCAAATTCGCAAGCACCGGTCGCACAATTGGCCCCATCCGCAGGTTTTGGCGAAACACGGATCCAAGACGCCACAAAGACGGCCCGAGGTGAAACAGACCCTCGGCGTCTCGCGTAATATGACCAAACTTTTCAAGCGACACGCTCAGACGCAGAATTGTCGCCTTGTTGACCCCGCTGCGGTCCGCAACCTCCTTCAAAGAGAGGCCTGCATCGCCCGGCTCAAAGATGTCCAGCACACGCAATGCGCGCTCTACCGCTTCGACACCACCATTGGCGTCAGGGGATCGGGGCTTGTCGGGCATAGGCAGACCTTTCGACGCAAATCCGTCGCTTTTTATAGCCGGTTTGAGCGCAATTGGAAATCGCAAATAACGAAGGCGTCTGGCAATGAATAGCGCGCGGAAACAAATGATAACAGCTGGTTATGCGGACCTTCCTTTTGGCATTCATTCGCAATGTAAGGCTGATTGTGTTGGGGTTATGGGCGTTCCGAGCGAAGTTAACACCGGGCCCCGATCCGGCACCTCTCTGGCACCCGATGCGCTGCGCAAAATGACTGCCCAACTTGGGATCGGACTGCCTGTAGATGGTCGGGATCTTGGCAATCTGGACCTGTCAGGGGATTGGCCTGCCGCGTTGGAACAACTTGTGACGCAAATGGTGGATCACGGTGTTGTACCCGTTGTCTTGGGTGGCGCGTCTGATGTCGCCTCGGGTGTGCTGGGGGCCTTGCCTGATCTGCCAGTTGTCGCGGCCATGCCGTTGGCCCGGCGTGATATCGCGACGCGAACAGCCAACACGATCTGGGTGGGATTGAACGGCGATCAACCTGCTGGTGTCTGGGATCTGATCAGCCAGCGCAAGATGGATTGGCGCACCGCGCGGCAGTTGGATGAAGGGCACGGCGACTATTCTGACACGCCCGAGCGCGCTGTCTTGTGGATCGACATATCGGTCATTGATCTGGGGCATGCAGCTGGCAGCGTCGGCCTAAATCCCGGCGGGATGAAACCTGAAACGCTGGTTTCCGTCATTGGTGCCATGTCCTGTAAATGGCAGGCGATTGTGATCACCGGCCTTGCGCCTGCGCGCGACACCAGGGGAATGTCGGAACTGGCGGCGATCGAAACCCTGAACGCGGCGTTGCACAATGAGTGAAGCGGCGCAAATACAGTTTGACGCGATCCCCAGTTTTCTGGGCGCATCCATTGGCGATCTGGAAGATCTCGTGCCCGGTCAGGTCGCGATTGCAGGCTATTTTTGTGACAATCTCGCCCGGCCATCGGCAGGGCAACGCTATCTCGCGCGCCAGCTTCGGTATGCGTCCTGCCCCACAGTAACACCCGCGAATGCAATTGACCTTGGGGACGTGAACGTCTTTCCGCTAGAACCTGACAAGCATTTTCTCGCAGTTGCCTCGCAATGTGAATCGGTTCTTGAAACCGGTGCCCGCATGGTGTTGGTAGGCGGCGATTCCAGCGGTTTGGAAGCGCTTGACGTCGCCGCAAGACAGGTCACAGGTGCGGATGTTCCCATCATTGGGGTCAATGGCGGCGCAGTGAGCCATTTGCCCCGCACCCAACCGGTCATCCTGTCTGTGGATTTACAAGAGCTTGCGGGCAAATGGGTATCGCACCCGCATCGCCTGACGGGAATGTCACCAGCACAAATGATCGCGCAAATTGACGCCACCCCGGGCGATACCATCGCGGCTGCGGTTTTTGGGCTTGCCCCGGAACTGGACAACCGTGGCAAGGCTGAAACCCGCGCTGCACTGGCGATCCTGCAAGCGGTCACAGCTCGTCTTGAGAAAGGAGCAGGCTGATGCCTCTACGTTCGGCCCCGTTGCCGCGCATGGCAGGGCATCTGTCGTTCATGCGCTCTCAGACCAAAGCAATCGGCGACGTCCGGTCTGGAGATCTGGCCGTACTGGGCATCCCGTTTGAAGATACAAACGCACCTCATGCAGGGCAATCTCTGGCGCCGCGTGCATTACGCGAAACCTCGGTCTATTTCGGTTGGCACGCAAATCCACAATTCAGTCACCCCGTAGATATCGATGCGCGTCAGGATATCAGTACCGATGGCCTGCACGAGCGGCTTTGTGATCTCGGAGATATTGCACCGGGGTCCGAAGATGCGATCCACGCGGCCTTGAAGGCGGCCATGCGTCAGATCAGCGACAATGGCGCCTGTGCAATCTTTTTGGGCGGATCAGATCGCATGTCCGAGACGGCGCGGAGCGCGCTCCCTCATTGTCAGACAGTGCAGCTTGGCGGTACACCAGCCGATGCGCGCGATTTTCATATTGCGCCCTTGCCGAACGGAACGACCACGCCGGTAAATAGAGATACTGCCGCGCAGCGTGCCGCGTTTTCAGAGTGGCGGGATCCATCAAAGCCGTTGTTTGTTCGGTTTGATCTCTCGGTGTTTGAAACATCGCTCAGTGCGCTTTGTGATCGGCCCCGTTTGGGGGGCTGCGATCTTGCGACGGTGGTGCAATGGCTTGAGCTTTTGGGACGGCACGAGGTCAGCGCCATTATGTTGACCGGTCTGAATCCGAACCGTCCCGGAATGGGTGTCGTGAAGGTTGGCCAACGCCTGATGGTCACGGCTCTTCTGGCGTTTATCTATGCGCGCCTCGGCTTTGGGATTGATTTTCCGCGCCGCCAAACTTCCAAGGAAAAAGTACTGACATGACTGCAGCGATAACGACATTTCTCCCGCCTCTGGCACAACCGGGGTATCGGCTGTTTGATGGGCCTCTGCTCGATGCCGCCGACGTCCGTCCGGGCCAAATCGGTGTGGTGGGTATGCCCAGCGATTGGACACATTCAAGCCGGCTCGGAACCAGGTTTGGTCCCGAGGCGCTGCGTAAGGCAACGACGGTATTGCAATCCATGCGACCGCAGGGGGTCAGTTTTGATCCAGATACGGGCCAAAGAAGCGCAACGGCCAGCGACTGGCTCGTGGATTGCGGGGATGCAGTGATCACCCCTGAGGATGTAGACGCAACCACCGAGGCCATTGCCGCAATGACCGAGGCGCTGAGCGTTGGAGGGGCGATCCCTCTGGCACTGGGCGGTGATCACTATAATAGCTTCCCGGCCTGCCTTGGCTATTCCCGTGGGTTGGCCAAACGCGCACCAAATGCACGTTTTGGGTATATCCAGATCGACGGTCATCTGGATTTCTCTGACCGGCTTGGCGCGTGGGGCAGCCATAACCACGCAACCAATGCCCGTCGGATTTCCGAACTGCCCAATGTCGACGTGTCCAATATGGTTTGGGTCGGGATCACCGGTTGGGTCGACAGCGGTGAACTCGCCTTGATCGAAGAGCAGGGCGGTCGGGTGTTTTCGGCTGGCGACGTACATAAATTGGGGACGGCAGAGGCAATTCGTCAGGCGTTGGAGCATGCCATGAAGGGATGTGACGAACTGTATCTGTCAATCGACATCGATGCGATGGACGCTGGCTACCTCCCCGGCACCGGCTCAATCGTTCATAGCGGTATTACACCGCGTCAGTATTACGATCTGCTGGATGGGCTGGCCGAGGCCCCGTTGGGTGGACTGGATATTGTTGAGGTGTCCCCTCCTCTTGATCCGTCGGAGCGTACCGAATTTCTGGCTGCAGAAATGTTGTTCCGGATCCTGCGTCGCTTCCGCACACAACCTGTGACCGGGGCGGTGACAGAGCAATGATGGACTACAAAGGAACAGAGCAGCTGGGTGGGTTTTCCCATGCAGGAAAAACACTTGCGCCCGCGACACGGCCCTGGATCACAGACCTGTCAGCGCTTTGCCCTTACGAGGGCCTGCAACCCGGGAACCTACCGGAATTTGAACGCGACCCGAATTGGGACAACTGGGCGCTCACCGACAGTCCCAAAGACCCGAACCTGCGCCTGAACTGGCATCTATTTGAGGACGGTGGAAGAAGATTGATGGTCGCCGACCGGATGCTTATGAGCCGCGTCAGCTGGCAGGATCTGGATGATGCGGGGTATGTCCATGGCACAGAGCTGTCGATTGATGGACGCCTGTTTCGCTGCCGGTTGCTTACGGGGGGGGATACGCCCTGTAGTGACCCTTTTCAGGGGGCGACGCGCCCCAATGAATGGGATGCGCTGGTGGGGGGCAGCGGGGCGTTGAACGCTCCGCAACCGGACCCGGCCAATAGTACAGCACCGCTTTGCCCGGATCATCTGACCTCGCCTCATAACCGTTTGTGGAACTGGTTCGGCGCGGTCAGCTGGACCGCCGAACCGGTTGCCAGACGGGCCGATGGGCGGGTGTGCAGGGGCTATCATGGCCCGACCTATTTTTACGTGAATACTGTGGACCACCGGCATGAAGATATCGGGTGGCGACCAGTTCTTGAGGAAGCGCTATGACTGCAAACCCCTTTGCCAACTTTATCGCCGGATCATGGGTTGCTAGCAGCGACGCGGCCCCCAATGTCAACCCGTCCGACCTGAACGACACGATCGGCGAGTATGCCCGGGCAAGCGCCGATCAAACGGTTGACGCAATCGAGGCCGCGGCCGCGGCCCTGCCGAATTGGCGCAAGACATCGCCTCTGGTCCGGTTCGAAGCGCTCGACCGGATCGGGTCGGAAATCCTCGCCCGTGTAGACGAGCTGGGCGATATGCTGGCCCGCGAAGAGGGCAAAACCTTGCCCGAAGCCAAGGCCGAAGCGCATCGCGCCGGGCATTTGTTCAAATATTTCGCGGCTGAGGCGTATCGTGCGACCGGCGACACCTACCAATCTCTGCGCGAAGGTGTGTCGCTAAATGTTGTACGCGAGCCAATCGGCGTTGTGGGCGTAATCACGCCCTGGAATTTCCCACTGGCGATCCCCGCATGGAAAATCGCACCCGCTCTGGCCTATGGCAATACGGTTGTGTTCAAACCTGCCGAACTGGTGCCCGGATCGGCATGGATGTTGTCCGATATTATTGCCCGTGCGGGCGTGCCTGAGGGGGTGTTCAACCTTGTGATGGGAAAAGGCCGTGAGGTTGGGGAGGCAATCGTTACGCACCCCAAGGTGTCCGGGGTCACATTCACCGGTTCCACACCCGTCGGTCGCCATATGGGGGCGGCGCTGTTTGCGCGAGGAGCGAAAATGCAGCTGGAGATGGGGGGGAAGAACCCCTTGATCGTGCTGGATGACGCCGATCTGGATCTGGCGGTGCACTGCGCCGTTCAGGGCAGCTTTTTCTCAACCGGACAACGCTGCACAGCGTCTTCCCGCCTGATTGTGACCGAGGGCATTCACGACGCATTTGTTGACCGTCTTTGCGCGGCAATGAAAGACCTTCGGATCGGTGATGCGCGCGCTCCGGAAACCCAGATTGGTCCGGTCGCCAGTGAAGCGCAGCTCGCCATCGACAAACGATACGTGTCTCAGGCTGTGGATGACGGTGCAACGCTTGCCGCAGGTGGTGGCGAGGTCAAATCCAAAACAACCGGCCATTACTTTGCGCCTGCGTTGTTTACGGATGTGTCACCCGACGCAGCCGTGGCACGAGACGAAATCTTTGGGCCCATCGCCGCCGTGTTACGCGTGCCGGATTACGACGCCGCCCTGGCCACGTCCAACGACTGCGAATTTGGATTGTCCGCAGGAATTGTCACGCGGGATCCCGCCAAAATCGATCACTTCTCGCAGAACGCCGAAGCAGGCATGATACAAGTCAATCTGCCCACCGCCGGCATGGATTTCCACGCACCCTTTACGGGCCGAAAGGGATCCTCTTATGGTGCACCGGAAAAAGGCAGCTATTGCCGCGAGTTTTTCACGGCGGCCAAGGTTGTACACGCGGGGCGCGGATAATGTCGCAGACACCTTTGAAGGGCATTCGTGTTCTTGATCTGACCAATGTCCTTGCCGGTCCGTTCTGTTGTCATCATCTGGCGCATCTGGGCGGCGAGGTTATCAAGGTCGAAGCCGTCGGTCGGGGCGATCTCGCCCGCCAACTGGGGGCCGACCCAGAGCTGAACAAAGTCAACATGGGCGTGTCCTTTCTCGCCCAGAACGCGGGCAAGAAATCGGTCACGGTCAACCTCAAGAACCCACGGGGTCGAGAGATTTTTCTGAAACTGGTCGAAACTGCAGATGTCGTGGTTGAAAACTTCCGGCCCGGCGTCATGACGCGCCTCGGCGTGGGCTACCAGACCCTGAAAGAGGCCAATCCGACCCTCATCTATTGTGCTATCTCCGGCTTTGGCCAAGAGGGCCCGTGGATACGCCGCCCGGCTTATGACCAGATCATACAGGGAACCTCGGGTGTGATGTCGATCACCGGGGATAGCGACAGCGCGCCGCTGCGCGTTGGATATCCGGTGGCAGACACTGTGGGGGGCATCACCGCAGCCTTTGCGATTTCATCTGCTCTGAACGCCAATCCGCGCGGCACCTTTATTGATGTGTCGATGCTGGAATCGGTGCTGGCGACAATGGGCTGGGTGGTGTCGAACTATCTGATCGCCGGCGTCAATCCGACTGCCAATGGCAATGAAAACCCCACTTCGGCGCCTTCCGGTGCGTTTGAAGCGAAGGGCGGGTTGATCAACATTGCCGCAAACAAAGACCAGCAATGGGAGCTACTGACGGACCACCTGGGATTGGCCGCGCTGCGCGAGCGGCCTGAATATGCCACGCGCGAGGATCGCAAACGCAATAGGCTGGCTCTGAAAACTGAGCTGGAGACCGTGTTGAAGACCCGGTCACCGCGCGACTGGGCCAAGGAACTCAATAGCATTGGTGTGCCATCAGGAGCGGTTTTGACAGTGCCGGAAGTATTGGAAATGCCGCAGGTTGCAGACCGCGGTTTCCTCGACCAGTTTGAAAACGTCCCCGGCGTCGGACGCGACATTCAGGTTGCCACGACCGGGATCAAATTGGACGGCAGCGCGCCCACCGTCGATGCACCACCGCCCACATTGGGGCAGCACAACTCTCAAATCTGGAGCGAGTTAGGTCTTTCACCGGAAGACATTGAAAAACTGGCAAAGGATGGCGCGATATGACGGACCCCGCAGGACGCAATGACGCCGATGCCATTTGCCACTGGTGGCGCACCGAAATTATCGACATGGCTCCGGGGCGGATCGCCTTTCGCGGCCACCCGATCCAGGACCTGATCGGAAACGTCAGCTTTGCTCAGATGATCTGGCTCATGGTGCGCGGCAATTTGCCCACGCCAGAACAGGCGGCGCTTTTTGAATGCGCGCTGGTGGCGGGCGTGGATCATGGTCCGCAGGCGCCATCGATAGCCGCAGCGCGTATGGCCGCGACCTGTGGGCTGGGGCTCAACAACGTCATGGCCACCGGGGTCAACATGTTGGGTGACGTGCATGGCGGCGCCGGTGAACAATGCGCCGAGCTTTATTTCGACGTCGCCAAACGGATGGATGACGGCGCTGAACAGGAAGTTGCCGTCCGCGACGGTATCGCCGCCTGGTGTGAGGAAAATGGCAAGATCGTCTCGGGTTTTGGCCACCGTTTCCACAAGCCCGTCGATCCCCGCGCACCGCGATTGATGGCGTTGGTACGCGAGGCCGCGATGTCAGGCACTGTAGAAGGGCGATTTGCCGATATCGGTGAAGCTATACAGACGGAAATCGGACGTAAGCGCGGTGCCGATATCGCGATGAATATCGATGGGGCCACGGCTGTTATCTTTTGCGAATTGGGGTTCCCGGCACCGCTTTCCCGGGGATTGTTCTGTCTTTCCCGCTCGGTTGGCGTCTTGTCTCATGGCTGGGAACAGATTCAACAGGGCGGGCGGAACAAGGGGCCAATGCCGCCGCGTTATCTGCCGGAATATATTGGTGTCAAATCGGAGCGCTAACCCGATGACCATTGATGGTGCGAACGCCTAAATTCACACCGAACTTGGCATTGAAGCGCCACTGGCGTGTGGACTGTTTTGCCGGTCTCGGTCATTGGGCATCCCCCCCTAGAAGCAGACCCAACATGTTAGTCTGAACAAAGATTCACTTCTTTGGTGTTGTCTTTGAAGGTATTTCAATCCAGGCGAGAATCGATACATTTTCACGCTTGTTCTGACGTCAGCGAAGCGCACCGAGCTGCCATCGCGACAAGCGCGGCGAATTCACACTTGGTCCGCGATGCGTGAGTTTGTCGATCGCTGGATTTCGCAGTCGCAGCTAAAGTCCGGTCTGGTGGGCCGCACCGCAGCGATGCGCGCCCTCGGTCAACGGCAGCAAAGGGCCGATCTCCTAACAAGTTGTGGAAAGAAATTACGGGATCACCTTAGATCTCAGCGTTATCGCTCAGATTGAACCAAGTTGGCTATGCTAGTTCGCTGATCATCGATTTCAGATGGCGCATGTCGGTACCGCAGCATCCTCCAAATACTTGGATCGACGGATTCTGCCTCGCAATCGCGGCAATCTGTTTACCAAGTTCAGCTGGATCGCCTTCGTCCAGCTCATCTGCTTCGTCAAGTTCCGCATGCGAGCAACTCGAAGCGTTCGCCACAAGGCCTCTCAGCCGGGGGTGGTTGCCAAGCGCTCCGGCGAAATGGGTAGGGTGAGCGCAGTTGACCATAAAAAACAGCGCCGCCGAGTCGGTTGCTGCGTCGATCTGGTCAATTCCGTCCACAAGTTTGGTCCCGTCTGCCAGGCACCCGTCTGTCTCAACAACCAGAGACATGATGATCGGCAGTTCAGCGTCCCGGGCGGCGAGGATGCATCCCGCTGCCTCGCTTGGGCGGTTGAATGTATAAGCGGTGACCAGATCGAGGCTTGTGTCTTTCAGGCTGTGCATTTGAGCGGCGTGGTATTGACGTGCATCTTCGACGGGTACCGGCGGGATGTCGGCGTAAGGATCATGGCGCGGGCCGATGCAGGCCGACACCAGTACATCATCGCGAGCGGCAGCTTGGCGCACGTCTTCCATTAGACTGACCGCATCTTTGTTTACTTCGGCGAGCCGCTCTGCATCGTACCCCAAGGGCGCTGCCCGGTCGGCGTTCGCCATCCATGTGGGCGCATCAAGGATGCATCCGACATTCATTTCACGGGCCAGATCGACAAGAGCCTGCATTTGACCGGCCAGTATCACCCTGGTGCCAGGTTCTTCCAGCAATGGAAACGACGCGAAACCGGGAAGCTCAATTCCATGATTGAAAATCAGGTCGGTGCCAGTGCCGGCGTAAACCAGAAAGGGCTTGTTACCTTCGAGTGGGAGCTGTCGCGCCATTCTGATCCACGCCTATTGCCGTTACCTCTACACAAGAAACCTACTTTGTCTCGGGCCTCCTGTGAACCTTAGGACTGCGACAGGGTGTATTCCGTCACTCTGATCCCCACGCCAGGCCAAACACCAGGTCATGTCTCGGTCGAAATCACCAGTGGCGACCGGCGCGCTCTGATTACAGGTGATGCAATCCATACAACCGCCCAGTGCTGGCATCCCGAGTGGCATTTTATGTTTGATTCCGATGCTGAGATGGCCGTGACATCCCGTCGGAAACTGTTGGAAAGCGCCTCGGAAACGGGATGTATTGTGCTGGGAAACCACTTCGCTTTGCCGTCTATTGGTCGGGTGAAGGCGGACAACGACGCGTTTCGCTGGGAGGACTAGCCCAGGTTGTATTTTGATGTGCGCGGGTCTGTTGTGGGATGGCGGCTGACGTGAAAGTTCGACGCGCCGCGCAGCTTACAGGCAATGATCGGCGAAACTAAATCTCGAACCCATTGGGCTATGTCACATTCCCTTGAATTCTTGTTTCACAAGCTTTCTCTCTTCACCATTTTGTGAAAGCCTGAAGCAGTTATGAGTGACAGAGTGTGCAATTTTCAGAAAACAGTGGTTCTTTCTGAACTCCAATCAGCTCTCTTGGACGGAATTTGTGATCACTGCGAGGTGACAAGTTCGGAACTGGCCAAGAGTGGAGAGGTGCTGGAAATATGTGGACAAGAGTACTGTTTCGATTATGAAACCGGTGTGTCCACGGAGACTGAAATTTTGTTGTGCCCCAGCTGTCACGAGGCAAACCATCTGGACGCGCAGCGACAGCATAACCCTTGCCACATCTCTGCAAGACGCAGCCGGGAAAACATGGGTTAGTCGATGGGTTCAGGAGGCGAAGCTTTGGAACGGTTTTTGCAAGAACCATCGCTGGTCCAATTTCGGTAGTCTGACAGACCAAGCTCGTCCCACATCCAGCCGAAATCATACTCAGCCACCGGAGAGCCGGTCTGGCGCGCGCTGCGGTTTTCGATTGTCTTCAGCCAGTCTATGACTTTCTTCCTGCCCGCCGTGCTGCGAACGGCCTGGCGCGGGGTCTTGCCATCCAGGGCAGGAATCGGCTGGTCAAGCGTATCGCGGTAATGCTGTTCGAGATATTCGTGGGCCATCTGACGGGCAAGGGCACGGGGGATGTCCTCTTCTTCTGCCACTCCGTTACTCGTGCTGTCATCCGCCATCATCTGTTCGGCGGTCTGGATTGATGTCAGCGGAGATTTCACCAGGTCGCCCAGGAGGTCCCGGACCAGGGCTTCGCCGCGTTCAGCGCGCGCTGTAGAGCTCACAGAAAGTGTGAGTGTCCGACCTTTCAGATCTAGGGACCCAAGCACGGAGGCCCCTGACATTGATTTGTCCAACACGAGGCCGGTGCCGTGCTTGGTGCCGGACGGGGTGTCGAGGTCAAGCCAGGTCCAATCCTTCTGGCCTGAGATCACGAGTTCTGCGGACTGTGTTAGCTTTTCAGATACCTGGCTTTGCGTCACTTTGCTGGCGAGGGGGAAGCGCATGTCGTGAAAGAGCAGGTTGTCGCCATCGCTGTTGCTGATTTGTGGTGGTTCCGGATCCAGTAGGTTCGGCAGATGTGCGAAGAGCCAGGCATTGGTGAAGAGGGGTGCGGAACGGTGTAGCTGATCCTGTGTCAGCCTCAGTTCAACGTCGGGGTTCAATTTCAACACGGAGCGGAGCCCGTCTTCAAAAAACGCGACGGTGTCGGGGTCGAATGGGAGCAGCGCCCCCGAGATCACGTTATAATCCCCCTGTGCGACAACCCGAGCTGCGATGCGATCCCATCGCTGCAGCATCTGCGTCGCGCTGTGTTCCCGGACGGTAACCGGCTCTGCGTCCGAAAGCATGTTGCGCAAGACCATGGATCTGCCGGGGTCTACCTCGCTCACCTCATAAAGGCTGACCGACGCGTCCCGCAATCCTTTGATATAGGCGCGGGTCTGCGCACTCTCCTTGGAACCGCTCCCTTTCAGATAAGCATCCGCAGCGTTTTCGGCGTCCGCTCCGAATGTCCTGCCCAGCAAATCTTCCAGGCCACCACCCCACAGGACCATCGGCCAATCCTCGCCCAGCAAGTCGCCCAGATCCTCGAACTCAAGATCGAAGGCCTCGAGCGCTGGCAGAAAATGCTCGTCCAACACATCAGCGAGCCGCTCATGCCAAATCTCGTCACGGGTGATAAACCCGATGAGCCCACCAAGATCGTTCCCCGTTGTCATCTTCAGCTTCTCCCTGTTTGCCGGACAGGGGCGATTTAGCGCAGATTGCAACCGCCAGCCAGCCCACACGCGTATGCAGACCTGCGTTACATGGAGGGACTTGTCATGGCGAATGCTATGTCTTTGGCTCCCGCCCAAAAAGCTCTGTGAAAAGCTTTTCGGAGCGGCGCAGGCCTTCATCGGTCAGTACCACCGATTTTGCCTTTCCAACCGGGTCCAGGATCAATCCGTTACGGTGCAGGCGATCAAGCGCTCCCCAGTCAAAGCCTTAGGGCCGTCCTGAACCCAGCGAATTCGGGGATGTTGCGAGCCGCTTCGACGACGGGTGTGAGCCCAACTAGTGGATTCGTCAGGGCGTTTCCGCCGGTATTCTATGATTGCTAAAAGATGGTGGTGCTGATCGCTGTCGTATTAGATTTTCCGCAAATATGCCCAAGAGACGTATCCCTTAAGCTTGCGCGCGCGCTCCAAAGAGACGCGGCACCAACGGGTGCCACCGGTCTGCTCACAGCCGTGAACTCGTAGTGCGGTTCCATTTGGAAGACCAACGATCACATTGAACCCTGTTCCAGGCCCACTGCGCATTTTTAGCATGTCACCGTCTTCGACGCCAAAAACCTCATATGTTCCGAGTGACGCGGCCGCCGCCGGTTTAACGTCCATGACGACCCCCAGGAACAAAGCCATTAGGGGTAAAAAGATTGCATTGCGCATCGCGATGTCCTGCTTATTGCCTCAACGACAATCGTAGCAACTCGGGTCACCAAGAGGAACAACTCCAAGACAGAAATGTAGGTGATACCAAAGCTTCAAACGCTACATTTCTTCCAAATGGTGGGGAACCCTGGCCCAGTTGGGGGCATCTTTCACAAAAACCTTGCTCGTTGGCTTGAAGTTGTTTGGCTCATCCAATGTCCCAGCCGCAATGCTCGTCAATCCGAAGGCTGTCACGCCCCACAGGCCTGATCCGCAGGTGCCACAAAAATGCTTGATGACAGGTCGACCTTCCTTTGAGGTCTTCTCAAAGGTCCGTGGTTTGCCTTTCAGCAGCTGCAGGTCTTCCGACTTTATCATGTACCCGGCATAACCGTCCGTTCCGGTCATCGATAGGCAATCACTGCAAAAACACATGAGTTGCATTACTGCGCTGCCAGTGACCTGGTATCGAACCTCACCGCAAAAACATCCGCCTTCCAAGATTTCAGCCACGTTGCCTTCATCCTTCTATTTCGTTTTGCAAGATATGAGAAAACCGTACCTACTCTGGCCAGTGGTCACAACGGTTCCAGCAGCGGAATGTGGAATGGTGCCAATATGAGCTCCTGTACCTGGATGGGTACGAGGCAAGCATCAGACAGATTGAGTTGTCGAATGTTTTCATCACGGTTCTGAATCCTTGCCAATTGACTGTTCCAGCAAAGTCATTGGACAGACGAGCTTTATTGATCGACAATCGCGTCATGGAGCTGACAGACACCACACCTGTGCACCTGATCCATGTGGACCCTGAGATCAACATGGCGCGGTTCTATGGCATCGAGTTGCAGCCGACGTTGTTTGGGGAGGTTTCAGTGCTTCGTACCTGGGGGCGTATTGGCACGAACGGGCAAGCCATGATGGTGACGTATGATGACGAAGCCCTGGCTAGTGAAGCGCTCCACAATCTCGAAAAGCAAAAGCTCCGTCGAGGGTATGTTCCGGTCGGTGAGTGACTTCGGGCTGCAGTCTGTTTCTGTGGCAAATCCCGAGCCTTTCGGCTCGTGAGCAGGCTCTAGGTTTCAGCCGACGTATCGGCTTCCACCCAGAACACCCCAGAATGATCTCCCTGTCCCAGTAGCCCCTGACCCGTCTCTTGCGAGCCGGGGCAGGGGCTTTGGGTCATGGTCGGTCCATGCCGTGGTGATCTGCCCATTCGGGTGACGGTCCCTTTTGCGCTCACGCAGGATCAGAGATCCTTTGTCCTTTCCTTGTGGGTCAGGCGGGATTTGGACAAGCCAAACGCTACCTTCCGTAAGGGGGAAGGCGCGGCCTCCCCCCTCGGACAAGACAAATAGACAATACCGTGTCCTCGCGCGCCTGCGCTGCGGGCCGCACCACTCTTGTCGATTGGTCCTGTCTCGCCCCTCTCCGCGTTCGCCACGGGGCAGGTTTTAGAGACGACGCCCTTTCAGGGCTCGGCTCAAAACCAGCACCAAAGGGGATCAACCCCAGAGGTCGCACCACAAAAGGAGAGACGGTTTTGGACATTGAAAAGACAAAAGACATCGACACTGACACCAGCCTGCAGGCGGCAGAGATTGCGACCCAGAATGACCTATTTCGGAAAGCGCTGATCGATCCGACTGCGGCAATCGAGATGCATTCTAAGGGAATTCAGGGTCAGGTATTTGTCACGCCCGGCGTGTCAGGTGAAGGGATGGAGTTCCAGACTGCAGCTTTGGCAGCGGTGGCGTCGGATGACCAGTTTGACGAGGGCAATGACCCCTATGGCGATCACACCTTTGGGGCGGTGACAGTCCGTGACCAGAAGCTGTTCTGGAAGATCGATCTTTACGACACGGACTACACGTATGGGTCCGACCGGCCGTTTGACACGTCAGTGACGCGCCGCGTTCTGACCATCATGTGCCCCAGCGAATACTGATCTCAATCCCAAACCGGAAAGGAGGTGAACACCATGAGCAATGAAATCTTGCAGCAACGTATCGCAGAAGCGTGGGCGCTAATCAGGAAGGGCGACAATTTCCACATCGCGCGCCGCTTCCTGATCCAACACGCAGCCATCTAAACGGCTCCGCTCTACCCCGGAAGGGGTAGGGCACCCTTAACACGATCTCAAACACTCAAACAAGGATTTGCCCCATGAGCAAAGTCGAAACATTCACCGCACCGGAAACCATCGAAACCGTATCCCTGTCCGATCTCTACCTGTCTGACATCAACCCACGACAGGAGGTTGGTGAGGAAGGTATTGCACTTCTGGCCGACAGTTTGGTTATGTGTGGCTTGATCCAGAACCTCAGCGGGTTGCGCGATACCGATGGCAAAGTCGCAATCGTTGCCGGTGGTCGCCGCCTACGGGCTCTGAACATCGCCGTGACTGAGCGCGCTGATCTGGCACAGGTTCCCGTTAAGGTCACGGACAATCCCTTCGTGGCTGAGCAATGGGCCAATGCGGAGAACACCGCCCGTGAAGAACTGGACCCTGTGGACGAGGTCCGTGCTTATGGCAAAATGGCCGAGAAATCTCTGTCTATTGCCAAGATCAGCAATGCGTTTGGCGTGACCGAATCCCATGTGCGCCGCCGCCTCGCGCTTGCCAGTCTGCCCGCCGCCGTTCTGGATGCGCTCAAAGCCGGTGAGATCAGCATGGGGCTGGCCAAGGCCATGACCGTCAGCACCGAAGAAGAGAAAATTCTGGAGGTTCTGGAACGGGCCAAAGAATGTCGGTGGTTCAGTGAGCATGATGTCAAACAGGCACTGACGTCGGAGGCTGTTAGCAGCACTAGCCGCAAGGCCGTATTTGTCGGGCAGAAGGCTTATGTTGAGGCGGGCGGCACCGTCACCGCTGATCTGTTTGCCGATGAAACCCTATTCAATGAAGGCGCGTTACTGGATCGTCTGTTTGCCGAGAAACTGGCGGTAGAAGCGGAAAAACTGCGCGACGCGGAAGGCTGGGACTGGGTGGACACCCATGAGGAAAGCTACATTCCCTATGGGTTCTCGGGTACGAAAGACATGCACCGTTTGGACATGGTGAGCCGGGACTTCACCGAAGGACAGGCCGAACGGTATGACGAACTTGCCGAACTCTATGAGGGTGAGGCTCTGGACGCGGATGGTGAAAAGGAGCTGGCCGCGCTTGAGGACTATACGGCGCCGTTCTATTCTGACGCGCAGCGCAAGCTGTCCGGCGTGTTTGTCTATGTCACCAACAATGGCGAGATCAAAACATCCCCGGCCTATGTCGCGGCGGAACATGTTCAGGCTGCCATTGAGGCTGGTGTTCTGGCCCCGGTCAAAGAACCGGAGATCAAGGAAGAACCAAAACCAGTTTATTCGCAGAAGTTCATCGACGACATGGTGGCGATCCGGCTGGCAGCGGTTCAAACGGCCCTGCTGGACAAGCCTGATTATGTGTTGAGCCTGTTTGCTTTCTTTGCCACCCCGGCCTCCGGTCTGAGCAGCAATCTGTTTGGGTTTGGCTATGGTGGTGCCGAGCGGAACACACCCGAGATCGATGACCAGTTCATCCTCGACCCGCGTCTTGGCGGAGAACGGGATGAAGCGGCACAGGCAGCCTATGACCAGTTCCACGAGATTGCCGCACAAGGCAGCGTGGAAGCGTTCAAAGCGTTTCGCGATCTGGGCAAGAAGACCCGCAATGGTGAGATCACGGGTTTTCTGGCCCGGCGGTTTCTGACCCAACGCCCGGAGTTCATGGCGGAGATCGAGGCTGAGATCGAGGCTGACATGCGCGCGATCTGGACCCCTTCGGCTGAAAACTGCTTCAAGCGTCTGAAAGGCTGGCAGCTGGATGATCTCTACAAAGACCTGCTGGACCTGCACATCGACGCCGACATGTTCAAAGCCTTCGCGAAATCCAAAAAGGGTGCCAAGAACGAGGCGCTGCACAAGCTCTTCAATGATCCAGAGCATCAAAAGGCACTGGGCGTGACCGAGGCACAGAAAGCCCGGATCGATGCATGGGTGCCGGATTGCTTCTGAAACTGGCAGGGCAGGGCGCAACGCGCCCTGCTTTTCAGCAATGATTTTTGATTTTAGTTCAATGGTATAGGTTGTTTTGACTTGAAAGGTTGTAGCCTGTAGGCTACATATAGGTATGATAGAAATTCGTAAGACGGACCTGTTCGACAAGTGGCTCAAGGGCCTGAAGGACCAAAGGGCGAGAGCCAGGATCTTGGTTCGCATCACGCGGTTGAGCCTGGGCAATCCCGGTGATGTGAAACCGGTTGGTGAAGGTGTGAGTGAACTGCGTATCTCCGAAGGGAAGGGGTATCGCGTTTACTATGTGTCGCGCGGTGACGTTTTGATCGTTTTGCTGTGCGGGGGAGACAAGTCATCCCAGCAAGCCGACATCAAAACCGCCAAGGCGATGGCAAGAGAGTTGGAGTGAAAAACATGGGTGTCAAAACAACGAAGTTTGAAGCGGCTGACTATCTGGACAGCCCGGAAGCCATTCAAGCCTATCTTGAAGCGGCTTTTGAAACCAGCGACACGGCGCTGATCGCGTCGGCACTTGGCGATGTTGCCAAGGCCAAAGGTATGTCGAGTGTGGCCGACAAATCTGGTCTGTCTCGGGAAAGCCTCTACCGCGCACTTAGCGAAAATGGCAATCCCGAGTTTGGCACGGTGCTGAAAGTGCTGAGCGCTGTGGGTGTGACGCTCACCCCGAAAATGCACGTGAATTAACCCACTTTAAAGGCTATCCACCATGTCCACCGATGCAGCTCCGTCTACGGTTGAAAAAGCCGCCCGCCGCGTCTGGAAATCCGCGCAGATGTTCGTCGGGTTTCATACAGACCAGAAGGGCAAGCCGCGCACACAGCCGAAGCTCTGGCCGCCAAAAAACGGGAGCGCGTCGATCCATGGTGATCCCAGCGCGCAGGAGGCCATCGTGGTCGTCAAAGCCGCTGATCCGGACGAGGTACAGGACGTGCAGATCAAGCTGCACCCAAACCGCATTGTTGTGCGCCGCGATGCAGATGCCTGGTGGCAGGGTGTCGCTGTAGATGAGCATACCGTGACGGTCCGAATGGCCGACAACACGATCATCGAAATCCGCCATGACGGATCGGTGAAGCGGCGCTCGGCAGAGGACGAAACCCATGTTGAAGCAGATGGCAGCATCTTCAAGTTCACGGAATTTGCCGAGGCGCATATGACGGGTGACGGGGTGGAAATGACCCGCCGCACAGAGGATCGCATTGCCACGATCACAGCTGACGGTGTTGTCGATCGCGCGCGCAAGCGTTAGCCTGTAAAGAATACCTCCAGATTTTCCTTTGGTTAAACTCGTGGCCCGCTTCGGTGGGCCTTTTTCTTGGCGTACTCATCACTGTATCTGCCCGTGCGCCGGTCTCGCCCCGCGACAGCGCTTGAGAGAGTTCTTGCGGATTACCGGGGCGTCCTACCGAACCCGCCAATCCAAATTGAGTCCGGCTGTTTACCTGATCCGCACAAGCACGGACCAGGGCCGGACCGTCCGGTCTTTGGCCTCCGCCAGTTGGATAGGGCGGTTTGCACCGTCCGTCATTCTTCATCCTTTGCGACGACGGTCATACCGACCCAGAAGGGCAACCCCCAACTTAGAACTGAGCGCCGCGCCTGTGTCGGATCGAGGTGATGTTGCCGCCATCAAAGACATCGTTTTGTTCAGATGTTCCGCGCGCAGCGATCCCAGAAAGCCTTGCCTTTCACCAGGTCTGACAGTTTCAAGTACGTTGCCGGAGAAGATCCTCGGCTGCGGTGTTTCTGAAGGGATGAACATAAGCGGGCAGTCGGGGAAGACGCGCGGCGCCCGGGCCGGGCGCCGCGCTTCAACAAGGAATGTCCCCTGCGCCTGCGGCGCATTCCGCGCGGATCAAATTCCCTGCTGACATCCCCTTGATGCCCGCTTTTCCCTTGTTCATCGAAACACGCCATAGCGAGGATCAAACAATGGCAACTCAAACTCTGAAACTGAGCGTCAAGACCGGTGAAAAAGAAGGCAAGACATTCTGGGATCGATGCGGGGTGCTCTTCGTCAATACCGATGAGACCGGCACCATCACCTCGATCCAGGTCAAGCACAGCATGTTCCCTGGCGTTGAGATGGTGGCCTTCCCGAAGCGCACCGATGACGATCCCGTCACCGAATGACGGGAGGGCAGGGCGGCGCAAGCCGCCCTTTCTTCTGCTCCGGCCGCAGGCCGGACCACATATGCGCCACAGGTGGCGCGCGGTCCTAAGACCGGGCAGGGGTGCCGACCTGCCCCAATGCGGCAGCAGACAACCCTGCCACACCCGCCGCGAAAGCGGCGGGACATTGAGCGCGCTGAGGCGCGCGGAAAATGCCATACTGACCTTGAACGTGCCGGTATGTGACGGGCGCTGTTCGGGCAGCTCCCGCTTTGCGTGATTGCCCTGCGCCGGTCCACCGGCACCCACGCCTGCTGGCTGGAAAAGGGGCAGGACCCTTTTCCCGGCGTGGAGATTGCCTCCAAGAGCAAAACTGTTCCGGGGGCAATTTGAGAAAATACGGATTTCTAAAATCACCCCCGGTTTCCTCTTGGAGAGTATGACAGGATAAGGTAGTTGTGTTACAAGTCATAAAAACAACCAGAGGTATACATTGAGCAAGCCCGGCGACACCACTGTCTTTTCCGTTCGATTGCCGTCAGATGCGTTGGTGCGTTTGGAGGAGGCCGTGCAGTCGCTTGGGGCCAAGAGCCGCAACCAGATCATCCAACGACTGATCTATCGTCTGATCGGGTATCTCGATCCTGACCCGGCCGTTGTCGATCTCTGGCAGACGCACTTGCGGCAGGTTCAGGGTGGATACACCAACCTCAATCAGCTCGCAAAATCGGCCAAACGCGGTTCGGTGATCTGGACCGATGACGACCGGCGCGATGTCGAAAACCTCCATCGTGCGATCATCCAGCACCGGCAAGACCTGAAGGCGCTGATCACCGCGGCCCGCCGAAACCGAGAGCCAGACTCCGCCATTCGCCGAATCTTGCGCGACGATGAGAGGACATCTGAAGCATGAACGTCGCGGCTCACAATTTGACGGCAGGGGACTTTCTGGAGCTAGCCTTCCGGGAAGCGCAGAAGGGTATCGATCGGTCCAAGCAGATCAGCCAGCAGCTGCAAACCGCCAAGCGCATGAAGTTCATGATCTCGCGGGCCTCATCCATCAAGGCGCGGCTTGGTGCTGTGGTTGGAAAGCCCGAGGCGGTTGTGAAACACGTCCGCAAAGGTGGGGTGAAAAAAGCGCATGAGCTGCGCCGCCAGATCAATTACCTGACCGTCAGGGCAGAGGGCGTGTTGGACATCCGCGACAATGGTGTGACCCCGCTCGATGCCGATCAGGTGAGTGATCTGATCGAGACCTGGGCCGAGGATTTCAACGGGAAAACCAACTATGGTTATACCCGTCACATGATCGTTTCTTTTCCCGAAGGCACCTATCCGGATGCCGCGCATGAGGCCGGTTTGGACTTCGCGGATCGCCTGTTTGGGAGCGGTGATTTTGGCGATACCTGGGACTATCTGACCGTGTTCCACAACGACACTGACAACCCCCATGTCCACATCGTTGTGAATAACCGAGGCGTGGAACATGGGCAGTGGTTGGCTATGGGTATGAGCAGCGACATGAACATCGACGTTCAGCGCTCTATCCAGGTTGAGGTTGCCGAAGGATACGGAATTGAGCTGACCGCAACGACCCGCCTTGAGCGCGGTTTGCGGCAGGAAGTTGAGACCGACACGTGGAAGGTTCAGGCCGGACTGTCTGTTGTTGAAAGCACTCCGGAGGTTGAAGTTACGGCCCGCGACATGGCCGGTGATGTGATGACACTCTCCATCGCAAGAATGTCGGATCTGTTTGATGAGCGCGCCAACGCTGTCAAAGACCGGATCGAAGAGTTTGCCATCCAACTCGTTGAAAGTGAGGAACCTATGGTATCGAGAATGGAACATCTGCTGGATCAAGCCCATCATTTTGATGATTACGGCGAGCCAGGAGACCCGTCTTATGTGTCGCCCGAAGTCATGAGCAACTTGCGGCGACACATCGAATTAGGCGGTTCTGAGGAAACAATCGCACCCGAGCTGAAGGCTCAGGTTGTTGCCCATATCAGCGACGTTCGGGACAACGAACAGAGCCATCCGTATCTGTCTGCCCTTGCTGATATTGTCGATGACAAGGCGTTCCAGTCGTCCGCTGATTATGCCCCGGCAGCACGCCGGTACGAGGTCTATATACAGGACACCTTGGGCAAGGGGGCCTATGAGGACTTCCAGACTCAGACCAAAGAATTGCTGCAATCCATCGACAAGATGGAAGGGCTGGCCCGTGAGGTTGACGACCCTCATCTGCGTGTCGCTATGGATATTCAAATTGGCGAGTTGAAGGGCGACGTTGCGGACCTGCGCACCAACGATCCGGACCTTCAAGCCTTCATCATCGAGGACCGCCGCTATTCAACGATGATGGGAATGGGCACTGCCGAAATGGATGTCTTGGATTATTCAGAGGCCGGCAAGTGGGCAGCGATCCGCAAAGAAGTCACCGACACGGCCAGCAGCTACGGCCTCGATGGCGAGGCGTTCGTTGCCCGCTTTGGCGATCATCAGAACGTCACCCTGGGTACAACAATGGGATGGCGCAGCGACGACATTTCGACCGCCGCGGCCCACTTCCAGGCGCAAGGATTACCCGACAGCCACGACCGCGCTGAGGCCGTTGTTGACGAGCTGCACCAGCTTGCGTCTTCCAGGATCATCGCAATCTCAGAAGAACTTTCAGACGTTCACGCCCACGCAACGCACCCGCTCTTGCAGGGGCGCGGTGACGATGACGGGCACAGCTTGTAAGGACTTTAACCGGTCTGCCTGATGCGCGCGCCAACGCCCCAGGCAGACCCATCACAGAGTTTTCCATCAACTCGCAAAGGAAAAACTATGGTTTCGCGTACAGACTATCTTTTGAACGAAGTCGAACACTTCGCACCCTATTCCAGATTTGATCAATCCGCCCCGCGTGAAGATCGCGTTTCAGAGCAGATCGACATCATCAGGAAAGAACAGCAGGCGATGGGCTTTGATCGTGCAGCCATCGCCTCAAACAGCTTCGACATCGAGGACCAGGCCAACCGCCGTGTTGACGAACATACTGCGCAACAAGATCTGGTCGAAGAATTCAAAATCGAATTTGAAGCTGCGGAGCGGTCAGGGGAGCCGGTTGATCTGAACGATATGCAGGCTTTGGTTTCTCAGCACATGAGTGATGCTCAGGAATACGATCTGTATCACCCTTACTATTCGTCCCTTGCGGATCTGAGTGGTGACAAGGATTTTCAGGAGTCCGACGACTACCAGTCGCCCGGTGATCGCTATGTTCAGTATATGCAATCCGCTTTGGGGGAGGCCATCTTTGAGAACTACGAGCAGCAGACCAAGGACATCGTGAACTCCATCGAGAACATGGAGGCTCTTGCACGAGAGGTCGAAGATCCACACTTGCGTGCCGCAATGGACGTTCAGATCGGGGAGTTGAAAGGCGATGTTGCCGAACTGCGCCCATATGACACCGACCTGCAGGCATACACTTTGGCTGATGACAGCTACACCACATCCATGAATGCGGCCGAGTTGGACAACCTGGACCCCACGGAAGCCGAAAAATGGCTGGCTGTGCGTGATGACATTGTGGCGACCGCGCACAGCTTCGGTCTCGACGGAAGCAAGTTCCTGGCCCGCTACAACGATCATGACAGCGTTTCAATCGGCACAACGGCGACTTGGAAAGACGCGGACATTTCCACCGCTGCCGCCCATTTCAACAGCCAAGGCGTTCCGGACAGCTACGAGCGCGCGGAGGCCGTTGTTGGTGAGCTGCACCAAGTTTCATCCAGCAAGATTGCCGCCGTGGTGCAAGAGATTGCCCATACCCGCGAACAGGCTACCCACGTCCATGAGTATGATGGACACAGTCTTTAACCACGGAGGACATGATAGATGATTGTTCGCGCCGGTGAATGTGTTGCCGGGAACAGCGAGACCACCGGGTTGGAGTAATGTGGGGTCTGTTCCGATTGGGACGGACTCTTGTCCTTGGACATTCCGGGCATTCGCTGCACCACGTTTGAATAGGCAAGAAGCGGACAAAACAGTCTTTCGCTGGGACTAAAGCAATGTCCGCTCATAGTTTAGTGATCGTGGTGACAGAGTTTATGATCGGCAAGAGACGCGAGCACATAGCAGTTCTCTGACACTCCTTCGTCATCACAGCCCTTCGAAATCCGAACCAGCTCTTTTTCAAGAGCCCGTAGTCGTTTGATCTTTGCTCTTACTTCGGAAAGTTGTGAGACGGCGATGTCCGTTGCGGCTTGGCATGAACGATCCGGGTGGCCTTGAAGCACAATCAATTCGGAGATCGCTTCAATTGAGAAACCAAGATCGCGTGCATGCTTGATGAAACTGAGACGCTCTAGCCCTGCCACATCGTAGCGCCGTTGGTTGCCTTCGGTGCGTTCTGGTGCGGCAAGCAGGCCCATTTCCTCATAGTAGCGGATAGTCGGAACTTTGACCTTCGTGCGCTTGGAAAGCTCCCCGATAGAAAACATGAAAATACCTCTTGAACCTCTAGTAACTAGAGACACTACACTATGGTCACGACAGATACAAAAAGGGCTTCCCAATGTCAGCATGTTGCGGACACAACGCCAAATTCGACGGCGTATCAGACGACTACAAAAGGAGGCTGTGGATTGTCATTGCTCTGAACGCGGTGATGTTCGTCGTCGAGATGACTGCCGGTCACTATGCAAAGTCTCAGGCACTTCAGGCCGACGCTCTAGACTTCCTTGGGGATGCTTTGACCTACGGTATCTCGCTGGCAGTGATCGGGGCTTCAATCCGTGCACGCACCAATGCCGCTCTGGCGAAAGGGGTGAGCTTGCTGCTGATGGGTCTTTGGGTGTTTGGATCGACCGTGTACCGGGTGTTCTATGTCGGAGTGCCGGAGGCCGAGATCATGGGCATCGTTGGCTTTTTCGCTCTTATGACCAATCTCGCAAGTGTTCTCTTGCTCGTCCGTTACAAGGACGGCGATGCAAATGTGCGCTCTGTCTGGCTATGTTCGCGTAATGACGCCATTGGCAATGTGGCCGTTATGTTTGCAGCTTTAGGCGTCTGGGGCACAGCTAGCGGTTGGCCTGACCTGATTGTTGCGGCGGTCATGGCAACGTTGTTTCTTTCCTCTGCTTTCCAGATCGTGCGCCAAGCGCTCGCCGAGCGTCGGGAAGTTGGCGAACATGAGCATGTTTGACGTGGATTATGACCTTTGATCTCGAATGATACGAAATCGGCTCAATTTAGTTGGAAATACCAAGGACTCTCGCCATGAACCTGAAACGCCGCCAAGTACTGACTTACGCCGCTGGCTTTGCCAGCACAGTACCATTTGCCGCGTTTGCGCAAGACACGCCTTCCGTCCGTGTTCTCAAGGATCCGAACTGCGGCTGTTGCCAGGTTTGGATCGACATCCTGCGGCAGGAAGGCTTTCGCATTACCGAGGAGCGCAGCTTTGGAACACAGCTTGTCCGCCACAAATTGGACAACGGCATTCCCGAAGAAATGATGTCCTGCCACACAGGCGAGATCGATGGCTATATGATCGAGGGGCATGTGCCGGTTGCAGACATTCGTCGTCTGCTGGAGGAGCAACCCAGTGCTGTTGGACTTGCTGTTCCTGGCATGCCCTACGGTTCCCCTGGGATGGGGCCGGAAGATCGTCGTGAGGCCTACGACGTGTTTTTGATCCTCAAGGACGGTAGCACCGAGGTGTTCAAGAGTTACGAAGCGGCCTGAGGCGACGTTCATCGAGCGGAAACAGTAAGGAGGAGAAGATGACGAAGCTTGGATTACGCACTCTTACCTTAAGCGTTCTGTCTATCACCATTGCTACAGTGGGTTGCGCACAACAACAACGAGGAGATTGGTGGGGTCACGGGCCAATGGGATCTAACCACATGAGGTCTGAGCACATGCGTGGTTGGGGGCACGGCAATATGGGGCCTGGCCAGCAGCAGCGCATGCAACGACATTGGACGTATATGAACGAGGACGTGCCCGCAGCCTACCGCGGGGCTCGGAGCACCATTCGTGCAACGCCCGAGAATGTTTCGGAGGGCAAGACGCTATATACGGAAAACTGCGCAAGCTGTCATGGAGCTGAGGGTTTGGGCGATGGTGAAGCCGGACGTTCGCTCGCGCCCTCTCCCGCTCTCCTACGATGGTTCGTTCAGATGCCGATGTCGGGGGACGAGTACCTTCTTTGGGCAATTTCCGAGGGCGGCGAACGCTTCGGAACAGACATGCCAGCCTTCAAGGAAGCGCTGAGCGAAGAAGACCTTTGGAAGATCATCGTTTATATGCGTGCGGGGTTCCCTTGATCTGTCGTCAATCTGTTGGTTTTTGATGAGTGTTTTTGCTGTCGATACTATGACGACAATTCTCAGCAGGCATAAAGCTGACAATGCGCCATTCTAGTAAGCTTCACGGAAGCGGACATATATGTAAGTCGCAGCACGAGCAGGTTAGGGCTCTCTCCTGCCGTTCTCTGCATATTGAAGTAAGGTCCGGTTCGGCCGCGTCCTGTTACCCCCGTCAAGTGAAGGCGCTACTTTCAGCCCGTTTGGCTTTCATTTTCTCCATCGCCATATCTTTCGCTGACCGACTTTTCCGCTTTGCGACCGTGCGCTGCGCATCAAATGCCGCCTGAAGTTCCTGGTCTTTTTCAGAAACCTCTTTCACCGGGGCAGGGGCCGGTTTCGCATCAGCCACTGCCTTTGCCGTATCCTTGGCCTGCTCTTCAGCAAGATCCAGGTGTGTCCCTTTGATCTTTGGCGTGTCGCCACCAAGGAACTGCATGAAATAAGGATCTTCGAAATATCGAATCTTGTTCGCAATCACGGGCATCTTGCCTTCGCGGATCAGCACAACCTCGTTTTCCGGCAGACGACCAACGTGCTCTGGCCGGAGCAGCCGAATGCCTTCTTCACGCTCTGATATGCTGCCCATTTCCATCTTGCCGAGTGCTCGAGACTTCGACTTGCTTATGACCGTTTTGTCCCCGATGGACCTGGACACATGTTCGCGTACTTCGGAATCCTCTGAGGCGGCAAACATCTGGGTTCCAGCGTTTGCCAGCATCGCCCGCACACCCTCGTGCCCATAAATGTCCTGTAGGCGCGACAGTGTTTGCGAAATCACCACGAGCCTGCCCCCGAACGATCGCATGGTGTCATAGGCTTCAACAACGCGCTCAAGATGGCCGAGGCGTTGGAACTCATCGAGCAGCATCAAAACCTTGAACGGCTCATCTTCGCCCGGCTCAACAGTTTCGATGGTGTTCACCAGATCGAGGAAGAACAGGCGAATGAGCGTCCGGAACTCTTTGACCTTTTTCCCTGGCACGGAAAAGTAGATCGAGCTGGGGCGCCGACGCAGATCTTCAAAGTTGATGTCATTGCCCTGCGTGGCTCTTGCTACCGACGGGTTGCGCCAGAGCTGCAGGCCGGAGTTCAACATAACCGAAATCGTTGACCGCAGGATTTTGGATTCTTCGGCTGCAAGATTCAGAAACTCATCTGCAGCTCGCGCATATCCAACTTCTTCAGCCATTTTCTCATAGTCCTTTTGCTTGGTCGTTTTGACCAGGCGCAGGACTTCGGAAATGTATGGCCGCTTTCTTTTGATCGCCAGCATCGCCATTGCGCAGAACATGCCTTCAACACCACCCATAAAGCCCTGCGCGGACGAGCTGGGCGTGTCGAACATCTGAGTTGCAACCTGAATCACTTCTTCCCATCGCCGGTCCAGATTGTCGGCACGTGCTGCGCGGCGCAGAGGGTTGTAGCTGTGGCTTTTGTCGGGGTTCTCGGGGTCGAACATAAAAACCTCATCGCCCATTGCTGCCCGACGCGCGCCGGTTGTCTGGAAAATCTCGCCCTTGATGTCCAGGACGACGCAAGACCCATTGAAACGCAGGACATTCGGGATCACAAAGCCGCTGGTTTTGCCCGAACCAGACGGGGCAATGAACATCGCGTGCGGCTTTTGGACACCGGGGCCGGGCTTATAGTAGATCGCGTTTTTGTCCTTTGGCTCACCAAATTTGGCAAACACGATTTCACTATCCAATTTGTCTTTGAGCTTCAGAACCGACGCATAGCCTTCCTGGACGAGCTGAGGGGCCTTTGCAAAGGTCGCATCACCGTATTTCGTTGAGGGACCACGCAGCGCAGCCGCCACAAATGCAAAGGTCAAAACACCCACTGCGACCACCGCCACCAGACCCATGATCTGCTGCGTCTCTGCAGGCTGTGCCATGAACTTCTCTGGGATCGCCCAGATGTCCAGCCCGCGAAAGCCTCTGGTGTTGATGTATTCGAGAGCCAGCCCGACCACCAACACCGCGCAAGCCGAGGTAGCGATAAAGCCCATAGTACCGGCTATCGCGACCTTCTTGCCTTTGGGTAGATCCTGAAACTCAGCCATCGGTCAGCTCGCGTTTGAAGAAGCACACGATGCCAAACTCGGCAGGTACGACGCCGACCATTTCCCAACCGTCTTGCCCGAGCTTCGCAAACTTCTCGCCTGCATTTTCCTCTACCCGCATCAAGACATTACGATACTCAAATTTTTTCATTCTATTTCTCCTTCAGATAAGTTGATCAGCGGTCATCAGGGGTGGGAAGATCACTCCGTTGACCTTCCGTTCGTCACCGATTTTCTTCATGTGAACGATCATGTGAATGGTGGCCCGGATGTCATCGACCACTTCTGACTTTTGAACGGTCGGAGATCCGCGACGCACCATCTTGCTCATACGTCCAATGGCATCTACTGGTGAGTTGGCGTGCATGGTACAAACAGAACCATCGTGGCCGGTGTTCACCAGTTCCAGGAACATATTTGCGTCGTCGCCCCGAATTTCACCGCAGACGAGGCGGTCAGGCCGTAACCTCAGCGCCGATTCCAGCAGCTTTGTTGGTGATCGAGGGCCATCTTCTTCGGAACGGTCAGCAAGTAGATCGACAGAATTGGGTTGCTCGATGTCCAGCTCGGCCACTTCTTCAATCGTCACGATCCGTTCGCCAGGATCGACGCGCTTCAGCATTGCATTGAGAACAGTGGTTTTGCCAGACGAGGTGCCCCCGGCAATGATCACGTTCCATTTGCTTAGCATCGCAAGGTCGGCCAGCTCGTCAAAGTTCATTGTTCCGGCAGCGAGAGCAGCCCGAGCCTTTTCAAGCGCGCTGTGATCATTGTTTTCTGCCAACGCCGCCTCTTTGCTGGCGAAGCTGAACGCGCCCAGATCGACGGTTTTCACGCGGAGCAGGCGGATCGCCACGGACCCCACGCCGGTTGTTGCTGGCGGAATCACAACCTGCACCCGCGCTTTACCCTGCTGTGTCGGCACGTTGGCCGTCGCAATCGGCTTCTTTTCTCCGAATGTCACATCGCTGAATCCGGCCACGCAGCGCCCGATGTTTTCCACATCATCTCTGTTCAGAGTAATGTCTGTCCTGGTCATGTGTGTTGTGCCCATTTCTTCGACCCAGACCGATCCGTCAGGATTCACAGAAATTTCGCTCAGGCTTTCATCGTGCAACAGATGCTCGATCTTGCCTGTATAGTATTCCAGAAGGCTATTGCCGTTCCGCCCGCTCATGTTCTTGTCCTTGGTAGAGCACTTTTTTGAACACTGGAGGTTGCCTTCGCTGCATCTCGGCTTTGCCTCGAACACGAAGGCATCCACATAAGATTCATTGCTTCCAAAAAGTGCTGAATTTGCTTCAAAAAAGGCCGCTACCGCACTCGATCATGCTGGCAGCGGCCGGAAAGACTGCTGAGGCGGTCGGCTCATTGGCTCGCGCTCAGAAGCTATCGAACACAACGTCGCGCTGCAGGATGGCGTTGATGCGACTGCCCTGATCGACAAAGACTGTCGGAGTAATGCGCAGGTATTCATCAAGCGCCGCTGCCGTAGCGTTCTGCAGGTTAGACCCCACTTGCGTTGCCAGATCAGTGCGAACCGAGTTGTTGCTATCGTTGTCAGAGACCAGTGCCACCGGCGCAATGCCGATGATGGACAACAGCGCTGCAGTTCCGAACCGTTTCCCAAAGTGTGTGTTCACCCTGCCGGTCGCACCAGTCCGGCCTTGACCGTCCGTACCAGCCGATCCGACCTGAGTTGACAGGCCGTCAGGCGTGATGACACGGCTCCAAACGATCATGATGCGCGTTTGCGCCAATGTCGTGTCCGCTCGATACTCGCCAAAGAGCTTCGATCCGCGCGGCAGAAGCAAACGCGTGCCGTCCATCGAGTAGACGCCACGTGTAATCGTCGCCACGACACTGCCGGGCAACTCCGAGCTGACCGCGCCACCGAACACAGCCGACAAAACCGTGCCTTGCGTCAGGGTGCGCGACGGATCGTCAATGATCGAGGCCCCGACGATGGGGGGATATTCTTCGACCAGATTGTTTTGCCATGTCGTGTTTTGGTTTTCCTGATAGCCGCGTTGATCTTCAGGCAGGCGGGTGTCGTCTGGCTGGACTTGAACCGGCTGCGGCGCTGCAGGGAAGGGTTGGAAAATGACCGGCTGCGATCCACCATTGATCGGCTGGTAGTTTTGACCGGGTGCGTCCTGTGCCATCGCGCTTGAGGCCAACGTGACCAGGGCGAGGGTGAGTGCTGTTCTGTTCATCGTCAGCTCCATCAGTTTCTGCCGTATGGGTTTTCATCGAACACAATGCCGTCCGACTGGTTCTGCCGCTGGCGCATTTTCTTCAGTTCTTCGAGTCTGCGCCGCTCGTCATCGGTCAGACCTTGCGCCTGAAGGTGGCTTACGCTGGCAAGTGCCCGGGCCTCCGCATCTGCGATGGCCTGGGCAAGTTCCGTCTGGAACTTCTTCTCTCGCTCATCATATCTGACCTGAAGGCGTTCATTGGTCAGGTTCAGCGTTGCGATTTCACCGTCTTTTTCTGACAGCGAAACTTTGGCATCCGTCAGCTCGTCTTGCAGGTCGGAAATCCGGCCATTCTGTTGCTCGATGGTTTTCAAGGCTTTATCAAACCCAATGAATTCAACCGGCTGTGGAGTTGAGGCGGGCGTTGCCACCGCAATTTCCTCGGGCAAAGCCTCTGGTTCTGGCTCATCGACCTCTGGTCCCCGTGCGGTCAAAAGCCCATATCGCTCGCCACCACCTTGTTGCAAAGCGTCAACGCGAACGCCCGTGTTCCCGCCTTTGCTTTCGTCGCCCAATACGAACCAAGCGAAACTCACGAACACCGCTCCGGCAACAGCGACAGCGATGAGCTTCTTGGGCTCGAACCTCTTTCTCATACGTTGAGGTGGTTGCTCCGCTGCAATCCGTGCTGCAATTGTCTGATCGCGGTTCATTACTTGCTGCCCCCCGGTTTAACTGTCTGTGAAGTAACGGGCCTGCCCGTTGCACTCGCCTGCTGAAACTCGTCGCCATCGTTTCGAACACAGATTGAAGTGTCCTCAATGCGCAGTGTCCAAAGATCTGAAAGGCCCTGCACCTGGATAATGCCGCGCTCTTTGACTGTGGTGTTCACCATCAGCTCACGTCCATCAGGCAGGACACGGAAGATACCGGGCAGCTCCGCATCCTGTGGGATATGCATGTAAGTGTGAACGCCATCATCCCAAACGGCGGTGGGCGCAAAGTCCGCTTTGCCCGAGCGCGAGTAGTTCTGGTTCACAAACCGGCCAGTTGGCTTCGGCTCGCTCCGAGCGACTGTGCCGCGACGCGTTGTGGTCCCGCCGCTGTTGTTCTTGTTATAGAACGTGACCCGGAACGGTACTCGCTTACGTTCGGCGGCGCTCTCGGCCGGAACCAAATAGAAGTTGTATGTCCCGCGATTGGTCAGGACGGTCAGGTTTGAATCCGAGTTCAGGATTTCCGGCTTGAACGCAATAACGCGACCTTCCTGCAGGCGAGTGATCTGAAAACTTTCAGTGTCGCCCGCACCAATGCTGCGGACGGTTTCGCCCTGCGGAAAGTGAACATAGGTAATCAGGCGTTCACCCACAGGGATGCGGTACACCTGGTTGTCGACGTAATGGAAATGCGTGATGCGGTGATCCGCGTTCTTTCCGTCTGGCGTTGGTGTGATTTCAGCGAGCAGAGGTGTTGAGAGCGTCAGGGTTGCAGCCATGACGCGGGTGAGTGTTATTAAGGGCCGAAACATCAGATGTTCCCCATGGTGTCTACGCGGTAGTTGGTGACAACGAAGCCAAATGGATTTTCCAGAAGCTCACCCATCGACGTCACGATTTTCTCCTCAAACCCGTAGGTCACTGTGACCACGTAGCGGGCTGTCGCCGTTGCTTGGTTTGGCACGATCAGGGACTTGCGGATCTCGACCTGCACCGTCTCATCGTTGACCGGCGAGACGCCCAGAATTTCGGTCTGCACCTTTGTCTTGGGCGTATAGATTTCGTCCGGATGGTTGTCGTTCGACCCATCCCACAGTTCGCGGTAGGACGTTTCGGCCAACTCATCAGAACGACGCAGCACCGATTTCAGGCGCTCGTTATTGTCCTGGACATCATAGGTTTCCCGGTCGCGCACATAATTTGCGACTTCACGGAAGGCCATTGCCTCCGTCGGTTCCAATTCTTCCACCTTTTCAGTGAGCAGGACTGGCAGTTTCGTGTCCGGATCAATGGAGAATGGCACCGCGCGGATTTCCTTCAGGGGAAGGAGCATCGCCCAGCCAATCATAGAGGCCACGCCCATTGCCATGCCGACCATGCCGAATACCTGCCATTTGAAGGCATCGCGGCGTGCGCCCAGAAAGAGTTCTTTTTCGTGATCTGTCACGTGTGACATTTGCTCTGTACCTCGATTTATGAAGATTTATTGGCGCGAGCTTGTCGAATGCTCTGCCGGTAACGGTCAGCGGCGTAGCTCTGACGAGCTGCCCCATCCTGATTTCGGGCTCTGTGCGCTATGTCCCGACGCGCTTGCATTGCGCGAGACGCGCTGTCACGAACGCCAGTCCCGTCACGTGCTGCGGAAGCCATCGCGGCGGCGGTTTTGCCACCGGCTACTGCACCCCTTGCGCCATCGCTGGCAGTGCCCAATGCACTTCTTGCGGCTGCAACCGCGCCGGTTGCCACAGCAAGACCGGAGGATGCCGAAACTATCGCGCCAGACATGCCGCCAGCCAGTGACGGGATTTGCGTGAGCATGACGATAGCCACGATGCAGATTGCGAGAAAACGTCCGCTGGCTTCCATGTCATTAACATCAGACAAGGAACCAAGTTCCGAAGCGAAAAGCGCCTGAATAAGAGAAACGATGCCTGTCAGAACGACAATGACCATGATGAGGCCCACAGTCGTTTTCGCCCAGGCTGCGAAGATATTGGCTGTGGCCGAGCTGAGCAGCGTTGCAATGAAAACAGGCGCTAGACCCAGCAGGACCGCCAGACCGCCTTTTGCGATGAGTGCCATGCCAGTGCCAAAAGCAACGATGACGGCCCCAACAACCCAGAGAATAGCTCCGGTGATGCTCAGGCCCCAGGTCGCGTTTTCAATGGCCTGCTGGCCCATCAAGAAACACTGAAGCGCAATCTCATCCAACGCTTGCCATACATTTGTGGTTCCAGTGAGTGCCCCGGCAATACTGTCCGGCAAGATTTGGACGCCTTGATAGATTGGTTGGAAAAAGGACCAGCTCGACGCCATTCCGATGATGATCGTCGCCCGAATGATCCAGCCTACATAACCACCAAACCCAATTTCTCTGATCTGAAGTACGCCGTTGATCAGCATCGCTACAAAGATCAGCGCAGCAATAGCCCAGAGGGCGGATGCGAGATCCGCCGCAAGGCTGGTGTATGCTTGCTGAGAAAAGTTGCTGATTGCTGATTCAATCGAGCTGACGAAATCCTGAATCACGACCCACAAGCCTCCTCAATTGCAGGGCGCAGCGCTTCCAAGCGTTCTTGCTGCGTTTCTTTGAGCGATTTGAGTTCGCTGGATGGCTTCGACCAGAAATCGCCCTGGTCTGCGCCCACCAACTTGATTGCAGCTTCGCGGCTGAGGTTACCGAGCGGGCATTCAGTGCTGAATGCTTCATCGGCTTTGCGCAGGCGGCATTGCTCTATGGCAAATTCATGAGCAGCTATCACTTGCTCATTCAAAATGGCATCGGTCCAGTTGCCAACGACATACTGTTGATCCGCGCCCTGACCAGCGTTGGCGAGCTGTTCAACCCCGTATTCCTTCAGGGGTTTTTTGAACGCTCGCACGCCCGAATAACCAAGACAGGTCCGATATTCCCCAAATGTCCAATCAACATTGGGGGGAAACGGAAGTCTGGCCTCAGCACTGGCCGACGACGCTAAAAGCGTCGCCGTCAGTGTGATCAGGGCGAAAGTGGAGCGGCTTTTCATTGGGTTTCTCCTCTTGCGTAATTGCTAAGCGTCTTTAGGTCCGCTGCGTTTGCAGCCAGATCCGTGCCCGACGCCAGGGCATTGGCCGAGGTTGCGCGCAAGATTTCAATTTCAACTTGCAGGAGTTTCAGAAGAACCGCTGTGTTGTAGTCGATTGCATCCTTCAGATCTTCTTGCTGACCGATTTCACCGCGCAGCTTTTCGGCGTCTTCGGAGAGTTTGCCCGCCATGTCATAGCCCTGTTCGCCCAGAGCGGACGCCATCAAGCCAGCGCCACCTCGCTCTGACAGAATGCGCCGGGCTGGCACGTCTGACGTGCTGAACTCGGACAAGATGCCATCGTTCAGGCCGAGGTTGATGGATCGTCGTTCCATTGCCTGCGCTGCGACATCGGGCAGGCCGGTGATACCGCCCTCCGCTGCATCCAGGGCGTATCCAAGCGTGTCAGCTGCCGTTGCCAGCTTCAAAAAGCTGCGGCTGTTGAACTCGTCCAAATCTGTCAGACCAGAAATGGCCTTGAACGAGTTCTCCAACATTGCGCGCTGCTGCTCGAGCTTCTCATATTGTTGCATTAGCTGTTCGTACTGGCGGACCATTTCCGCGACTTCGCGGGCCGAATTGGCGGCGTCTTGTGCGATTGCCGCTGAATCAACAACCGGGACACCCTGGGCCGATGCCGTGACGGGCAGGGCGGCCAGAACCAAAACAGCAATGGTTGTGCGGATGTGCTTCAAGTTGTCCATCACGCCAGCTCCAATTCTGCAGGACCCATTCGTTCGAAGTCACAGGCGCATTTGCTGCGATAGCCCGAATAGGTGTTGGTGCAGGCGGCAACGGCGGCCAGAACAACAAGGGCGATTACAAGGCGGGATTTCATGTGATTTCCTTCCAGAAGTTGGGGTTTTGTCGCCAGTCAGGATCAGGGAACGACTTGCCGTCTGATCCGCTCAAAACACGAAGAAGCGGGCCGAGAGCGCCGACATCGACATCGAGCCAAACACTCTCATCACCTTTCTTCATGAGCATTACGCGGTCGCCAAAATGCGCCCTCAGTGCGCCCAGCTCTGAATCGTTCAAGCCGATTGCCCGGTAGTCTGCTTCATTGCCGGATCGGGAGGGGAACAAGAGCTGCGTGCTGGTGTTTTCCAGGATCGACTTACTTGCCGCTGACGACAGGATGTGATCGGGGATCTGCGTCATCATCATCATCATGACGTTCAGCTTCCGGTATGTGGTGTAAGCGTTCTTGAGAATTTCTGCGCCGTAGGGGTTGCCTGCGATCACCCAGGCTTCATCAATCACAAAGACAGTGGGCACTTTCGCAGCACAACGGCGCTCGATCTGGCGCATGACGTAGCTGATCCATGCCAACCGGACCAACTCGTCATCCAGAACCTCAGAAATGTCGAACACAAGATGCCGATCGTCAGAGGCAAAAGGATCTGTGCCACCCTCGCCAAACATCCACGACAAACGCCCGTCGCCAGCCCATTCACTTGCACGCTTGTACAGGTTCTTGTCATCGTCAAAGGCTCTGAACCGTTCCACCAGTGAATCGAAGTTCTGAAGCGCAGGCGGCAAAGTGGCATTGGCTTGGCAAGCCCGCGTTATTTCATCCTTTTGATCGGTGGTCAGTGGTTCGTCATAGCTCAACAGGGCAATGACCCAGTTGGCGAGCCAGCTTTGCCCAGCCTCATCCGTCTCGGTCTGAAACGGGTTCATGCCGGTTGGTTCACCAACTCGGACGCGGGTGTACTGCGCACCAAGCGCCCGCATCGGAGCCTCCATTGCCCGGTCTTTGTCAAAAGCGATAATCCGCGCGCCCTGTGCCACCGCCATTGTTGCCAGCAGCATTGCGATCACGGTTTTACCCGAGCCGTTCGGTCCAAGAACGATCGTATGCCCGGAGGGCAGGTTTTCGGCGTCCTTACTGGTCTTGGGAAGGTGCAGCGAAACATCGTAGCTGTCCCCGTGCGTTGTCGGGAAAGTCGCCAATGGCCCCGGCCAGGGCAGCTTTTCCGCATCCAAACCCTTTGGCCGCATGTGGAACGCAACCATGTCCGCAAAGTTCTGGTCCGTGATCAGTTCTTCACGAGGACGGAATGCGAAGTTGCCGGGGTGCTGCGCGAAGTACACCGACCGCGCCGACATCGCTTCGCGTTTGACCGTGCCGCCCGAAATCTGGATTTCACCGATGATGTGTTTTTCGGCGGTTTTCAGATCTTCCTCGTTCCCAAACACGCAGATCGACAGGTGGTGCTTGCCGAGTGACATGGTGCCGGAGGCAATGCCGTCCGCCAGAATGGACAAATCCTCTTCAAGCGACTTTGCCTTGTCGCCTGCCGAGCGCATTTGTCCCGACTTGCGGCGTTCCATTTCCTGCGCCTGGGCGCGGCTGATCGGCAGGAAGGATTGCGAAATCACGACATCAACCGGCAGGTCTAGCCCGTCGAAAATGCCGGGGAACGAAGCCATCGGGTAATTCTTCAGGGAATAGACACGGATGGAGCGTTCCTGATCGTCGCCCGTGACCAGTTTGCCGCGCTTGCCCTGAAACAGCACATCCTCTTGCGGCATGTTGAAGGCGATGGGTTCTGCAATGTTCGTGTGAATGATCGGCTGATACCGACCGTTCAACAGCATTCCATAATAGCCGAGCCAACGCCCCTCGCTGAGCTTCAGCCGGCGCATACGGGCCTCGCCCAGCGTGCCCGCCAGTGTTGTGAACACACCGTCGAGCTGTTCCATCATTTCGCGGCGTTCCTCGTCTATCGTTCCAGACGACATGCCGAACATCTGTTTTGCCCGCTCATCCTGCCGCTTTTGCAGAATGGCGCTGATGATGATCTTGCGTTCTTTCAGCTCTGCATCGACGGACGCTGAGCGCATGGCCTGCGCCACTGCACCGGCAAAGCCGGTTGGATCTGTGATGACATGACCAGTCTCAGCTGGGACGGTCAGTCGATGAACATAAAAGGCCACCTCATTGGGTGTCGTGCGCAATACACGCTCAAACCGTTCGGCCAGGAACTCGAACTCGTTTTCGTCCAGCGTGTTTGCGTTGATTCCGGTGATTTCTGCAGCGGCGATGAGGCCACCGTTGCGTGTAGAAATGACCTCATCGTCCACGACATAGCCATACGGCAACATCTGAAAGAGGCTCATTTCATCCTTGCGCCAGCTCGGCTCGATCAACGAGCGGGCAAGGGTCCACAAATCCTGTGCAGCAGGCTTAGGCACTATAGTAATCTCCCCCATGATGCTGGCGGTTTTTGGTGCGCGGAGTTTTGGAAAGGGTTACGGACAGGACGCGGAAGAAAGCCGGTTCCCATTCGTAAAAGAGGCGAAGCCCGGTGTAGAAAACAAAACCCGCAATGATTGCTGGCGCTATCCCGAACATGAAGAACGAAAGCATGGTCATCCCGAGGATCACCAGCAGATAGATCACGGGTAAGCCGCCCCATTCTGCGGGGCGGCTCAGGCCGCGAAAGACCGTATTGCGGCGCGGCATCAATCAGCCTCCGATGAATGTATCAGCGAGGCCGATAACAGCGCCGACGACGATAGCGATTACCGGGCCTTTCAGCGAACCCCAGCCGAACACGTAGGCGAGACAGCCCCAGATGAAGCCGACAGCGGCAAGGCTGACGCCAACGACCTTCGAGTCGGCCAGCGTTTCGTTGATGAAATCGCCAATGGCATCTTGCAGCCAGCCAGCGGAGGCGGGCGCTGCTGTGATGATGAACGCAGTGATCGCGAAAAACGCCATCTGCTGGTAGAAGTGGGTTCTTTTCATGAGGAAGTGCTCACTTTGCTTAGGATGATCCGCACGTAATTGCGGGTTTCGGTGAAGGGGGGGACGCCGCCGTATTCGACGACGCGGTGAGGCCCGGCGTTGTAGGCGGCAAGCGCCAGCTTCCAGGTTCCGAACTCGCGGTACTGCGCCGCCAAATAGCGGGCACCACCGTCGAGATTTTCTGCAGGGTTCTTTGGGTTCACGCCCAGGTCTTTCGCCGTTCCGGGCATGAGCTGTGCGAAGCCATAGGCACCCTTGGGTGACAGAGCGTCAGCCCGATACCGGCTTTCCTGCCAGACCAGCGCCATGAACAACTCGGCCGGAATGTCATGGCGTTCCGCCGCTGCGTGGATTTCTTTGACGATCCGCTCCTGCGACCAGCCGCCCGAGGATCTGCGAGGCCGCGGTGCCTTGCCCGCAATCTCGATCTTTTCCTGTGGCTTGGCCTTCGGCGCTTCCGGTTTTTCGTCAAGCGTGTACTCACGCATCCGGATTGGCCGAACGACGCCATTGACGATTTCTGCCCGCGCACCGTTCAGAAACACGCTGCCATCCGGCTCGTATTCGATGACCTGGGCGCTTGCGCCGGTCGCCACAAATGCCGTGGAGACGAGCAGAAGGGGCCGCATTGCTGCGATCATTCGGATTTCTCCTTTGCTTGAGTTGGCGAGGAATTGGAGGGGTTCTGTTCGTCGCCGGTCGCGGCCACGTACTCATCAGTCCAGGACGGCGGAATGCTGACAGCATCCACCAACCAGCCTGCGAGACTTGCGTATTCTTCGCCACCAAGGGCCGAAGTCTTGCGAGCGATAGAGCGCGACAGAAACGAAGCTGCTACGCCGTGCTGCAGCAACAGCGAAATCAGAACGCACAGATCATGCAGATGGTATTCGAGGTCGCTGCCAGAGCGAAAACCGCCGCTATAGAACACTTCACGGGGTTTGATTGGCGACGCCGGATCATACCCGATGGTGACAAAGGCAGTGTGCCCTTGCGGAGTTTCAACGCGGCGTGTTTCAGCCAGCCGACGATCAGGAAGAACTTTGCGCGCAGGCTTGTTCATGACAAAGCTCCCTGCGCATCAAGTTCCGCTTGTCGGATTTGCATTGCGAAATCCACTTCAAGGCGCAGCTCAACGACCACTTCAAGCGGCATAACGATGTCCAGCCAGACACCCTCACGGATCAGGTGAACGTGATAGGTGGCGTTTGGGTAAACGAACCAAAGGGCTTCATGCCGGTTCAGAACGTCGCGCGCGGTGTCGGCGTCGATTGTGCCTGACAGGTCGCAACCGAATTTCAGGGTTGCGTATGAGTTGGCATAGTTTGCTCGGCTGCTGCTTTGGATGAGCGCAGCGGCCTTTTCCGGTGAAGCAAAGCGGAACAGCTCTTTCGGACCCAACGCCTTGTTAACGTCTGCGTGCAACTTCAAGGCTTTGTAGAGCCGATTTGCACGGACATACTCAAGATCATTGAGGACATGGAACATTTCGAGCGCGATTCCGAAAGCCGTGGCGCGGGCATCGCTTTCCAGCCAGTATTCGCGCATTCCGCGCTTGATGGTTGACCGTTCTCCGGCAAGGTGGCGGATTACGGTGAGAATGTCCTTACGGGCTTGCTCGAAGCTCTGGGCGGCAGGCACCCAGCGCCGATCAATCTTGCTTTCGATAGTGTCGAAGGCCACTGTGATCACCTTTCCGCCTTTCAAAAAATAGGTCAGTAGTTTTTACATAATTACTATTATGGGGTCGACTTCAGGTCATCTGAGCGGTGGGGAATCGGGTGCTGGGACACAGCACTGAACCTTCAGTGGCGCCGCAAAAGACCAATGTCTGGTTCGGATCTCTTAGTCAGATGTTTTGGCTGGAACGTTCGGATGTCCCGCGCGCCTCAATCGTCAGACAGCGCTAAGGGATCGGAGGTGCAGACGCGTTGTCTAGGTTTGCACCCATTGACTCTGTCGCGGTGCTGCCCAATCTAGGACCGGCATCTCGGACTACTGTTTTTACCATAGTACAGTTCTCTCTTGATGTTGGAGGAATGCCCGGATGGATTAAGGGCGTTTCTTGTCCTGTCGATTGTTGGCGCAATCGGCAGGACTGCTTATTGCTTAGTCGTTTCTCTCTGCTGTCATAAATCGTTGTTTTATCCTTTCTTTCAGCCGCACCAGGACTGGCGCTTGCCACCCGAGTACGGGCGCGCCAGACCTTCAGAAATCAGGATGGCCCCGACGTTCTGTCCAGACACGCGCCCAAGCGCCAAGAAGCGATCGTGGACGTCAAAGTGCAGCTCAATCTCAAGTTCAATTACGCCCGCGAAGTTGATGAGCTCCGTCAGCCGGTCCTTGGCTCGTAGACCCAAAGCTCTCTCAGCATCGCACTGAGCCCGGAATGTCTCAGGCGTATCAAACCCAATAAGCCGGTATCGGTCGTCACCATGGTCGATCGTGTCACCGTCAACGGCAATCACCTCGGATGCGCCGAGAGTCTTTGTTTTCCTAGCTGGTTCAATCCAAACTGCAGCAATGAACAAGGACGCGAGTGCAGCGCTGAGAAACAAGAGCCGTTTCATGCGCCCTGCCCCAGCATTTTGATGAGCCGGGTTCTCGAACGTGACCGATCAGGTTTTGGATTTCGCGTCCAGGGCCTGAGCTGCTTCGAGACCCTCTGGGGTAATCGACTCGATCGTATAGTCTGATTTGACGCAGAGAATGCGCCCATCACCAAATTCCTGATGATGCTTGAAGAGGCCCGGCCAAAGATCGAACTCTCTGGGCTCAGCGCCCGCTCGAGAGATCTTCGACTTGCACAAGGCCCCGACATAGTTCGGCGAGCTGTAAATGCAGTGGTACTTAGGTCGTCCAAGGGAAGCGAGTCCGATAAATTCGTAGCGGCATGTAAAGGGAACCTGATCCTCTTTCAGGCCCCGGACCATCTCGATGGTTACCACAGTGTATTGTCTCTTGTTGTCCGCCATGACGACCCCCTATGGGCCGTCTTCTACATCCAAAAGTTGTGGACTAAAACACAATCTACGTCAATATAAGAAAACCCGCCAATATACGATATTGGATTGTCAGAAATATATTGGCCGGATATTGCTTAGGCGATTCGCAAGCAGGAGAGACCATCTTGAAACACTCAAAATCCGGAAATCGAACTCGCGCGAAGGCCCTTGCAGTTGCACTCGCTGCACTGCCAGCCACGCAGGCTCGTGCCTATCCAATTGACTGTGCCATATTCCTTTGCCTCGCCGGGGGTTGGCCAAGTTCGGCTGATTGCGTCGCAGCCAAGGCGGAGTTCATTCGGCGCATCACACCCTACCCGGTCGAACCGCCGCTTCAACTCTGGCGCTGTCCGATGAATACGTCACACAGCCCCTCGGACTTGGGTCCTATGGAACGGTTGGAAGCCATCAAGCGCACCAGTGCTAGCCCAGTTCCAGAGCTTCCATCGGATGACACCGCTAAGCCAATACTGGTAGACGCAGCGATCTCGATAGGAAGGATCGATGCACATCACGGCCAATACGGTGACGGTTTCCAAGCCACCCCGATCAGCGTCGATCTTTCTTCTTCCGATTTCGACGTTGTGAGATCCATCAGGGTTTGGGATGTGCGCCACTACAGCTATCGCCGTCGTTCAAGGGAGGGAGATTGCGAGCGTTCGCTTGATCTTGTGGTTGGCACCTACGACGATAATACGAATTTTCGCTGGTCCGAGCGCGCTCCTGCCCCAATCCCTTACTGGCTGCCACTGGGCAATCGCTGTGAACCTCCCAGCTACTTCCGCGGCGTTGGCGTCGAGTGGACCGACACATTCGGGTTCAGCGACTACGAACTCATCCGATATTGAGGTGCTGACCTGCGGTACAACGCGTTGCTCCTGGCTATGCCACCAAAAATCGCCAGCTGCATTTTTAAACCAGGCCGATTGGCCCGGAGGAAAAACTTAATCCCAGAAACAAAAACCCCCGCAAGGCGGGGCCTCAGCGGGGATCTTCTTAAGTCACGTTTGATCACCTGATTTATAGGAAACTCCAAAATTACTGACAAGGACAAACGCATCTGTGCGAACGGTTTTTCTGTGTCTTTTTGCTGAGGTTCGAGCCGCCTTGCTTCCCCAATGAGAAGCAGACCATGAGACCGTTGAACCATTCCGAACACCCTGCCCCGCGAAGCCGCGATATCAACACTGACCTTTGCCAAATGAGGCCAAATCCATGAGCTTTCGGCAGATCGCATCCGCCCATCACCACGATAATATTCGCTTTCACAACGGCCTTCCTGAGGGCTGGAACCGTGACAGGTTACGTCAGCTCTGCGTGGGATATGCGCAGATCAGAGGCGCATCAGCCCAGTGTATTCGCACCTTAGAGATCATCATCGATATGATTACGCCATGTGCTTTTCGAGACCCGTCTCAGGAACCCTTTTGCTACGCGCGCCAGGAAACCCTCATTGCCGGGCGAGGCGTGACAGATCGGACAATCCACAATCACGAACGTGAGCTGGAAAGGATTGGTCTGATCGAACGCAGGCTTGGCGCAAATGGCGCGCGCTGTAAGCGCAAGAAGCTTGGACTCTTCCTGACCCCTGCCCTGAACCTCATTCCCGAGATGCGCGATGCGGACGTGCGCAGCAAGGCCGAGAAGAAAGAACAGGACGAGCTGCGCGGGGATCGATCACGGCTTTACCGATATGTGAAACATAGTCTGGCCGTGCTTCTCTTACTCCCCTGCCCTCCTGAAAGTCTGGAAGGCATGAAGGAGGAACTTCGATCCTGGCCGCGCGCCGACAAGTTGAAATACATGACGCTGGAGGCGCTCAAGCTACATGTTCAGGCGGCTTACGACCTTTGGAGCCGGATCGAAGAGCATGTCGCAAAACCCGGTGAAATTTCGGGTGAACCCGAAGCTTGTTTCGGGTGCCATATACAAGACCAAATTGAAGAAACAATTCTGTCCTGTAACGCCGATGGCGAGAGTTCAATGTCCTCGGCAAAAGCCTCGGAACCAGATTGTTCCGGCTCCGGGCCTGACGGCCCTCCGCATTGCTTAGAAAGCAATCATCCGACAGATACGGCATCGCGCAAGGCCCAAAAACTACCGCGGGTGAATAACCGCATCCTATATGAACTGGCCTCACCCGAGCTGCGCATGCATATCGATATCGCGGGTGGCGGAGATCAGAATTCCAGCCCGTCGCTCTACGCGATTGAGACCGGCGTTTGGTCGCGATTGTCGGAGATCGGCGCCAATGCCTCGGCTTGGCGTACGGCGATTGACCGATTGACCGTGATGGGTGCAATCCTGGCCGGGTTGATCACAGACGCGAGGCTGAGCGATCCACGGTTGCCGCCAGTGGTTAATCCGGGCGGATATCTGCGCGGTATGGTGCACGCAGATGAGCGCGGTGAACTGAACCTGATTTCCAGTTTCATGGGGCTTTTGGCGCGTAGAGCCCGAGAGGAGGAAGACGGGCTTCCGCAAGATCACTGCAGCGGGTTTTAGCCGTGCCGGGTTATGAGCCGCCAGCTTCTCCAATTCATGTGTCTCATCGGCAGGTTTTCGCTCCGTTTCCGCCTCCAGAACAGAACTGTATTCAAATGCATGATTGGCTACGGGAATTCCCGAGTGGTTTGTTCAGCTTTAGGTTGCTAAGCGGCCTCGACGGCAACGCGGAACAGAAAGACGATCTATGAAAATCGCGGACATTGGCAATTCTGAACTGGATTTCAGGCAGACCGGGGAGGCGCGCCTTCAGGAAATTTGTTCGAGGTTCGGACTGGAGAATGCGTCCTACGCCCATATCGACAAGCATCACAACGTTGTCCACGGCTGCACCACGTTCCCGGCCGAATGGGTCAGGCACTACGTCGACAACGACATGGTCCTGGTCGATCCCCTCATCCGGTTTGGCGCCGCAATGATCGCACCAATTGATTGGGCTGTGTTTGATGATCAGCGTGAACACGCACCGCTATTCGATGCAGCGAGAAAATTTGGTGTGGGTCAGCACGGACTATCCATTCCGGTTATCAATCCGTTTGGGGAGCGTGGTGTCTTTACGGTTACCTCCAACCTGCGCCGATCCGACTGGGACGCCTTGGTCGGGAGTATGCTCCCTGCCCTTCGCCACGAAGCGCAGGTCCTGCATCTACTCGCGCTCGATGTGATTGATACAGTTTTCAACTTTCCTACGGATGCGTTGTCCGATCAGGAGATGGATGTTCTGAAGATGCTCGCATCAGGATTGATCCCATCCGTAGTTGCTGGCCAGACGGGGCTCTCCTCCAGGATGGTGCATGCTTTGACGTCTTCGATCGTCACAAAACTCAAGTGCCGGACAACGGAACAAGCAGTGGCGAGAGCTGTCAGCACAGGTATTCTTAAATGGACCGATTTCTTTGCCGACCCGGTCGCCGAACTTGCGGATGTTGAAGGACAGACCCTTTGCGGCGGGATCGTGCGTTGGTCTGGAAGATCACACGAGTTGATCACCTTTGAAGATGGTCGAACGGTGCGGAACTTGGATAGCTTTCAGGCGGTTCAGGTCCAGGAAATTGCCAAAGACTTCAATCTGGATGCTGAAAGGATCCTCGAAGAACTTGGACCCAACCGGGATCAATGCGTGTGGATCAGGCATCTCTGAGTTCGGCCCACGTGCACCGCTTGATTTGCAAAATTGTGAGCAGGGGCAAGTTTCACATAATTTCACTTATGCTTCCGCAATCTGTAGCCGCAAAGCTCAAATGTCACCCATGAGCAATTCAGGAATGTCACTCTCGCCTGCGATGAGGACAGGCAGAGAGTTCGGGCATGGGGTGGGTAATGATGAGCGAGCCGGATTTGAGCCGCATTGTAGTCTTTCCGCAAACTGAGTTGGCCAGATTCGATCCTTTCCGGGCGTTGCAATTAGGTGTCGTTTATTTTTTCTTTGGCGATAGGCTCGTTGAGCAACGCCGTTAGCAGGGGGCATGAGGCCGTACCCTCGGTGCAGGTCTGCACAAGTTCTGCCAGTGCTTGCTCCAACCGTTGGAGGGCGGCGATTTTTGACCTGACGTTGTCGAGATGTCTTGTTGCGACGTCTTCGACGTCACGACAAGCTTGCTCGGGCGCTTTGGACAATTCGCGAAGTGCGCATGCACCCTGAATGGTAAAGCCAAGATCGCGGCAGCGTTTGATGAATCTGAGCTCGGAGATTTCCCGTTCCGTGTATGCGCGGCGTCCCGAGGCGGTTCGACCGGCTTTCTCGACTATGCCTTCCCGTTCGTAGTAGCGGATCGTCTCGACCGACAGACCGGTCAATCTCGCCGCTTCGCCAATCGCAATCATGTGATGACCTTTCCCTTGAACCTGTAGCTACTACAGGGTGCATGTTGTCGGTCATGATGTCGAATTTCACATACCGCGCGAAGCAAAAATCGAGGAAGTCGAACCGGCTTCCGCTCGAGTTCGTCAAAGCCGGAGAAAGCTGACCATGAGCAAGTTTGTTGGCGCAAGCTTTCTTGGATCGTTTACCGCACTTGGCGTTGCGACCTGCTGCATCTTGCCGATGGCCTTGATTTTGCTTGGCTTGGGAGGGAGCTGGCTGGCCGTATTCGGCAAGATCGCCGCCGCGAGTTATTACGTGCTCGGCGGTTCGACGGCCCTGCTGTTTCTCTCTGGCATCGTCGCGTATCGCCGTGGTTCGCTCGACCGCTTCAAATGGTGGCTGACAGGCAGTTTTGCGTTGACGGCCATCGCTTGGGTTATCGTGCTCAACGAAATCCGAATAAATGATTTCCTGATAACCTTGATGTGACGCCATGAGTGAAAAGCACCCGAACCTTGTCAGCACGATCATCTGCCCGGAATGTGGACATTCAAGGCCTGAAACGATGCCAACAGACGCGTGCCAGTGGTTCTACGAATGCACATCTTGCGGAAAAGTCCTGAAGCCACTTCCCGGCGATTGCTGCGTCTACTGTTCCTACGGATCGGCCCCATGCCCGCCAATTCAGGCGGGCGACAAATGCTGCGGTTGATACGGCGACCGGGATGTCGGTTTTGTCCGCAAAGCCGGTCATCAGGCTTTGCGGACGCAGGTATTTTTTCACCGTAGGCTGGAACTTGCCCGGTAGGACAAGGCAGGCGTGAAGTCACGGATCAACTGGTTTGCCGTGAAGAATGTCACGTAAACCAGGCAGCAGAAGCGAGCGCCGTGTTTGTCAGGATCTTGCCAGCGCCATCGGGAAATTATGCGGCCGGGTAGCTGGCGAACACCTCTGTGGTTCCATCCTTGCGGATCAGAAAGACGTCGAAGGCTTCGCGTTCACTTTCCGGCCCCATGCCCGGTGAGCCGAAAGGCATTCCCGGAACCGACAGTCCGACAGCATTCGGGCGTTCGCCCAGCAGGCGCCGAATGTCAGCGGATGGGACGTGTCCTTCGATCATGTAGCCCTCCACGCGACCCGTGTGGCATGACATCATGCCCTCCGGAATCCCATTGGCGGTTTTGTAAGCGTTCAAGGCCTCCCAAGCACTGTTTTCCACGCCTACTTCAAAACCTTCCGCCCGCATGATTTTGATCCACGATCCGCAGCACCCACAATTCGGATCCTTCAGGACATGGATTGAGGGACCGGTTTTCGCGAAGGCGGGAAGCGCCGCGCTGCACGCAATTGCCGCGGCTCCTTGCATCAAGCGGCGGCGGCTCAGGTTATTCATTGTCATGTTCCCTCTTGGGTAAACTTGTCTTAAACCGATATAAAATCGCACCGGTAGGATAAAAGCTGGACCGCATTTACAGGGCCGACTTGTCCGTCACCCTCCGACACTCATCAGATATGGCTTTCTGGGCGACGCAGGGATTTCTCACAATGATCTGGCGCAAACTCTGCTCGGAAGCGGAACCCTCGCTCTCCTTTTTTCGCTGCACCTGCCGTTCTGGGTCCTGCTTGGCAATAACCCGGTTCGCAAGCAACGCCGCTACCCTCCGTTCAAGGCCGGAATTGCGCCTATTTCTCACTGCTGCGTTCTATGGCGCCCACGATCGAACAGTTCTGAATTCCACCACGCCCCGGACACGCCGCGATCAGCTCGTCCAGATTGTTCCTCAACCGTGCAAGCCCTTCGATCCGTTCCTGAATTTCGTCCCGCTTTTTGCGCGCTCTGGCCTGCATCGCGACGCACTCGGTATTTGGTGCCGTGCGCAACTCCAAAATTTCCGCGATTTCTGCCAGCGAAAATCCGAGCTTCTTAGCGCCGGATATGAATTTCAGCCGCCAAAGCGTGTCACCACCATAGTCCCGCGCGCCGCCGTCAATTGGGCGCGGCGGCTGAGTGACAAGGCCCTTCTTTTCATAAAATCTGATCGTCTCGACGCCTATCCCGGTCTCGCGCGCGGCCTGGCCGATCTTGAGTGGTTGCATCGCGGTCTCCCTCCGTCACCGTCATCTTGACACCGTATCATGATACGGAGGTTAAAACATTGAGGTCTTGGTAGTTGCGAGGATGTCAAATGCGGACCTTCCTGAAACGGTGGCTGCTGCCGATATTCGGCTCCGCCCTGGCGCTCTATCTGGTGTTTGCGCTCTACGGCAGCCTCGATTTTGCGCTGTTTCTGCAGGGCCTGCGCGGAGCCAACATGTTCTGGATCGCGATTCTTGCCGCCACCATCCTGCTGGAGCAGCTGATGAGCGGCTGGAAGTGGCGGCAGATCCTGTTCGACGTGAAACCCGTCGGCACCCTGCGGCTGACGGGGGCGCTACTGGCAGGTTATGGCGCAAATGTCCTTGTCCCGCTCGGCATCAGCCCGCTGGTCCGGGCCTGGCTGGTTGCCCGGCTCGACCGCTTGAAGATGGCGACCGTGCTTGCAACCGCGATCATCGCCCGGTTCCTCGACGGCGTCGTTTTCGCCCTTTTTGCCGGAGCGGTGGCCGCCGCCGGCCAGATTCCACAGATCGAGGGTGACCTGCGGCTGGGATTGAGCGTTGCGGGCCTGTTGAACCTGATGCTTTTCGGCAGCCTGCTTTGGGTTCTGTTCCGGTTCCGCGCGTCACTTCTGAGCGAGGACCCTCTGGTCTGCCGACTCTTCGACTGGGCTGCCGCCCGCATCGGGGCCGATGGCGCGTATCTGCGCACCGCGCTCGGTGAAGGGATCGTCTGGCCACAGGCACGGGCCCGCCGCGTCGCCGCCATTGCCGCAGCCATTGCGGGTAAGCTGGTGGCGACAACCCATTTCCTGTGGGCCGGGCTGGCGGTTGGCGTGGTGCTGAGCGCGTGGGATTACCTGTTCCTGATGGTGTTTGCCGGGTTCGCCATGGTTCTGGGTCGTTTCGTGCGCATCCCGGCGAGCTTTGTCTTTGGGGCGGGGTTCGCGCTCAAGGTGCTTGGCGTTCCGGACGAAACCGCCCTTCTGATGATCCTGTTCAACTATGTGCTGACGATCCTTCTGGTGGTCGGGATCGGCCTGACGGTGTTGTGGCAGAGCGGCATCGACATCCGCCGCGCCCGGGCGGAGGCAGAGGCGGCGAATGGCAAGGCGTAATCCCGAAGACACGAGATTTTGGCGCATCGCCGGTGCTGGTGCGGTGTTTCAGGGCGGGTCGGCGGCGGTGGACAGCGCGACGGTGGTGGCCAGTCTGGTGCATATGCTGACCGGTAGCGCGCTGGCCGTGGGCTATGCCAGCACGGTCCTGCGTCTTGGCTGGCTGCTGCCCCAGTTCGCGGTGGGCTACCTCGCCGAGCGCACCGATCGGCGGATGCCGTTCTACGCCCTTGGTGCCTATGGGCGGGCGATCACGGTCGCGATGATCGGTATTCTTCTGTGGTGGGGGGCCGACTGGCCTCAGGTCGATTGGCCTCCGGTTCCGCTGGCGCTCGGGATGCTGGGATTGTGGACGGTCTATGCCTTTGTCAGCGGCGTGGTCGCGGTGCCCTACAACGACATCGTCGGCCGGGCGATCCCGTCCGAGCGCCGCAGCCGGATGTTGGCCTGGCGCTTTTTCGGCGGCGGTGTTCTGGCGGTTCTGGTGGCGGGCTTTCTGCGACACGCGCTCGACGTGATGCCGCCGCTCAGGGCCTATGCGCTGATCTTCTGGCTCGGCGCGGTGCTGATGATCGTCTCTGCGACGCTTTTTGTCTCCGCGGGTGAGCCCGCTACCGCTGCAAGGGCGCCACGGGACCGTCCTGCCAATCTGTCTGGATTTCTGCGCGAAGGTTTCTCGACGCTGCGGCAGGACCACCGGTTCCGGCTGTTCCTGATCTTCCAATGGCTTGGTGCAGCGACGCTGATGGCGTTGCCGTTCTATGTCGTTGCCGCCAGCCGCAGCGGCCTCGGGGCGGCGGATGTCGGAACGCTGTTGGCGGCGCAGACTGTCGGCGCGCTGGCCTCGAATCCGCTCTGGGGCCACATCGGAGACCAGGCGGGCAAATTGCGCCTGCTGGGGATAGTGGCACTGGTGCGTCTCGGACCTCCGGTGCTGGTTTTGCTGCTTGTGGTCACGGGTTCGGGGCTGACCGGTTTCGCGGTGCTGTTCTTCCTGATCGGCGCGATGATGAACGGGGTGACCATCGGCTATCTCGGCTATTTGCTGGAGATCTCGCCCGACGACCGCCGCCCGGCCTATTCCGCGTGGTTCAACAGCTTTGCGGCCCCGGCGGCGCTGGCGCCGCTTGTGGGCGGTGTGGTGGTCAGCATGATCGCCATCGAAGCCGTGTTCATCGCTGCGATCCTGGCCGCGCTGGGACAGGTCGCGATCGCCGCGCGGCTGACACGGGGTTGAAATAGCACCTTGTTCAGGACCAAAGCGTTTCCTCTCAACCCGCAATTCAGATGCGATCCTGTCAAAAGGCAAGATGGCATGTCTAAACATGGGCGAAGCAGAAAACGTTGAGCGCAGCGATTAGAATTGTTCCGTTCAGAACATGACGGCGAGGTCTCTTCTCGAAAACTCCAGAAAGCGGGGTACATGTCGAATTCCGCCACATAGCATCGCGGCGCTGATCGAGGGATATTCGAGGACTGACAAACGAACTTGGTGAGGCACGCGCCTCTGAACAAAGTTCACCGCGCCGTCACCCAATTTTGACCCGTGTGTCGGTGACGAACTCGTAAGGGGGCAGATCGAGGTTGCGGGGCGCGGGGCCTTTCCGAATTCTGCCAGACGTGTCGTAATGTGAACCGTGACACGGACAGAACCAACCGTCCCAGTCTCCGGTGGGTTCGCTGCCGCCCTGCCCGAGTGGTATGCATCCCAGATGGGTGCAAACGCCAATAACTACCAGCCATTCCGGTCGCTGTACGCGCTCGGCGTCAGGTTGCGGGTCGATCATTGGTGCATCGTCTTCTGCTATCGCCAGCGCGATCCGCTCTTTAGTCCGGTGGTCGATAAAGATCGGCTTGCCTTTCCATTTAACAGTGATCCTCGTTCCTGGTCCGACACCTTCAAGATCTATGTCGACAACGGCTTGGGCGGAGATGTCTGCACTGGGGTTCATGCTGTTAACAAGTGGCCAGACCGCCGCGCCCGTGGCCACGATGGCGGCACCGCCGGTGACGAAGTATAAGAAATCGCGCCGAGTTTCAGGCTCTGAAGGTGCCTGTCTTTCAGAAAATTCAGACATATTGTTCCTCCTGTGCGTCAGGACGGGTTCATCGAATGATAGGACTCGGACGAGGTGGATCAGTCGCCTTGGTCCTCTTCTTCACCGCGATGCCCCATTCCCTATTCATCAGAGTGATCTTCGTCGGTGTCACCGTGCAATGCCTTTACAGTTAGTGCACCGGCCGTCAGGTGCAGTTCAGTTGCTGCTCTCCGAATTGGATTTGCTAACATGGCAATTTCCCTTCCTTATTGGGTTACAAATTTGTTCTGATCAGTTGGCCGTTGCTGCTCCTTGTTGCGCAGTGTTCTTGCCGCAAAGCCGCCAGCCATACAGGGCGCCGTTCTCAGTGTTTGCCGTGGCCGCGATGCATTAAGAAATGCATGCCCACGCAGACCAGCAAGAACAGCAACGGAGAACTGAGCAAAGGATAGAGTGTCTCGCGGTATTCCCAGCCCAGAACAGCGGCGCCCAACGCGATCGCAATGACAACCGGGAGCCAATTACGCTTGGCACCGTTGGCCGTCTGATCTTCGGTTTTGGGCGCTTCGGCCGTTACGTCAGAGCTGACCCTTTCGGTCGTCTCCTGTGTGGCGCGGGTTTCGTCGAAATTTGATTGGGTCATAGCTGATTTGTCTCCTTTTCGATGATCCATTGTTTGAGAAAGATGCGCTCATAGACGAAGACCAAGCCGATGCCAGCAACGGCATATACTACGATCATCGGGTCGGAGCGCAGCTTGAGTATTGTGAACGCGGTCAGGACTACGCAGTCCAGCGCCAGGGCGGTCAGCAAGACCCATCCACGGGCTTTGATCTGACCGCGCAAGCGTCGCCAGACACCCCAATGCACCGCCATGTCCATCACCAGGTAAAAGAACGCCCCCAACGAGGCGATGCGAGACAGGTCGAACAACACCGCAAGCAGGCCCGCAATCACGACCGTGTAGATCAGCGTGTGAGACTGGATGCTGCCCGTCATGCCGAAATGGCTGTGCGGGATCATCTTCATGTCGGTCAGCATCGCCAGCATCCGGGACACAGCGAAAACGCTGGCGATCAGCCCCGAGGCCGTCGCCACCATCGCCAGCGCCACGGTCAGGTAGAACCCGCCCTGCCCCAGCACCGGCCTGGCAGCCTCGGCCAGGGCATAGTCCTGCGCCGCGCGGATTTGCTCGGGCGGCAGGCTGACACCGACGGCAAGGGCGACCAGCAGGTAGACCACCGCGCAGATCGCGATCGAGATCATGATGGTGCGCCCGACATTGCGGTGCGGGTCGACGATCTCGGCCCCGCTGTTGGTGATGGTGGTAAAGCCCTTGAAGGCGAGGATCGACAGGGCTACCGAGGCGACGAACCCCAGCGGCGCGGCCGGTTCCGAGCCCTGAACCTGCCAGGTTCCGCCCGCAGCCCAAAGTGCGGCGATGCCGAATATTGCGATCCCGCCTATCTTGAGCGCCGACATGATGATCGACCACAACCCCACCGACCGGTTGCCCGACCGGTTCACCGCATAGGCAAAGACGATCAGCGCAACAGCGACCAAAGACACCAGCGGTCCGCTCTCGATGTTGAACGGGCGGAGCGCATAGGTCGCGAAAGTACGCGCGACGAGGCTTTCGTTGATCACCATCGACAGTGCCATCAGCAGCGAGGCCGCCGCCGCAACCGCCCCGGGCCCATATGCCTTGGTCAGGATCATGGCGATGCCGCCTGATGAGGGCCAGGCGTTGGACATGGCGATATAGGTATAGGCGCTGAAAACCGTCACCACGGCCCCGACCACGAAGGACAGCGGAAACCATGGCCCCGCCAGCCCGGCGATCTGTCCGGTAAGTGCAAAGATCCCAGCGCCAATCATCACGCCGGTCCCCATGGCGACGGCTCCGGTCAGCGAGATTGATCCGGGCTTCAGCGCGCCACTGGCGCCGTGGGTACTATGCTCGTGCGTGCTCAAATCTTCGCCCCCCGCAATCGCAGCGCATTCAACACCACTGAAATCGATGAAGCACTCATAGCGAAGGCCGCAAACATCGGGCTGATCAGGATGCCGAAAAGCGGGAACAGAAGACCCGCCGCCACCGGAACGCCCGAGGCGTTGTAGATCAGGGCAAAGAATAGGTTTTGCCGGATATTGCGCATGGTAGCGCGGGCCAGCCTACGGGCGCGCACGATGCCATCAAGGCTTCCGTTGACCAGCGTGAAGCCTGCACTTTCGATCGCCACGTCGGCACCGGTCCCCATGGCGATGCCCACATCGGACTGCGCTAACGCGGGTGCGTCGTTCACTCCGTCACCCGCCATGGCGACCTTTGCGCCTTTCTCCTGCAGTTCGCGAATTATGCGGGCCTTGTCCTCGGGCAGTACGTCGGCTCGAATCTCATCGATACCCAGACGTTCGGCCACCGCCTTTGCAGTGCGTTCGTTGTCGCCAGTCGCCATGATGATCCGGAAACCCAGTTCGTGCAGCGCCTTGAGTGCGGCTGGTGTTGTTTCCTTGACCGGGTCGGCGACGCAGACCAACCCCGCCACTGAACCATCAAGCATCACGAACATCACCGTTTCGCCGTCATCCCGACGCGCATTGGCCTTGGCCGTCAGTTCGGCCGCCTCGAGTCCGAGATCGGTGACCAGTTTCAGATTGCCGAGCGCGACGGGGCGGCCATCCACCGTGCCTTTCACGCCTTTACCAGTCACCGCCTCGAAGTCACTGGCGTCGGACAGGGCTACGCCACGTTCCTCGGCTCCTGTGACGATTGCCTCAGCTAACGGGTGCTCCGAGCCCTTCTCCAGCGTTGCGGCCAGCCGCAGCACCTCGACCTCGTCATGGCCAGGTTCGGGTAATACAGCCACAAGCTTTGGCTTGCCCATGGTCAGCGTGCCAGTTTTGTCGACGATCAAAGTATCGATCTTCTCGAACCGCTCCAGCGCTTCGGCATTTTTGATCAGCACTCCGGCCTGCGCCCCGCGCCCCGTGGCCGTCATGATCGACATCGGAGTGGCCAGGCCAAGCGCGCACGGGCAAGCTATGATCAGTACCGACACCGCTGCGATCAAGGCGTAGGAGAGCGCCGGAGCCGGTCCCCAAATTGCCCATGCAATAAAGGCCAGCGCAGCTATACTTATGACCGCCGGTACAAACCAGCCCGCCACTTTGTCAGCGTATTTCTGAATTGGTGCGCGCGAGCGTTGCGCGTTGGCCACCATTTCGACAATCTGGGACAGCATTGTGTCAGAGCCCACTCGGGTTGCTTCGATCACAAGGCTACCGGTGCCGTTGATTGTGGCCCCTGTGACCGGCTCGCCTTGTACCTTTTCGACCGGAACCGGTTCGCCAGAGATCATGCTTTCGTCAACAGATGAGCGCCCTTCGAGTACAATGCCGTCTACTGGCACCTTGTCGCCGGGGCGTACGCGAAGGCGGTCACCTACCTGTACTTCTTCAAGCGGAATTTCCTCTTCACTGCTGTCAGGGCGGATAATGCGGGCGGTCTTTGCGGCCATGTCCAGCAAAGCGCGGATTGCCTTTCCTGTGCCTTCGCGTGCCCGCAGTTCCATCACCTGCCCGAGCAGAACAAGTGTAACGATAACTGCGGCCGCTTCGAAATAGACCCCAACATGGCCTTCTGAATCTCGAAAACCGTCCGGAAATATGTGGGGCATCAATACGGCGACAACGCTGAACAGCCACGCGGCCGAAACCCCCATGGCAATCAACGAGAACATGTTCAGGTTCATGGTGCGAAACGAATTCCACCCTCGTTCCAGAAATGGCCAACCGCACCAAAGAACAACCGGAGTGCCAAGTATCAGTTCAATCCATAGGGTTGTTCGCTCACCAAAAATCTCTCGCACACCAGACAGCCCAACGTAGGGGCCCATCGTGAAAACCAAAAGTGGAAGCGTCAGAATCGCACCTACCCATAGGCGCCGGGTGAAATCCACCAGTTCCGGGTTCGGCCCCTCGTCCACCATCGCCGCGCTTTCCAGCTCCAACCCCATGCCGCAGAGTGGACAGGACCCGGGATGGGTTTGCCGCACCTGCGGATGCATCGGGCAGGTATATACGGGTCCGTCATAGCCTGTCGGAACGATGTCATATTCACCGTTCTCGTCCGTCGCGCCATGATGCGCGGAATGGTGGTGATGCGCATGCGCATCCACCTCGCCCTCGGGCACAAGGTGCATCCCGCATTTGGGACAGTCGCCGGGCCCAGATTGACGCACGTCAGAATGCATGGGGCAGACGTAAGCGACCTCGGTCGGGCCGTTCGCGTGGATTCTGATGTCGTGGTCTTCTGTCATGTTCTGCTCCCTGGTTTAAGCTTTGGTCGTAGAGCCGTTTAATTACGCAATGCCGGGCACAGTCCTTCAGGGCAGAACAACCATCTGGTGGCCCTCACCCAGTATCGGCATTTCGGTAATAGCCGTCAGGCTGACTTGATCGACGATCCAGACCTTCGGTTCGGTTCGGCTTGATACCATCACTTTGCCTGAGTTCGGTATGGTCGTCAGGTGATAAGGTGCCGGTGACAGGTTGGTCGAGCGCTGTTTGCCCGTAGCAAGATCAATCGACAACAACCGGTCGGTGCCTTTGGCGGCCACGAACAGTACGCCCTCGCGGTCGGACAGGCCGATCCCGTGCAACTCGCCTCCAATGTCATAGGTTTCGGTGACAGAACCGCTGGCAAGATCTACGCGGAAGGCCTTGCCACCATCACTGTCGGCTACGAAGGCGGCGCTGCCGGTGGCGTTAAGTACAAGATGCTCAGGGCCTTCGCCGACGGGCATGTTGCGTACGACGAAGCCTTTGACGACATCCACTTCGCTAAGTGTACCATTGCCGGTATTGGTGACATAGACCCTGTCGCCGTCAGGCGCGAATACCGCATAGTTGGGCATTGGCCCGGTTGCTACGAAACCAAGGAAGCTGAGCTTATCGAGATCGACGATCGAAATACCGTCACCGCCCGGATGGGTCGCCACCGCGAACCGCCCGTCGGGCGACACCGCAGTGTGATGCACCGCACCTGGAACCTCGATCTGGCGGACGACCTCGCGTGTTTCCGCATCAAGGATCGTCAGCAGGCTCCGCCCCTTGTCTTTGGGCAACGCAGTGACATCGCGCTTGGCGTGGTGCGCAGCGTGTTCATCCTTGGACATACCTTCGGGTTTTGGTGGCGTTGTGGCCTCGGTTTCTGCGTAGCTGCCCGCGACCAGGTACTTAAAGCCGGGCGCGCCGGCCAGCCCATGGACCGCCACGAGCCTCGGCAGCCGCTCGACGGTCTTGCCGGTTTCGGAGTCGATCACCAGAACCGAGTCCGCGCTGCCTTCGGGAATGAACACGGTTGCCGCCAGCGTGAGCGAAGGCGCAGTCAAAGCTGCGACGGACAGGCCTGCGGCCAGATTGAACAGGGTCATTTAGGTTTCCTTTCGTCAACTGAAACGCGCGCATTGGCGGGCACGTGCAGAAAAATCCGGTAGATGACGGCCATCAGGAAGGGCGTCAAAAGCAGGGTCAGAGCGATGGCCTTCATGGCTTTGTCCTTTCAATCAGTTGAGTTTTGTGCGAGCCGCAAAGACATTGAACAGTCCGCCGAACAGCAACGCGGCGTACCAGCCGTAGAGAAACGCCCATAACAGTCCCAACAGGAATGAGGGCAGGCTGAGCCAAGTCATTCCGGGCATCAGGCCGATCCAAGCCCGGTACATGGCAAAACTTGGAAAGATCAGGTCAAAGGCCACGCACAGCAGGTAGGTTGCGGCCAGAAACAGGCTGAGCGCCCAGCCAAGGGTTGTCACCGGAACACCGGGATGATGTTCTTGTGTCCCCATCACACAGGGGCCACAGGTCAGGCGCAACAGTGCGAATAGCACCACGCCCGTGACGAAAAAGTACAGAATGGTAAGCATGGTAAGTGTCCTGAACTGAGTTGGGCCGCAATCAACGGCTTGGGCAAGACCCCGGAGCGATTCCGGAGCCATTGCCGGTCACGTTCAGGACAGGTTTGGCGGATGTGGTAGTGGTGCGACCGGCAGGCTTGCGCGTGGCCGGAACCGTTCTGGCGCCACGGGCGTAGCAATACGCATCGAGAGCAATTCAGGTGCCGCCATAACTGCCATCGCATAGCAGCCCGGGTGCACTGAGCAGTCTAATTCTTCTGATGGATGAGACGCGGGATACCCACCGCTGTCATCGATCACAAGCTCGGCCTGGGTGGCGGCCTTCGCGATGTCATGCCCGGCATGGGACGGCACAACAGAGATCAGCATCGAAACCACCAACGCACAGATCAACAGGACCTGCAGCCGGCCCATGGCTCGGGCCGTCCGTGTCGCAGTTGATATCCATTGTGCGCGGATCACTTAGGGTTTCCTCCATTCTCCAACAGTTTAGGGCCGCTTGGACCGGTCGCATTGATCTGGCTCAATTCGTGGTCTGAAGAGCCAACAGGCATCTTGCGTTTCCAAGCCAACCAGATAAGTGGCGCCCCCGTCAACAGCCCAAGCCCGATAACCGCAAGGCTGGTGCCGCCTGTCGCGGTTTCGGTAATCTGGCTGCCCAGATGGGCCAGAACGAAACTGGCCGGCAGGAGTCCAGCCAAGGTGGCCAGTGCGAACCGCCAAAATTGAAGTCGGGTCAGACCGGCGGCATAGCTGACCATGTCGAAAGAAACGAAAGGCATCAGGCGGCTGGTGAACACGGTCAACATCAGGGCATTCTGCGATCCAAGCAACCCCAAGTCCAGCTTGTCGCCGAACCACTGGCGCAGCGCGTCGCGCCCCAACCAACGGGCTATCAGGAACGCCAGCAGCGCCCCCAACTCCGCTCCGATAGCAACCAATGCGGTTCCCAGCCCATGCCCATATGCCACCCCGGCAGCGACAGCGATCGGAGCGCTGGGGATTGGGCTGGCAACCACTGCGGCTGTCATGAAGCCGATGATGACAACGGGTCCGAACGGGCCGGCCCAATCCACCCACGCAGTAATGACTTCGCGCGATAGTCCTGCGTCCAACGCGCCAGACAGCCACAACCAGATGGTGGCGATCAGCAACGCGATCAAAACCGCGATGAAAACCAAACGGCTATTGCTGTGCAGGCCCTCCAGCTTTCGTTCCTCCTATGACATAGCCCTCCACCCCTAAACGGGAGTGACGGATTCCGAGGTCACTTAGCGATGTATTTGATCAGCGCTACGATCGCCAGAACGATCAACACTGCGATCAGCAACATCCAGATCATTCCAAACCCCATTCCAGCGCCATAGCCCATCATCGCTTTGTTCCTCAGTGGTTTGTGCCGAGTGCGATGACCCGGCTACACGGTTGCGTTTCAGTTGTTGGTTTCAGAAGCCTTTGTCACAGGTTTCGAGGCCTTCATGCCGTGTTTCGGCGACATCGTCTTTGCGCCTTTCTCGATTTCCCCTGTGGTCACAACGCCATCGCCATTGGCATCAAGATGCTGAAATCGGTCCACCATGGTTTCGCGGATCATCCCGGAATGCAGCGCTTCGAACTCATCAATCGACAGGTTGCCATCTCCATTGACGTCATGCGCCTGCATCCGGGCCTTCAGACCTTCGGCGATCTCAGATTCGCTCGGGCGACCGTCCTCGTCCATGTCCAGAACCGCCAGCCAGTTGCCGCCCATCATCTGGCCATGCATTTTCACCATCATTTGCATCATGCCTGCGTGATCGCCCATCATGCCGCCGGGCGCACCCTGCATCATGCCGCCCTCATGGCCCTGCATCTGCGCGCTGCTGCCATGCTGACCGGCGGCAAGCGCGGGCAGCGCCATCAAAGTCGCGGCAATGGCTCCAGCGGCCAGCGTGAAGGTACGTTTCATGACTTTCACCTCTCGGGTTTTTGTTTCTACACAAAGCATATGGCCGCCCTCGGTCGCGCCACCACCCCCCTGCTCAACCCGGTTTGTATCGTTGTGTCGCAGCCCGCCCAACTGATACAAAGGGATACAAAAAAGCCGGGATTTGTACCGCGCCGGGGCTTATGATTGCGCCATGACTGAAGCACCACATATCTTGATTGTCGACGACCACCGCGAAATCCGTGATGCTGTCAGCCGCTATCTGGAAAAGAATGGGTTGCGCGCCAGTACCGCGCGCGACGCAACCGAGATGGACGCACGACTGGCGGCCGGTCGGATTGATCTTATCGTACTCGACATCATGATGCCGGGCGAAAACGGATTGTCGGTCTGTCGCCGCCTGTCCGCGGCCGGTGGCCCGCCGATCCTGATGCTGACAGCCCTCAGCGATGACACCGACCGTATCGTGGGTTTAGAGATCGGCGCCGATGACTACCTGCCCAAACCATTCAACCCACGTGAATTGCTGGCCCGGATCAAGGCGATCCTGCGGCGTTCCGAAACCACCGTCCCCCCGGCTGGCGATCTGAGCGGCAAACGGATCGCCTTTGGAAGCTGGGTTCTGGATGCCGACAGTCGCACCTTGATATCCGCCGAAGGGGCCGAAGAAAGTCTGACCACCGCCGATGTCCGGCTGCTGGCCGTATTCCTGCAGCGGCCCCGCAAACTCCTGTCGCGAGACGAACTGCTGGATTTGACCGCCGGCCGCAGCCCGCACTTGTTCGACCGTACGATCGACAACCAGGTCAGCCGCTTGCGTCGCAAGATCGAAGCTGACCCAACGCGGCCGAAGCTCATCACCACGATAAGAGGTGGCGGTTATTGCCTGTCGACCGACGTGAGCGAGCTTACGGGATGAAAGCCTTTGCCCAAAGTCTGCGCGGTCAGCTTATCCTTTTGATCATCGCCGCGCTGGCTGCCGCGCAACTGGTCAGCCTGTGGCTGTTCGTCGACGAACGCTCAATGGCAGTGCACATGGCCCTTGGCCTGGAAACCGCCGGACGCGCCGCAAACATCGCGCGGCTGATTGAAGAAGCTCCACCCGAGATGCACGACGCGATCCTGCGGGCGGCAAGTTCTCCACTGGTGCGTTTCAGCCTTACAGATACGCCCGCAGTCGATCACACCGGACATAGCGCTGGTGGGACGGTCGAAAACACAATCCGCAGAATTCTGCCAGGCTATGAAAACCGTCCCATCCGGGTAGAGTTGCATGAGTTCTCTCCCGATATGCTGCCGGTTGAAGGTGTTCCGTCTACAATGGCTGAAATGCACATGGCAATGATGCGTGATCACGTTTCCGCAATTGAAATGCAGCTGTCGATCGCTCTGACGACCGATCAATGGCTCAACGTGGATACCCGGTTCCATAACCCTCCTCTGCAATGGCCTTTGCAGTCCTTCGTCAGCTTCGGTTTCACTGCAACTTTAATTCTTGGAGCAGCCATTTGGTTTCTACTGACACGGCTGACCGGCCCGTTGCGCCGCCTGTCACTGGCTGCAGACCAGTTTGGTCGCGGTGAAGACGTCCAGGAACTGACGGTTTCTGGTCCGACCGAGGTGCGAGATTTGACGCAGGCGTTCAACCATATGCGTGATAGGCTGACTCGCTATGTTGCCGATCGGACCAGACTATTGGGGGCGCTGGGTCACGATTTGCGGTCGCCACTGACGGGATTGCGGGTTCGCGCCGAACTGGTGGAGGAAGAGGAGACCCGTGACCATCTGATCGAGACCATCGAGGAAATGCAGGAGATGGTGGACTCCACCCTGTCATTTGCCAAGGGCGTGGCCACGCGCGAACCTTCCAGTACCGTCCCAATTGGTGAATTCGTAACCAAAACGACCGAAGACATTGTGCAAGCCGGTGACACGGTTGAAGTATCGGTCGCAGACAATCCGGCCGTCACGCTTCGGCCGATGCTGATGAAGCGAGCTCTGCGCAATATCATTGAAAACGCCTGCCGGTATGGTGCCCGGGCCAACGTCTCAGTCATGCAAGAGGGGAATGAGGCAAAAATATTGATCCAGGATCAGGGGCCCGGCATCCCCGAGCATATGCTCGATGCGGTATTCGACCCATTCGTGCGGCTTGAAACATCCCGCTCGCGAGAGACTGGCGGAACCGGCTTGGGGCTGTCGATCGCACGTACGATCATCCAGTCGCACGGTGGCACGATAGAATTGCTAAACGGGGAAACTGGCGGCTTGTGCGCTAAGGTGGTTCTGCCAGTTTTTGAGGGCCAAACGTAACTTGTGAACACAATCGGCATGCCCCGAAAGCTTATTGGAAGCGTACCGCTTTGGGCCAGTTTCAGGTGTGGGCTCAAACGCAGCGGCGGAGAACACTGAACTGGAAAGACTGACTTTCCCCCCAAGAGGTTTGGTGCAGGTGATGGCGATGCGCGACGAGTTCAAAGTGTTCCTCAAAAAGCACGGCGATATCGCTCGGACTATAGCGGGCGACAGGGAGACCACTGCAAGTCTCCGGCCCATCAAGTGCAAACGTAGCAATGATCACATGGCCGCCAATTTTTACCCCTTTCTTCACGCTTTCCAGATAGGCCGCGCGTTGCGATGTATCCACGAGAAAGTGAAAAACCGCCCTATCATGCCAGACGTCATATCTGCGATCGGGGACCCAAGAAGTTATATCTGCAGAAATCCAAGTGACTGTTTCAGCGGCGCGCCCCAACCTTTCCCGGGCCGTGTCCAACGCGACCTGCGATAGATCGAGAACTGTCACGTCATGGAGCCCCTTCGCAAGCAACGCTCCAGCAAGACGAGATGTACCTCCACCAATGTCGATGACGGATGAAGGCTTAGACACTCTGATCAACTCGATGAGTTCAAGCGATATCTCTGGATCATCCTCGTGCCAACTCAATTGGGTGTCAAACTTCTCGCCATAGACATCGTCCCAGTGCTCTCTTGTGTTAGCTGTCATGTCGTATCGTTTTCCCAAGTCGTCGCCCTGGAGATATCCTCATTTTGACCGCTCCGCGCTGCGTTTTCGACTGAAGCAAAAACCAACAAGGCAACGCCCCAGACAATTCGACGCTGGTCCGTTGAATGGCCGCGTGAAGTCATCTCGGCGACAATGTAGTACACACATTCCAATTGTGAAATGTTTTAGGTGGGATTTGCTTGTCGGTCAGATTTCCACTGGGCTGCGCAAGTAGCTCCAGAATTTTGCGCAGTTTAACTGCAGTGGCGCGGGCCGGAGATACCGAAGCGTTGGCAGTTTGTGTACTGCTTGCCTGGATTGCTCTGTTCAATCAGTATAGCCGGAAGATTTTCTGAGCTTTGGAGCTTCAATCAGTCAACGAATTGCTTAAAGCGCCTTTAACCGACAATGGACTGATAACTTATGAGCAGAGCCACAGATCGTTGAAATACGATTTGGTTCTTGAGTGGCTCCTACTCCATTTCTCTTAGTTCATAGAATTTCCTACAGTCGTTGAAACGGCGAACAATCACATCATTGGTGAATAGCTGCCGCATCAACAGACTCAGTTTTTCATGATCGCGCCGATCGCATACATACCATCATCGCTTTTGACCAACATCAGTGTGACTTCGTCACCTGCGCTGATCTCACCCATCATCTGGGCATTCTCAAGAAGCTGCAAATCCATCGTCATCGCGGGCCACCCGATCTCGGGGATCGGATCATGGCTGACGTTAGCGGTTTCGTCGCCAATTGAGTTCACCAAAGCCTTTGCGTGGACCGCACCTTCCATCTGTTCGGAAGACATGGGCATGTTGGAATGGTCCATGCCGTGGTTCGTTTGCGCGATGCCGGATGTTGTAGACACGGCCAATAGGGCCAAAATTGCAGTCAAAGTTTTCATCAGATGCTCCTGTTTCAAGGTTGTGGGTATTATTCTGCCGGAAGCGCAGGGGGCACTTCCTGGATCGTGTGGGAGATCTCTCGGTTCACGCGATTGAGCGCGAGCCGTTTCCAAATCACGAATATTGCGGGAATGACAAAAAGCGTAAGAAGGGTCGCTGTCACCATGCCCCCAATCATCGGCGCAGCGATCCGCTGCATGATTTCAGAGCCTGTACCGGTGCCGTACATGATGGGTATCAGTGCTGCAAAGATCGTGGCTACAGTCATTACCTTCGGCCGAACCCGAAGAACGGCTCCTTCGAACACCGCGTCTTCGATATCGTCACGTGTCAGCTTTCGCTGTTCCGATTGCGCCAGCCCTCGACGTTTCTCCCAAGCAAGATTGAGGTACAACAACATGACAATCGCTGTTTCCACGGCAACTCCCGCCAGCGCGATGAAGCCCACGAGCACAGCAATTGAGATATCGAAGTTAAGATACCATAAGAACCAAACCCCACCTGCCAATGCGACCGGGAGCGCCGCAAGAATTATCCCGACCTCAATCACCCGATTGAACGCCAAGAAAAGCATGAGCGTGATAATTAGCAGGGTTGCAGGAGCAACGATCGTCAACCTGTCCTGCATTCTCTCTATGTACTCATACTGCCCTGACCAAGTCAGCGAGTAACCTGGAGGCAGGTCGACCTTTTCTGTAACCACCTCTTGTGCTTCGGCCACATAGCCGCCCAGGTCGCGCCCCGCGATGTCGATGAACACGAACCCAGTTCGTCGAGCGTTCTCTGATCGTATCATTCCCGGCCCGTCAACTATTCGAATATCGGCGAGAGCGGACAGTGGCACATGAGCACCCGACGGCGTGACGACAGGAAGATTTTCGAGCCGTTCCGGGCTGTCTCGCCATGCCTGAGGGTACCGAAGGTTTATAGGAAACCTCTCCAGCCCCTCCACAGATTCCGACACTTGCATACCGCCAATTGCGGTCTGCACTACGTCCTGAACTTCTCGAACACTCATCATGTATCGGGAGGCGGCATCTCGTTTGACGTCGATTTCGATGAAACGCCCGCCAACAGGTCGCTCTGCGTAGGCGGAAGCCGTTCCATCAATATCAGCGACCGCACGCTCTACTTCGATCCCTATATCTGTAATGACCTCCAAGTCGGTGCCGGATATTTTGACACCGACAGGAGTACGGATACCTGTCGCAAGCATATCGATGCGGTTCTTGATAGGTTGGATCCAAACATTTGTAACGCCCGGAACCTGAACGATACGATCGAGCTCATTCCGGATTTTCTCCATTGTCATGCCGGGGCGCCATTCTTCTTCCGGCTTGAGTTGGATTGTGGTCTCCACCATCGTTAGAGGTGCTGGATCGGTTGCAGTCTCCGCACGCCCAACTTTACCGTGAACAGTTTCGACTTCAGGCACGGTCGCGATCAGGCGGTTGGTCTGCTGCAGTACCTCACGGGCTTTTCCCGTCGAGATCCCGGGGTAGAAGCTCGGCATGTAGAGAAAATCACCTTCGTTCAACTCGGGCATGAATTCAGAGCCAATTCTCTGGTACGGGTACCACATGGACGTCACCAGAACGCCGGCCAACAGTGTTGTTGCCCATGGCCAGGCAATTGCCGCGTCCAGAAATGGGCGGTACACGAACACAACCAAGCGATTTAGCGGATTTTTTCGCTCCGGTAGAATACGCCCCCTTACAAAGTAACCCATCAAGACCGGAACCAGCGTTATCGAAAGGATGGCGGCTGCAGCCATGGCGTAGGTTTTGGTATAAGCGAGTGGCGAGAAGAGCCTACCTTCCTGATTTTCCAGAACGAAAACAGGCAAAAAACTAACCGTGATAATCGCCAGAGAATAAAAAAGGGCTGGTCCCACCTCAGAAGCGCACTCTTGCACAATCCGCCATCGGTTCTCTGCTGTGAGCTTTTCTTTTTCCAACCGCCTGTGCATCGCCTCGATCATCACAATCGATGCGTCGACCATCGCACCAATAGCGATGGCTATGCCGCCGAGCGACATGATGTTTGCGTTTACTCCTTGCGCCTTCATCAGAATAAATGCGGCAAAGATTCCCAGAGGGAGCGACAGAAGAATTACGAGGGATGACCGCAGATGAAGTAGAAAAGCCGCGCACACAAGAACAACGACAATGAATTCCTGCGTCAGTTTCTTCTGGAGGTTATCGATAGCACGCTCGATCACACCAGATCGGTCGTAGGTCGTTATGATTTCGACCCCCTCCGGCAGGTTTGAGCGCAACTCTTCGATGCGCGCCTCCACCGCTTTGATCGTTGCCAACGCATTCCCACCCCATCGCAGAATGACTACTCCACCAACCGCGTCTCCTTGCCCGTCGAGTTCTCCGACACCGCGCCGCATTTCCGGCCCCAGACGGATTTCAGCGACGTCTCCAAGCGTCAGAGCGGCGCCACGGTCGTTGACCATCAACGGCGCGCTTGCAAGGTCTGACAATTCGTCAATGTAGCCCGAGGACCTGACCATGAATTCGGCTTCCCCCATCTCAATGACGCTGCCGCCCGTCTCGCGGTTGGCCGCCTGAATAGCCGTCCTCAATTGTGCAAGTGTTATGTCATAGGCACGTAGTTTGTTTGGGTCGACGACGACCTGGTACTGTTTGACCATTCCGCCGATGGTGGCGACTTCTGAGACGCCTTCCACGGCTTGTAATTCGTATTTCAGAAACCAATCCTGCAGAGTCCTGAGCTGAGCCAGATCATGATTTCCGGTTCTGTCAACCAGCGCATACTGATAAATCCACCCGACCCCAGTCGCATCAGGGCCAAGTTGTGGTGACACGCCCTCAGGTAAGCTGCCGGTAATCTGGCCCAAGTATTCGAGCACACGCGACCGAGCCCAGTAGAGGTCCGTCCCGTCCTCAAAGACAACATATACAAAGCTGTCTCCAAAGAACGAGAACCCGCGAACGTCTTTTGCACCGGGTACGGCCAATAGGGCTGTCGCAAGTGGATATGTGATTTGGTTTTCGACAACTTGAGGCGCTTGCCCGGGATATGGCGTGCGAACAATTACCTGGACATCCGACAGATCCGGGATTGCATCAACCGGCGTCTCACGAATGGCCCAAATACCCGCAACTCCTATCATGAATGCGAGGGCCAAGATGACGAACCTGTTGGCGAGCGAAGAACGAATGATGGCCGTGATCACTGCGTAACACTCCCATCAAGCGCGACCTCTAACAGCGTCATCGAAAAGTCGGGATTGCGGCGAAGGATCAAAGAAACATCAATCCCTACAGGCAAGTTAGAAACCTCAATCCCCTCCGCAACCGGGAAATCCATGGTCATGCCCGGCATGCCGATCTCAGTCATCGGACCGTGTGTTACGTTCGCGGTACGCGCGTTCGGGTCGATACTGTTAATCCGGCCAGAAACCTGAAGTGGCGGTGCAATAGGCGTTGCCGCAGCCAACACCATTGTCATGCCATCTGCACGCGCGAAAGTCAGAGTCATTTCAGAACCGACTTCGAGCATGCTTGTGTCCAATGTAGGTTCTAATGGGAAATCCATGGTCATTCCGGGCATGCCAATCTCAGTCATCGGCCCGTGAGTGATGGTTGCCGTTCCCGCCTCAGCATTAACGAGGTTGATCGTGCCGGTGACTACAATCGGTGGAGCAGAAGGCGTGTCGGTTTCTTCGGGTTCAACGGAATCCGTCGGCGGCGAGCCCTCTTCGCGAATTGCCACAATCGAGAACATCCCCCCTTCTCCCTCAGCCAGATCAAACTCAATTGGCATGTCGATTGGCACGGTAGTGAGATCTACTCCTACAACAGGCAAATCCATTGTCATGGCGGCCCAACCGAGCTCGGGGATCGGTCCGTGCTCAAGCGTCAATTTGCCGTCTGAAGTGACGGCGCGCGCGATTCCGGCACCAGTTCCGGCAATACCATCGTCTGGTGCAAGCTCCATCAGGCTCAGAAGCCCATCCGCACCCCGTGCGATCACGAAAGCGACTGCGTCGCCTGCACTCAAGCTGTCGAGCGAAACACCAGACCTCACCGGAAACTGCGAAGTCATTGCGGGCCAATCGAGGCTTTCGAGAACATCGTGACGAACAGTTGCCATACGATTTTGGGCATCGAGTGAAACCAGGGTGCCTGCCCCGCGTGCTGGTTCGGTATCCGTTGGTGCCATTCGGGTGAAACCGGCGCTCAAAGCACTTTCACTGTCGATTAGAAACTGTGCGGATGCGACAACTTCCTCACCAGGTTCAAGCCCTTGCAGAACTTCTGTTCGACCCCCCTCGCCGAAACTGTCTCGAAGACCTGTAGTCACCAGTCTCGGGCGAAAAGTACCATCGCCTGTTTTTAAGATGACGCGTTCCGCCGAACCGGTACGAATTAACGCCTCTGATGGAACAGTGAGAACATTTCGGCTTTCATCCGGTATAAGGCTAACACTGCCAAACATGCCCGGCCGCAGCACGCCGTCGGTGTTATCGAAACTAAGCCTTACGGGAAGAGTTCGGGTTTGCGGATCAAGCTCAGGGTAAACATAGTCGATGTCGCCTTCGAAGGTGCGACCGGGTAGGTGCTCGAACCTTGCTATCGCGCGCATATCTTCCGACAAACGTGCAATATCTCGTTCAAATACATCAACGATCAGCCATACTTCAGAAAGATCGGTTACCGAAAAAGCAAGCGTGCCTGGCTGCAGGTACATGCCATCGGCGGCATTCAGAGCTATGACGACACCGTTTTGAGGTGCCTCAATTTCCACATTTCGAACCAACTCACCGCCCGCCTCAATCTCAGCAACCTGACGAGCGGACATACCGTGGCTGATCAACTTATTGCGCGCCGCGTCCAAAATCCGCGGGTCACCAGCTTCGACTGCGCGTACAAGATCGCCGGTCGCAGCTGCGATCAGTGGTGAAAAGAGTTCAAATAAAACTTGCCCCTTCTCAACGCGATCACCGACCGCTCGAACTTTCAGTTGCTCAATCCAACCTTCAACACGCGTATGAACGTGATTGGTCAGGTGTTCGTCAAAGCCGACGAAACCCACCGTTTCGATGCGAGGTTCGATATCAGTCATGCGTGCAACCGCAGTTCGCACACCAATTGCGTTGATTTCCGCAGCGCTCAGGGTGACTTCTTCAGGGTCGCCGGTAGGTTCCTGCCCAGAATAAACCGGGATCAAGTCCATACCCATCGGCGATTTTCCAGGTCCAGGCTGCCGAAAATTCGGATCCATCGGTGCTACCCAATAAAGGACCTCTGGTTCGTTCGACTGGCCCTGATCAATTGGATTCAGGTACAGTCTTTCAAGAAAGACACCTCCACCCAGGCCAATCGCCAAGGCAAGTACTGATAGTGCCGCATATCTTCCACGCATAATAATCTCCTGACGGTCGCAGTGCATGCTCGAACCGAAACAACATGAAAACCCGCGCTGACGGGCCTGTGGATGTTAGGAGATTTGTGGAGGACGATCGGGCGTCAGAGGCGCTTGAGAGTTGTGGATGTCGGAATCCATGTTACGGTTTTTCTGGCCAAAAGCTTCAGCCAAAACCGCAAGTCCTACGTGGGTCGGATATTCGCCAACACAACAGATACCGGAATGACATTCTCCGCTGTGATTTACGTGGCTATCCGTGTGGATTTGGCCAGTCGTCGGATGCAAACCGCTATGGTCGTGTTTGAAGTCTGATGACTTTGCAGCCATTGAAACGCCGTGAGGCTCAGAGGTGCTACTGTTTTTGACGTCACTGCTCGCGACCACAACAGTGCCGACGAAGGTCATCGCCAAGCAGACGCATGTCAGAAACGTCATTCGCAACACTGAGAAAAACTTCCACTTCATCCCGTGCAGTTAGGACGAACGTAACGAGTGTTCAAGCCAGTCGGAGGAAAAAACAGGTGAGTTGGTGCGCTGTATCGAAATGAAGCGGATTCCCGCGAATACACGTAACAAACTGCCAAAATAGGAGGCAGTTCATACGATGAGCGCATCTAAGTTTGGCCGAGGTTCTTCAGGATCGGGCAGTCGGGACGGTGGTCTCCGGCACATTCATCGATTAAATGAGACAGTGTAGCATGCATGGCCTTCAGGTCCGCGATCTTGGCATCTATTTCTTTTAGGTTCTGTTTGGCGATATCCTTCACGTCCGCGCTTGCGCGTTCTTTGTCCTCGTACAACGCCAGTAGTGAACGGCAATCCTCAATGGTAAAGCCCAATGAGCGGGCCCGCCCGATGAAGGCCAGTTTGTGCAGTTCCTTTTCGTCGAAATGTCGATACCCGTTCAGACTGCGCCTGGGTTTGATGAATCCGATATCCTCGTAATAACGGATGGTTTTGGCAGGCAGACCCGAACGTTCTGCTACATCTCCGATATTCACAGCGGTTCTCCTATTCTATTCAGCAGGCGCTGATCGCAGCGCCTGCTCTTCATTCTGCGAGATCTGTTCTCGCCCAACTTTGATCGGCTTAACCCAGCGCAACCGCAGCGCGTTGGTCAGGACAAATACACTGGACAGCGCCATGGCACCTGCAGCCAAAACCGGCGACAGCAACGGGCCGCCAAACGGATAGAGCACCCCCGCTGCAACCGGTATGAGCAGCGTGTTGTAGCTGAAAGCCCAGAACAGGTTTTGGCGGATGTTACGCATGGTGCGCTGACTAATATCGAAGGCGTTGACCACGCCTGTCAGGTCGCCTGACATCAGAACGACGTCAGCCGCCTCGATGGCGATGTCAGTGCCTGTCCCGATCGCAATTCCTACGTCAGCCGCCGCCAGAGCGGGGGCATCATTGATGCCATCACCCACAAAGGCCAGTTTTCCGCCATTTGAGCGCAGATCTTGCAACGCGGATACTTTACCCTCTGGCAGAACCTCGGCCACGACATGATCGATGCCAAGCTGCGCCGCGATGGATTTGGCTGTAGCGGTATTGTCGCCGGTAATCATCGCTACTTTCAGCCCCAGTCCGTGCAAAGCTTCAATTGCGTCTGGCGTGGTGGTCTTGATTGGGTCCGCCACGGCGATGACGGCTGCGATAACTCCGTCTACGGAGGCATAAAGTGGAGTCTTTCCGTTGATTGCGAGTTCAGCGCCCCGATCAGACAACGCGCCCATTTCAACCCCTTCGCGACTCATCAGGCGGTCGGCCCCGATCAGGATTGTATGGCCTTCGACTGAGGCGCTTACCCCGTAACCGGTGATCGACGTGAAGTCTTCTGGCTTCGAAAGCTCCAGACCACGGGTTTCAGCCGCGCGCACGATGGCCGTGGCGATCGGATGTTCGGATGTGACCTCAACGGCAGCAACAAGGCGCAGAACCTCATCCTCGGCCAATCCTTCGGCCACAATCAGGTCGGTCAGCTCCGGACGCCCTTCGGTCAAGGTCCCCGTCTTGTCCACCGCAACAACGGTGGTTTCCTGCAGCATTTGCAAGGCGTCGCCCTTTCGAAACAGGACACCCATCTCGGCCGCGCGGCCGGTGCCGACCATGATTGAGGTGGGTGTGGCCAACCCCATGGCGCAGGGGCAAGCAATGATCAGTACCGCAACCCCGGCTACCAACGCCAAGCTGAGCGCAGGATCGGGTCCGAACAACATCCAAACCAGCACAGTCATTACGGCCACAGCGATCACTACCGGCACGAACCACAGCGTGATGCGGTCAACCAAGCCTTGAATCGGAAGCTTGGCACCCTGTGCTTGTTCGACCATTTGAATGATCTGGGCCAACATAGTGTCTGCGCCGATCTTTTCAGCCCGGTACGTCAATGCGCCCGCGCCATTAACTGTTCCGCCGACCACAGTTGCGCCCTCGGTCTTTTCGGCAGGAACCGGCTCGCCGGTGATCATGCTTTCATCGACATATGACGCGCCGGTCACTACGGCACCATCCACCGCGATTTTTTCGCCCGGTCGAACGTGCACAATATCCCCTACAACGATCTGCTCGATCGGTAGCTCGACAACCGATCCGTCGCGCTCAACGCGCGCTGTTTTTGCCTGCAGACCGACCAGTTTTCGGATCGCTTCACCAGTTCGCCCCTTGGCGCGCGCCTCGAGGAACCTCCCCAGCAATATGAGAACCACGATCACCGCTGCGGCCTCGTAGTAGACGTTTGCGGTTCCGGCGGGAAGAACACCCGGCGCAAAGGTGGAAACAAGCGAGAACCCATAAGCCGCCGAAGTGCCCAGAGCCACCAGAGAATTCATGTCCGGCGCGCCTTTGAACAAGGAAGGGAATCCCTTAGTATAGAACTGCAAACCTGGCCCAAAAAGAACGATCGTGGTTAGAAGGAATTGCAGGTAATAGCTGTTCTGGATGCCGATCGTGCTCGCTATCAGGTGGTGCATGCCCGGAATAACATGCGAGCCCATTTCAAGGATAAAGACCGGCAAAGCGAGCAAGGCGGCAAAGCTTGTTCGCCGGGCCAATTGGCGAATCTCTTTGGCTTTGCGGTCTTGTGGTTCGGTCTGCGTCGCGGATCGCAGGCTCGCCGGATAGCCAGCAGATGCCGCAAGCGCCGCGATGGCTTCGGGTGTTGTGACTCCCTCAGCATAACGTACAGTTGCACTTTCGGTGGCCAGATTGACCGACGCGGACAAGACGCCATCATCTGCTTGCAATGCCCGTTCAACGCGCCCCACGCACGATGCGCAGGACATGTTCTGAATATCCAGCGTTACCTCTTCCGTCCGTGCCAGATATCCGGCGCTGTTTAACGCATCAGCAATGGCCGCTTTATCGGCTGGATCGCGGAAATCGACCTGAACGCTTTCGCTGGCGAGATTAACCGAAGCGGCATCTACCCCTGGCACATCTTTCAACGCGCGCTCAACCCGCCCTACGCAGGACGCACAGCTCATACCCTGAACTTGAAACCTTGCATGTGAAATTTCAGTCATATTGTCACCACCAATGTTCTGCTGACGGGAAACATAAGGGTTCCAGCAAGTGGAAGGTCAAGGGATGGGGCTGACTTTCTTTGCCACTAATTTTGACGATCCAATAATCACGACTTGACCTTCCTGTGCTGGAATACTTTAGCCGGGACGACGGAACACAGGAGCAAACATCCATGACGACCCTAAATATCCCGGATATGAGCTGCGGGCACTGCAAGTCAGCTATCGAAAAAGCCGTTGCCACGGTGGATTCCTCCGCACAGTTGGACTTTGACATGGAAAACCGCAGGGTACGTGTCTTAAGCACCAATTCACTTGATCATATCCTTGCAGCGCTGAAGTCCGAGGGATACGAAGCCACGATCGCATGATAAACTTAGGAGCGCACATGCTGTCGCCCCCTTGGTTCTATCTTGCGTCTCTGACTGCCACGATTAACCGGGTCATTTCATCTTCGGTGATCAGACCCGGGGCAAGCGCATCTCCAATCACAAACGAAGGAGTGCCACTGAAGCCAAGCTGTCGGGCCAATTCCATGGAAATCTGAATATGCGCGTCGACTTCCGGCGCTTCCATATCTGCGCGCAATTGATCCTCGTCCAGGCCAAGTTCCCGAACAACTTTCAGTACACTGGCCTCAGTGGCACGACCGTTCAGAGCCATAAGCGCCCAATGAAATTCTTCGTATTTTCCCTGGTTTCGTGAGGCCAGCGCAGCGCGTGCCGCGAAGTCGGAACCTTCTCCAAGTATGGGCCATTCTCGATAAACAATTCGCACATCGGAATCGCCCGCGATTACGTTCTTCACGACCGGGGCAGCGCGTTTGCAATATGGGCAGTTATAGTCGAAAAACTCGACCACGGTTACATCGCCTTCCGGGTTTCCGATTACAGGCGCATTCGGATCCTGTTCCAGCAATTCACGCTGATTTTCCAAGACGCTTCCAATTGCTTCGGCTTTTGCCTGATCCTCGCGCTGTTGAAGCAATTGAATCGCCTGCATGATGATCTCAGGGTTTTCCAAAATGGCTTCGAGAGCCAGCCGTTTTACATCGGAGTCAGACAGCTCGTCGGCGCGTGCCATAGGAATGCCAATCGACATGGCGATAGCGACTAAGCCTGCAAGTATTCGTTTCACATCAGTTTCCTTCCGTTTGTTCTGCTTCGGTGCGTTGCTCTTGCAGCTTGCGTTCCCGATCCGGCCAACTCTCCTTGATGAAGGCGAGGATGTCCCAGATATCCTGATCCGACAGAGTGTCCCCGAAGCCTGGCATGCCGCTTTTGACGTCAGCGACACCCATCTGTTTCAAAGTTTGGTCCCCGCCAAACTTTGTATAGTCGAACAACAGCTTGTCGCCGTGATGCCAGGTATGCCCGGTTCGGTCATGCGGGGGCGCCCGCAAGACGCCATCCGGATCAGGTGTTTGCCAATCCTGCTGACCCTCCAAATTTGCCCCGTGGCATGACGCGCAGTTTTCGGCGTACAAAACTGCACCACGTGCCGAATCCGCTGATGCACTGTTCTGCGCACGCCCACTCAGGCCCCAGCCAGCGACCGCGACAATGATCACTACAGCAGCCAGTGACACCCATTTCGCCGAACTCTTGTTCATCATGCCACGCTCAGCCAGGTCTTCATACCAGCGGCCTGATGCGACAGCATATGGCAATGAAACAGCCAATCCCCCGGGTTATCCGCAACGAACGCAATCTCCCGCTTTTCTATCCGGTCAACCAGGATTGTGTCCCGCAGCGGCCCTAGGTTGCCGTTTGGCAGAACTTCCTGAAAGTGCGTCCCGTGCAAGTGCATAGCGTGCGGAAAGACGGTGTCGTTCTGCATCTGAATCCGGACTATGTCGCCACGCGAAACGGCAGCAAGGGGGTTTTCAGGTAACCCGGCGACACCGTTGAATGTCCAGATCTGCCCTTCCTGAACCAATTCATTGGTGCTCATGACCTGGCCGTTAAAAGTGCCTTGACGCAGTCCGCCCATCGCCCCGCCTTCCATCACTAATGGGATTGTCAAAGCGTCAGAAACATCTTCGAGAAAGGAAACAGGGTTGGGTGGCAGGGCTTCTATTGCACCGCGGTTTGCGGATGCACCGCTTCCCGAAACCGGGATTTCAGCAATGACAAACGATTCATCGCGTTCGTGAAGAGTTATTTGAACGGCTTCGTTCGATTCCGCTGTGACATCAACAATTAAGTCTGCTCGCTGTGCAGGCCCAAAAACAAGGGTTTCAAAATCCTCTGGCTGCCTTACAGGCATGCCATCATAAGCGACCAGTTTCCCGTTTGCGCCACCTACTGAGACATACATGATCCGATCAGTTGCCACGTTGACCATTCGAAGTCGCAAACGCTGGTTTGTCAGAACTTCTGTCATGGGCGATATGTGTGCGTGAACGTAGTTTCCCATTCGGCCTGCATGCGTCCAGTCATGCATCGCGCCGAAATCATCGACGATTTGGGCGTCCTGACCCAACCTCCAGTCATCCAGCAGGATCGTAATGTCATGATCCGTGTCCGGCGGGTCCATTTCGTCGACGATGAACGCGCCGTAAAGGCCCCTGGCCACTTGTTCCGTTGACTGGTTATGAGAGTGGTACCAGAAGGTTCCTGCATCCTTCAGAGGCAAGTCATACTGAAACTCGCCGCTTGTTGGTACAGCCTCCTGTGTAAGACCCGGCACCCCATCCATGTTGTTTGGAACCCGCAGTCCATGCCAATGGATTGCCGTAGGCTGAGGCAGTGAGTTCAGGAGTGTCCGGCGAACCGTTTCGCCCTGCCGGGCACGAATTTCGGGGCCCGGAACACCGCCATCATATCCCCATATCTCGGTTTCAGGATAGCTGTCGGGGGCAACACGTGCCAATCCTGAACGCGCCTCGATTATTCGGGGGGCGGTAGCCGCCCTCCCGATAGTCGGCACTGCGATTAGTGCCGACGTGCCTGCAACGAATTGCCTGCGATTGAGCTTCATGAGGACTTCCCTCCAAAGAAAATTTGATCTCTCACTCGATTACCCCCCGTCGTGCACATCCAGCAGATAGGTCGCCATTGCCTTCCGGTCTTCGTCTGTCAGAAAGCTGGTGCCATAGTTTACGACCTCTCCCATGGCGCCGCCGAAGACATCGCCATCAGGCATGACGCCGGTGCGCAACGCGTAGGCCAAATCATCTACCGTCCAACCACGCTTTTGCAGGGTCTCAAAGTCGATGGCCGGTGCCTTGTCACCGCCCGGCAGAGAGTCACTTCCCTTGAAGTGTTCCGTGTCCGAATTTCTTGCGCCAGCCAGGTTCCTCCCGGTGTGGCAGGCCGCACAATGTGTGGCACCTTCGACCAGTAGCCGGCCCCGGTTCCACACTTCGTCATTGCCCGGCACGGGATCAGTGCGGGGTGGTTCCAGAAAAGCCGCGCGCCACAGCTTCAGGCCCCATCTCTGATTGAAGGGGAACGCCATTTCCTGTTCTTTTGACGGTTCCGCTACCGGTGGAACTGTTTGCCATGCGGCCCAGAGATCGGCGATGTCCTGATCCGTGAAATTGGCATAGAATGGATAAGGAAAGGCCGGGTAATAGGGTTGTCCGCCGGGTGATACGCCTTGACGCACCGCGCGGGCGAACTCCTCGATTGTCCAATCACCGATCCCGTGATCGGGATCTGTGGTCAGGTTCGGCGAAAAGAGCGTGCCGAACGGGGTATCCAACTCCACCCCACCGGCCAAGGCCGCGCCCCCTTTGGCAAAATCTGTGTGGCAAGCGATACAACCACTTGCCCTTGCCAGATACGCCCCGCGGTTAACGTCACCCTGAATGTCGAGAGCTTGTAAGGGCTGGCCAATCGGCCAAGCCATCACAGCAACAAGTCCCGCTGACGCCGCTACGGCGGCAGCAAGGCCCAATCGGAATATCGGTCTCATGACGCATTCCTATTCCGACCGAAATTGCGTGTGACACGCCGAGCATGTCTGGCTCAGCATCATGAACACACCATCTGCCGGCATTTCAGAAAGTTGTGCCTGGTTTGGACTGCCGCCCATCATTCCGGCACCCATCATAGAACCGCCACCCATCATGGATGCGCCGCCCATCATGCCCGAACCATGGCCCGACCCGGACATCATCAACCCGTTGTCCGCCGCAAGCACAAGGCCTTCAGAGTAGGATTCCAACTGCCTGGCTAACTCTGCAAATGAACCCCAATCCTGCCAGATCTCCGATTTGGCCTCCGAGGGTTTGCCATCAGATCCCTCTGGAAACAGCTTTGTCATGCTCTCGCCAGCGTGACGCCCGATTTTCTTGGCCTCGCTTCGTACCGTTTGCGCATTGTAGGGCGTTTTCCCCTGCATCATCGGCGTAAGGATCTTCATGCTGTCCTTCATCGCGGACATACCATCCATGCGTTCTTTGACGATGCCGGTTGCGCCACCATGCGCCAGGGCGGCGGCTGCAAACAGAGAAACCAGGGCAACGCCTGTGGTCATTTTCAGAATGTTCATTGTTTTGTCCTTGTCGTCTGCTTCGACGCGCCCAGGTTGAGCGCAATTCGACTGGTCAGATCAGGACACGCGGCGGTGGTGGGTCAAACGCCGCGATACCGAGAACCCGGTATTGGGCTCGAGGGATCGAGTATCTTTGTTCAGTATCTTGGGGGCCAGGCGGTGGTGGACCCATCGAAAATAGACCAACAGCGTTGCAAATCGTTCCGCCATGACAATGTCCGGGATGACCCTGCTTGACATGCTCAACGTCCGCGGAGTCCGTTTGGTCAATCACGTGCTGAGAACCACTGCCATGTGCATGAGCAGAATCGGCCGTCACAAGCAGCCCGCCAATGGTCAGCACCATTGACAGTATGATGTAACGAATTGCACTGCCCATTCGGCTCGTCACCTTCAGAAAATCCCGTTTTCCTGCTGCAGCTCTCTGATATACGCCACGATGCCCTTCACATCCGCACGGGTCAAGCCATCGACCGGCGGCATATTGCCGAACTTCCAATGGTGTGCCCGAACTCCATTCTGGACTGCCACATAAAATGACTCGTCCGAATGGTGGCTTGGTTCATAGATTTTATGCACCAAAGGTGGTGCAAGGCCTTCCAGACCTGTTGCATTCGCGCCATGGCACGCCGAGCATTTGGCGTCGAATGCCACTTTGCCGACGGCCGCAAATTCGCTTAGCTGGTCCGGCAGAGTGACGTTTTCGATTGGGTCTCCTTGCTCCAGTGCTGACGTATCGGGCGGCGTCATCGAGTGACCTGTTGGTTGCTGATTTAAGTTGTAGACGAACGCGGCGGCGCCTGCGATCACTACTCCGCCGATCAAGAGTGTAAGTTTATCCATCTCTGTTCTTCACATGATTGTCAGTTCTTAGGTTCAACGCGCGCAAAAAAAATCGGCCTGACCAAGGTCAGATCAGTTTTACCTGAGTGCCCACAGTGGCCAGTTCGAACAATTCCGCAATCTGCTCGTTGTACAAGCCAATGCAGCCGTTGGAGGATCTTCTCCCGATCTTGCGCGTGTCGTTGGTGCCGTGGATCCGGTAGTATTGCCAGCTCAAATAAAGTGCATGTGTCCCCAGAGGATTCTCCGGACCCGGGCCCACATAATCGGGCCAAGCGGGGTTGCGCTTTTTCATTGCTGGTGTCGGTCGCCAAGACGGCCCTTCGACCTTGCGAGTAACTGTGGTGTAGCCCAGCCTTGTAAGGTCTTCCGTCAGCGGTACGCTGGTTGGATACATTCGGTAGACGCTTTCGTCTTCCGACCAATATTGCAGGACCTTGGACTGTGTATCGGACAGGATCACACCATTCTTAAGCGTATCAAAGTGGTCCTGCCATTTAGCAACGCGGAATGAGGAAACATTGCGGCGCGTCCCCTCAGTTGCCGTTGATTGGGCCCAAACGGCCGGTGCTGGAAAAAGCGTCGTCGCAGCAAACGCGGCAATCACTCCACGTCGCGTAACAACCTTTCCTTCTTTGCTCCGTTTCATGCCTGCCATCCCAAAGTTTATTCTTTTTTTCCGACTCAAATAACTCGTATGCCCGGTTCCTGCGCTGGAAGGTCAACACGCAAATGACATTTCATATGGGATGTCTCGTCTGAATTGTCGTTGCCGTTGGCGCAGGGATATTTCCTTAGAAGGCGGACCCAAATCATCAAGTCATTGTGGAAAAGCAATTTTTCTTGGACGTAACTCCAGGCTGCTTTAAGCAAAACCTGACTTTCTTGAATCAACCGAACACAAAAAAGCAACGCTAACAATTGCTTAGTTCTTGGTGAATTGATGTGATCACCCGTCGATGCGAGGGTAGCAGGCACTACAAATGACAATCACAGTGGACTAAACACCATGTCCTTCAGGAAAGCTTTCCAAGCACTGGCCGCACTTTTGTTCATCGGCGCTTGTACCGAAACAACGTCAATATCTGCAGATAGCGAGCCCGGAACGCTTTCCCAAGTTCCTGACGCCGTAGCCCAGATTGCTGCTCCGGGCCAGGACCTGAACGCAGTGAAAATCATGCCTGAGGACGGTTGCTATTGGTATCGCTATGTTGGGCCAGTTGAAACAACCTACCTACCACTTAGGACTATTGAAGGGCGCCCAATCTGTACGCGCGCCTGACAAGCGCCTGTCAGCTGGTCGCGGTCAGAAGCCGCTCGGGAGGGTAGAGATGAGCCGTGGACCCTGGCCTGACACGATCATAAAGCCCGATGATATGTGGCATCGCCATCCTTACGCAGCCAGAACTTGCGCGACCTCCGATAGATCTTGGATAAGGCGTTCCGTGAATTCGCAGGTATGTGTCGCGACCACCTTCGAACAGATAAAACGCCCTTGATCCCAATGGGTTTGTCGGCCCACCGGGCACACCATCTGCGAATTGCGCATATTCATCAGGGTCGCGCTCAATCATTTCGGCTGTAGGAGTCCAACGCGGCCATTTGGCCTTTCGCTTGATCGTGTAGACTCCGGGCTCGTAAAGATTGCCTCGGGCAATGGCTACGCCGTAACGCATTGCTGTGCCACCGTCTTCGATGAAATACAGATATCGTGCCACCGCGTCGACATGAATGTCACCCGGAGTAAGTGGTCGATTGGTTTGCACACGCTGAGGCAGGAAACGTGGGTGTAAACCCCAGGGATTGGATGTTGCGGGATCAAAATTGGCTGGAGTTACTTGCGCATCCCACTCCGACCATTGCGAGGCCGCCGCCGACGTCACTCCAAAAACCGGCTGAGAGAAAATGGCGAGCGAGGCTGCAACAAAATGTCGTCTGGTCAGCATTGATAGCGCTCCTATTGGCTGGTTGGTGTCTGGAGTTAGTACCCAGGGGATTAGACAATCCGCGACGGGGGAAGATTTGTCCATTCAATTATTCGTTCGATATCGCTTCGACCCACCCGCGAGTTTTCAAGGCTTAAAGTGACCTAGGCAGCTTCGTGTTTAACCTGAAACTTCACCAGGCGTCGGGACGACAATGCCTGCTGTTCATACCCCTAAAAACTTCCCTGTTCCGGCCGTGTCTATGCACCAAGTAAGGCCCAAGCAAATGCTGGACTGGTTTGACAGCGTCAAATTCGCTTCGCGCCAAAACAGCTTGACCTTCCATCGTGGGAAGGCGTTAGCAGAGGTCTCCAATCCAAATTTTGGAGTTGAATGTGAAAGAAAAACAGACTGCAAACGCGCCGCAGGCGTCAGTACCGGTTAGCGGCGGCAAGATAATGAAATGGGGCATGATGGTATGTTGCATTGCCATGATAACGCCGATCGCTCTCTACTTGATCGCCGGCGGGACGGTTGGTGGGCTTTCTGACTCCTTGGGTCTTTTCGCACCGTTGATCCTGTGCCTCGGAGCCCATTTCTTTATGCACAAGGCGATGGAAAAATCCTGTCATTCGAACAAATCTGAATCGGAAAGACCAAAGGCAACAGACGCCGCGGTCGGACCGAACCCAGTACACCGGCAATAATCTTCAATCATGAAGCTTTGGTGCTCAAGGTTGGCCGCCATGTCGCTGGCCGCTCTTTCGCTGGCGGCTTGCGCACCACGCCCTAAACTATGCCCGCTGCAACCGCCGCAGCCTGAATACGCCCTGCCCCAAGGTTGCCGGGTTCAATGGGAGGGCGCGGATGGCGGGGCCTATTTCATCTGCGAAGACGGGCGCGAAGGTTTCGTGAGCTGATCGTGGGGATGTGACATTCCGGCTCGTTGACCCTCCAGCGCTGGAATCTGGCAGAGACGGGTGCAAAACAACCGATGGCAACGCGCAATGGCAAGAACACTCCTAAATTTATGTATTATGATCTTGGGGTTAATCTTTGGCCAGACTTCCGCCGGGACAAGCCTTGCAGCTACATCCCAAGCGTATGAATCAGAGCCCCTGGTCGCACACATAATTACCGCGCAGGACGGGATCGCGCCTGACGTCAAGACGATCACTGCAGGACTGCATCTGAAACTGGGCGAAGATTGGAAAACCTACTGGAAGTCGCCTGGTGAGGTGGGAATTCCGCCCAAGATCACTTGGAACGGCTCGCAAAACGTCAGCGACGTACAGTTTCACTGGCCCGCGCCGATCCGTTTTCGCGCCTTCGGGATCGAGAATTTCGGGTACAAGGACGAAGTGGTCTTTCCGCTGACCGTCACACTCGAGAACCCCGGAGCGCCAGTTGACTTGAAGGCCGCTGTGACAACGCTGATCTGTTCCGATATCTGTGTGCCGGTCGAGTTTTCGCTGGACTTGTCGCTGACTCAGGGAACGGGTCGGGATCAGGACTCGGCCCGGCTTATAAATGCCTTTCTGTCGCGGGTGCCAACCACGGGAAACACAAGCGGAATGAAGTCCGACGCCGCGACCCTGGATACCGAGTCCGAGATGCTGACGCTGAATTTCACCAGCGACCTGCCCTTTGATGCGCCTGATGTCTTTCCCGACATGGGACGTGACACCGCGTTTGGTGCACCCGACATCCGGCTCGCTGGCGACAGGCGTCAGCTATGGGTGCAGTTCCCGGTCCTCGCTCTGGCACAGGACCCCCCCGCCTTGTCCGTCACGGTTACCGACACCAACCGCGTGGCCGAGTTTTCGCCCCGTACCGACGCTCCCCCTACCCCGCCACCATATGAGATCGCGGCCGCCGAAACTTCAGCCAGCGCGCTGGTCTGGATCATTTTGCTGGCGGTGGGCGGCGGGTTGATTCTGAATGTCATGCCCTGCGTACTGCCAGTGCTTTCGATCAAGCTTTCCTCGGCGGTAAAGGCTCGCGACCGCTCTGCGGCTCAGATTCGCGCCGGGTTCCTGGCTTCGGCAGCCGGAATCCTGACATTCATGTGGCTGTTGGCGGCTATCACCATTGCGGCGCGGTCGCTGGGCTATTCCGTCGGCTGGGGCATCCAGTTCCAGAATCCGCTTTTCCTTGCGGTGATGATCGTGGTGCTGGCGGTTTTTGCAACCAGCCTCGCGGGCTTGTTCGAGATCACGCTGCCGCAGTCGCTGAACACCCGGCTTGCCCATGTCGAAAAGGGCCGCGTGTCGCTGGTCGGGGATTTCCTGACCGGAGCCTTCTCAGCAGTTCTGGCGACGCCCTGCTCGGCCCCCTTCCTCGGCACGGCGGTGGCCTTTGCCCTGACCGGCCGACCGGTGGATATCGTGGCGATCTTCACCGCAATGGGGGTCGGGCTGGCCATTCCTTACCTGCTGGTTGCAGTGCACCCGAAACTTACCGCCGCTCTGCCTAAACCGGGGCGTTGGATGGTGGGATTAAAATGGGCCCTGTCGGCGGCACTGCTGACCACGATCGGCTGGTTGGTCTGGGTGATGGTCGGGGTGGCCGGAGACACTGCTGCAACTGCTACCGTGCTGGCTGCAACTGTTCTGGTCCTGTTGATCTGGAAAAGTACGATGATGCCACCCGTTTTGCGCTGGACAGCCCTGTTGCTGACGCTGACCGCAGCGTTTGCCGCACCGGTTGCGATTGCCGGCAAAGACCGGTCCAGGCTGCTTGAACCAGCCGGAGAGATCCCTTGGATTACCTTCAGCCGCCCCGAAATCGCCCGCCTTGTGTCGCGCGGCGAGGTGGTTTTCGTCGATGTCACAGCCGACTGGTGTCTGACCTGCAAGGCCAACAAAGCGCTGGTGCTGGAACGCGGCGAGGTTCTGGCAACACTGCAATCGGACAAAGCAATTCCGATGCAGGCCGACTGGACCCGCCCCGACGATGTGATCGCCCGTTTCCTTGAGGACAATGGACGGTTCGGGATCCCCTTCAACATCGTCTACGGCCCGTCGGCCCCCGAAGGCATCGCCCTGCCAGAGATCTTGACCACGAACGCCATTCTCGACGCGATGGAACAGGCCGCGCCGATTGCGGGCGGAGCCGTGGAAAGCGGATCCTGACCCCGGAGTTCACATATCCCGGACGCGGTTGCTCTGCTGCGCTAAACGCATGGTCTCGTGCTCTTCCATATCCAGTATCGCCTGAAAGAGTTCGCGTGCCTCGGGTATCTCGGCACGCCCGTGCAAATACCGATATAAGTCGATCACCTGATTGTGAAGATCGAAGACCGCTTCGCAGATCTCATCGACGCTCATCTGTGCGAACGGCCTGTCGCAGGCGCGATGTGGGTCGATCGGCTCATTGCCCAAATAGTCATATACCCAGGTGTTGAGCGCTTTGGGATCGGCTCGTTTCACGAAACCATCGACGATTTTCTCCAGAGCAGCCTCATGATCGGCGAGGTAGGTAAGCAACATCCTGGCCAGCTCCTGCTCTGACTGTGTCGAACAGTGGGCCAAACATTCGGCGAGCCAATGATGCATTTCCCGCGTCCAGACAATTAGATCAGAAAACGTTTCAACTTTCATGGTCTCAACCTCCTAAAGATCGGCATGCGATAGCCTAAACCGGAATTTTCCAGATGGCTCACTGGGCATCAGCGCGAAGTCGGCGCCGGCCCGATCCACGCCGGGCTGCGGGAATCAACCCCCCAGTTCCAGCAATGCCCGGTCGATTGCCACCTTGCGCGGATCCCCCTGCGGCAGGTCATCCGCCAGATCCCTTGCCCTGCCATAGGCGTTCCGGGCGCCGTCGGTCTCGCCCAGCACCGAATAGGCGTTGCCCAGCCGCATCCAGCCGTCCAGATCGCCTGGGTTTTCCTGCATCCGGCTCGCAAGCCGTTCGACCATCGAGCGGATGAAGGCCTGCCGGTCTTCGTCTGACATCTCCTCGGCCGCCGCCACCTGATCGGCAGTTGGGCCGGGCATGGAAGGGGCAAAAGCCGCCAGATTCACCGGAGCCCGTCCGATCGACGGGGCGATGCGGTTAAGCTGGGCCACAAAACTCTCCATCCATGGCCGGAACTCCTCTTCGGCGTCCATCCGCGTCTTCAGTAGGTCATAGGCCTTATCAGGCGATCCAGCCTGCTCCAGACCAATGGCTTTGTAGAATGTCGCTGCTGGGTTCGATGGGTCCAGTTCCAAGGCTCGTTCAAACGCCCGATCGGCCTTGGGCGTAACGACACCGTCATCGGCATAGACCAACGCCTCGCCATATTGCGACACCAGCGCTGAATTCGCATTGGGTCGGTCCAGCAACCCCTCGAACGCGTCTGCGGCATCTCCAAAGCGTCCCATACGCATATAGGTCTGAGCCAACAACACCCATCCCTCGGTTGGCCCGCCGGTTTCATCCGCCTCAAGCCGCGACTTCAGGCGCACGGCAAGGTCGGCGATTTCACGGGCTTCGGCCTGCTCCCCCTCGCGTTGGGCAAATGGCTGGCTGGGGATGTAGGGACTACCCAGTTGCCAATAAAGACCGGCTCCGAGCGCTGGAACTACCAGCGCGGCAAGTAAAATCAGCGCACGCCCGGAATGGCCCATTATCGCTTTGTCGTCCGATTGCCGGTCAATCGCCTTCAGGCGACGTTCTATCTCGGCTCTGGCGGCCTTGGCCTCTTCGGCTGAGATAATTCCTCGTTCCAGGTCCTTCTCCACTTCGCCGATCTGGTCGGAAAAGATGGCAGAGGCGCTTTCGCGTCTCGACAAGTCCGAGGTCTTGCGCCCCAGGCCGGAGAGGGCGAGCGTCAGAAACACCGCCACGGCCATGAATGAAAAGATAATCCAGATCATGCGTGCGGCTCCGTGAGTGAATGGTTTTCGGGATTCCGTTCTTCGCTCGCGCCGCGTTCCGTCTCTTGTTTTCGCGACTTCCGATATCGGCGCGCATTTTGGGTCAATACCGCTGCAGTCGCGATACCACCCAGCCCCAGGATGACGATAGGCGCAACCCACAGAATGTAAGTTGATGGCTTCCATGGCGGGTTGAACAGAACATAGTCGCCATAACGCGCAACCAGAAAGTCCATAACCTGCTGGTCCGTGTCGCCTGCCACCAGCCGTTCGCGCACAAGCAGACGAAGGTCGCGCGCCACGCCAGCGTTAGAACTGTCGATGTCTTGGTTCTGGCACACCACGCATCGCACCTGTTTCGAAATCGCCCGGGCCCGCTCTTCCAATACCGGATCTGCAAGTATCTCGTCGGGCTCAACCGCGAATGCCGGCTGCGACACCAGCATCGCCAGAGTGACCGCGGTAATTACAATGCGACGTATCATGACGCCTCTCCTCCGGCCGCCCGCGCCTGATCCAGCGCGGTGCGCATCTTTGAAATTGCCTCGTCGCCCAGCACCGGGCCGACAAAACGGAATACGACCTTGCCCGCGCCATCAATCACAAAGGTCTCCGGCACGCCGGAAATCCCCCATTCGATCCCGGCTCGGCCGTCCAGGTCGGAACCGATGCGCTCATAAGGGTTGCCCAGATCGTCGAGCCATTTCCGCGCGTCCTGCGGCTTGTCTTTGTAGTTAATGCCCATCAGGCGAATGCCCTCATCGCGTACCATACGCGTCAGCACCGCATGTTCGGCCCGGCAGGGCACGCACCAGGACGCAAACACGTTGACCACGATCGGAGCTGACCCGTCATTTTCCACCAGATCGGTACTGGACAGCCCGTGGGTATCCAGCCCTTCGACCGGCGGCAAGTCGAACTCAGGCACCGGCTGCGAGATCAAAACAGACGGGATTTCGTTTGGATCGCGATCGGGATTCAGTCCCCATAGCAGGAAGGCACCCAGGATGCCGGCAATCGTAATTGGGAACAGTGCAAATAGACGTTTCATTGCCCTACTCCGCCGCCACCGCAACGGAGCTCTGCCCAGTCCGTTTTCGTGGTGCACCGACGCGTAGACGCCGATCGGAGAGTGACAAGACACCACCAAATGCTAACAATCCTGAACCTATCCAGATCCAGACCACCAATGGCTCATACAAGATACGCAGGGTCCATTTGCTCTGTTCTGATTCCGCCGCCGGTTCCGATATTGAGGCGTAAAGGTCCCCTGCCAACGTCGTTCGAATTGCTGACTCGGTCGTACTGGTACCCGCCACGAGATAGGCCCTGCGCTCGGGTTGAAGCGTGGTGACATAAGCGCCATCGCGAAATACCGTCAGTGTGGCCGCGCGAGACAGATAGTTCGGACCGCGAAGCTGTTCCACACCGTCAAAACGCACGTCGAACCCTGCTATCTCAATCTGTGTTCCGGGCTCGGCAAAAGTCACGACCTCGGATTTCCAAGCGCTGGACCCGATAAAGCCGATCATACAGACAGCCAACCCCGCATGGGCCACGACCATGCCGTAATGAGAACGCGGTAGGCTGCGGGCCCGACGCAGGGACTCGGCCAACGGTGCCTCACCCAGCTTAATTCGGCTGGCCCACTCTGTCAGCACAGCGCCCAGCAACCAAACCGCAAGGCCGATCGACACTACCGCCAAGGCTGGGCCGCCGGTATCCAGATACCACACAAGCAACGCTACGAGCAGGCTAACCCCGGCCACCCATTTGAGCCGGGACAGAACACCGCGCAAATCCGCCCGCTTCCATGACAACAGCGGCCCAATCCCCATTACAACGACTAGAACCAGCATGATCGGCACGAAACTGGCGTTGTAATAAGGTGGTCCAACCGAAATCTTTTCACCTGTCACAGCCTCAAGCAAAAGCGGATAAAGCGTACCGAATAGAACCGTCGCCGTTGCGGTGGCCAGCAGCAGGTTGTTAATAAGCAAACCGGCCTCGCGGCTGATCGGGGCAAAAAGACCGCCGCCCTCCATCTCCGGTGCGCGTATGGCAAACAGCGTCAATGAACCACCGATCGCGACAGCCAACAGCGCCAAGATGTAAATGCCGCGTTCGGGATCGACCGAAAACGCATGGACCGATGTAAGCAAGCCTGAGCGGACAATGAATGTCCCCAACAAGGACAACGAGAAGGTCAAAACGGCCAGTAGGATCGTCCAACTTTTGAAGCTGCCGCGCTTTTCGGTCACAATGGCCGAATGGAACAGCGCTGTGCCAGCAAGCCAGGGCATAAACGAGACATTCTCGACCGGATCCCAGAACCACCAGCCGCCCCAACCCAGTTCGTAATAGGCCCACCAGCTGCCCAGAACGATACCAAGTGTCAGAAACACCCAGGCCGCCAATGTCCAGGGTCGGACCCACCGCGCCCATGCCGGATCGACCCGCCCCTCAATCAGGGCAGCCACGGCGAAAGAAAATACGATAGAGAAGCCGACGTAACCCAGGTATAGGAACGGCGGGTGCATAGCCAGGCCGACATCCTGCAACAGCGGATTTAAATCCTGACCATCCAGCGGTGCCGGAAACACCCGGTCAAACGGGTTCGAGGTGAACAGCATGAATGACAGGAACCCCGCGCTGATCCAGGCCTGCACTGCCAGAGTGCGCGCCTTGAGTTTCAGTGGGATGTTCCGAGCCAACAGAGACACACCCAGCCCGAAAATCACCAATATCAGAATCCACAACAGCAGCGACCCTTCGTGGCTACCCCAGGTCGCAGCCACCTTGAAAAGCATCGGTTTCAGCGAATGAGAATTGCTGGCCACATTTAGCACAGTGAAATCGCTGACCACGAAGGACCACATCAGAGCGGCGAAGGCGATAGCAACCAGCGCTGTCAGTAGGACCGAGGTCGCAGATGCCGATCGCATCCACATGACATTGTTCCGTGCTGCTCCAATCAAGGGAAATACGCTTTGCACCAAGGACACGGCCAGGGCAAGCGCCAGGGCGAACTGCCCGATTTCCGGTATCATTCCAATCCCTCCGGATTTCCGGTTTTGCGGCCTTGTCCGACAATCCAGCGCTGGAGGGTCAAGCGCATTATTGCCGCACCCCCTTCGGCTGATGCATGCTTGACGAGCGCAAATCTGGCCGGCGGCCTTGACCTTCCAGCGCTGGAGACCCCCACCATTTCGACTTCACCGATGGACGTACCGAACACTTTGTTTTCAGGGCAGGGACTCAGGAAACAAACGAACACGAGGGCATCATGACACGGAGCAACAGCAAGATTACGTGCGTCTGGCAACGCCTCCAGGCTGTAATACTGGCTGGGGGGCTGAGCCTTGGGTCAACTGCCATGGCCCAACCGGAAACCCGTCCGGCTGACAACGTGGCGATGAACCCGCAAGCCTCCAGCAACATGTCAGGTATGGGAAGCATGTCCAGGATGATGCGCCCCGACGCGGTGCCGCCAACGGGTGTCGTTGGCGGTATGCATCCACCCGAGGGTGTTTTGATGCCTGTGTTCTCTTACATGAACATGGAGATGGACGGGAATCGTACCGGAACGCAGTCGCTGTCTACCTCGAACGTTCTGTCGCAGTATCCGATCGCGCCGCTCAGCATGAGCATGAACATGGCGATGGTCGGCCTGATGTACGGTGTGACCGACGAGATCTCGGTGATGGCGATGCTGCCCTATACCCGCAAGACGATGAAGCACCAGACCCGCATGGGCCAGACCTTTAAGACCAGGGCACAGGGGTTTGGCGATCTGAAGATCATCGGCGGATATGATATCTACAAATCCGACGGGCAGGTGCTGGAACTATCTCTTGGCCTCAGTCTGCCGACTGGCTCGATAGACGAGACCGACACCACGCCAGCTGGGCCGGACCAGCTGCTGCCCTACCCCATGCAACTGGGTTCAGGCACCTACGACCTGCTGCCGGGCGTCACCTATACGGGCCAGAACGCGGATTGGTCTTGGGGCGCCCAGCTGGCCGCCGTGATCCGGATGGGTGAGAATGATGCCGGTTACACCTTGGGTGACGTCTATTCAGCAACAGTTTGGGGTGCACGGCGCTGGAATGACCAGTTCAGCTCCTCGTTGCGGGTGGTCGGCGACATCGTGGAAAACATTGACGGGTCGGATGCGCGCCTGAACCCAGGCATGGTGCCCACCGCTGATCCGACCCTGCGCGGCGGCCAGTTTCTGAGTATCGGAATCGGAGTGAATTACCTTGTGCCGGGGTCGGGCGTTTTGGCGGGCACGCGCCTGGGTATCGAGGGCGTGATCCCTGTGTATCAAGATCTGGATGGGCCCCAGCTTGAACGCGATTACGCAGTCTCCTTCGCGATACGCAGGGCGTTCTGACCCTTCAGCCCCAAACCGACTGTAAACGGACAATCAGCGCCGCCGCGGTGGTCAGAACGACCACTGACACCGCCATCAGTAGCAGGGCCAATGTCACAGGTCCGCCGCGCCCAGGTACGCGACGTGCCAGTTGGGCTGCAAATCCAGTACCGTGGGCGATCTGGCTCTGAACGACGGATAGGTATAGCGGCAGCGCTCCGACCAGCGTGGCGTACAGGTAAACGCCTGAGATGTTCTCGAAGTAGGCGGAGCGTACCAGCGTCGGACCGACTACCCGCAACGCCACTACGGGATCACCGCCGAAAGACCCGAACCAGTCTGCCGAAAGCGCGTAGATCAGCGCGTGCAGCGCGATGAACAGGACGGCCCGTAGCAGCAGGTCAATTAGCAGATACCGGGCCGGGATGGCCCCCCTGCCCCGCGCCCTTACCCCAACGGCGAAAAGAAAAAAGCTGAGATAATTTAAAAGGAAAACGACCGGCAACCCATTCGTCACCACCTGACGCAAAAACCGAACAAACGCGGGACCACTGTTCAGGAGGTGCGTCGCAAAGCCCGGCGTGCGCAAAACGAAGATGGCCAACAGCGGAAACAACGCAAGGCAACTGACGATCAGCGTGTTTCTGGCAAACTTCCAGAAAGGCAATTCAGTGGCAAAATATCTGTTCATTTCATTTAGTTTGCCAACGGTTCCAGCGCAATGTCGATGCCAATTGGTTTACAGACCTGCGACAGAACCTCCGATTTTATTATTCCGCAAGCCCTCTACCTACTTTACGCGCAAAATCTGTTACTTTTGCTCGTTACTTTTGTTGCGCTATCAGTTTCAAGTTACACTCGATAAGTACCCCTTATCAAGTATAATTGATTTTGCGGGAAAATGGGCGCAGAGTGGGCCGTATGAGCACCCCTGAGCCCTATCTCCCCGCCCCCTCCCCTGCCCTGTCGCAGTCTGACCAGGACGCCCTGACCGATCTCTATGTCCGCGGCACACCCGCCAACACGCTCAGGGCCTATGAGCGCGATTTGCTCTATGTAACGGCCTGGAAGGCAGCACGGTTCGGAGTGCCGTTGGACTGGCCCGAGAGCGAGGCCACAGCGCTGGCCTTCATTCTCGATCACGCCCGCGATCTGGGAGATGCCGCGCCCGAGGATGTCGCGCGTCAGAGTGCCGAGATGTTGATCGCGCAAGGGCTACGCAAGTCCCTCGCCTGCCCGGCCCCTTCTACGCTGGACCGGCGCATCGCCTCCTGGCTGGCCTTTCATCGAATGAAGAACCTGACCAGCCCTTTTGATGCGCCGCAGGTGAAGCAGGCCCGTGCCAAGGCGCGCCGCGCCGCCGCCCGGCCCCCTGCCCCAAAATCGCAGCAACCGATTACCCGCGATGTGCTCGAGCAGTTGCTGTCCACTTGTCGGGGGTCCCGGCGGGATTGCCGCGACCGCGCCATCTTGATGCTGGGTTGGGCTTCGGGTGGTAGACGGCGCTCGGAGATCACCGGGTTGATGTTTGAAGACGTCTCGCTGAAGGAGTTCGACGAGAAAAGCCTGGTTTGGATTTCACTGCTGGAGACCAAGACGACAACCAAAGGTGAAACGCCGCGGCTGGTGTTGAAAGGCCGCGCAGCCCAAGCGCTGGCCCATTGGATCGAGGTGGGTGAGATTCAGGACGGCCCCTTGTTCCGGCCTGTTTCAAAAGCCGATCGGGTGTTAACCCGCCGCCTCAGCCCGGATGCCATCGCGCAGATCGTCAAGCGTCGGGCGAAACTGGCGGGCCTGCCGGACGGGTTCGCTTCCCCCCATGGGCTGCGCTCGGGCTTCCTGACCCAGGCCGCGCTGGACGGCGCCCCGATCCAGGCCGCGATGCGCCTCTCCCTGCATCGCTCCATGGCCCAGGCGCAGAAATACTACGACGATGTGGACATCGCGGATAACCCGGCGACTGATCTACTGGGGTGAGTAGTTACTGACTATTTAATAATCCCCGCTTGAGGGAAACTCCGGCTGCTGTGCCTATGTCTTGTTTCCTGTCGCATCTGTTAACGTGGCCAGCGCGGAAACATGTCGCGGCAGATCGCAACGGGAATGCAGGATATCAACAATGATCACCGCGTCCGGCTGATCCAGATAAACCAGGAAATGCTCTCCTGCGCGCACATATCTGAGATCCGCCGCCTCTTCGACCAATATAGAACAACTTCGGCTGGCCACCCTGCCCTCTGTGATGGCCTGACAGCGCGCTATTAGTTCTTGTTCATAAAGATCGGCTTGATGCGATCCAAACTTGTCGATGGTCCATCGGGCAATTTCCACCAGGCTGGATTCAGCGCGGCGTGTCAGTCGAAAGGGTCTGGTCACGCCTTGGCTCGTGCCCTTGCAAAGGCACGACGGATCGCATCCGAACCCCTGCCTTCTGCCAAATCTCCGGCCTGAGCCTGCGCTACACCCTCCTGCAAGCCTTGTTTGAGAGACTCCAGCCCCGCTTCTTCCCGCTCCAAAAGCCGAAGGCCGGCGCGCAACGCTTCACTGGCGTTCTGATATCGACCGGACGCAACCAGATTCTGCACCAGTTGATCCTGCGATTCTGTAAGTACAACATTGCGGGTTACCATGGCGTAAGCCTCCTTTTTGGCAATATATGCCAACGAGACCGTCTGTTCAACGATTGAGGAGCCCAAAATCACTAATTCGAGCAAGCTGGTTTTATGGACGCTAATGGGACGTGAACACACGGATCATGTCTGTGATCCCATATGAATCCAATGACGGTAGAGACTTGCGTCAAAAGCCGCGCCGCGCAAGCACAGCTGCACTGGATCGAGGACAGTTCCGTGTTCCGTCGCAACTTACAGGCGCACAATTCCCGAAACCCCGCCCTCACGGTATGCCATTTCTTGGGCAATTGGCGAGCGGCTGACTCTAGCCGGAATGTTCGCGTGTTTTCCTCTGCGCACGGGCTGAGCTCGGTGTATCTGACCCAGATCGCCATGCCATTCTCACCGCATCGTACTCCCGTACTGGCGCAGAAGTATTGTTACGAAGTTGGTATCGCAGAAAACTCGATAACGAAATTGTTGGTGAGAGAATTTGACCAATCAGCTCAACTAGCTCCCTGCCCTTCCCAATTGCGCAATTTGCGCCAAAAGCCGTTCGGCCTTCACTCCAACTCCATGCTAGAGGCGTTCTACTCAAAGCGGAGCATAGGGAGGAGTTTTACAGGAATGCCTTCGCATGCCTACGTTAGAACTTCATCGACTGAAAGAACCCATGATCCCGCTCAACCGAGTTTACAACTGTAAACCACCCTGCTCTGATGCAAAGCGTATGTAGTCCTCCGCGTTGGAAAACCTACAATATAGGCGAAAATCCTTGACTTAGTGCTATGAATCACGGCTGTTTATCTCAAGTGGCGCAAAAATGACCACATTCTTTAATTTGAGGCAACTACATGATTCCCGTGACACCACTTGCGGCAGAAAGACCATCGGCACTCGCCACGGAAATATCTGAGAGATTAAACTCGGCTATCCGGGAACATCTACTTGCTGCATTTGCCCCCGACAACACCAAATCACTGCGAAATTTTGCAGCGCCAGAAGCTGCTGAACTCTTAGGAGTCTCAGGTCAATTCATGCGCAAAGTCCACGCAGAGGGAACGATTCCTGAACCGAATGACGTACGCAGCGGTAGGCGTTACTATACTGCCCAAGAACTTTGGGAGGCTCGCGAAACGCTTGAGAAAACCTCACGCAAAAAAGGGCGCTATGTCCCTCGCCGGACTGAAGGAGAAAAGCTCCAAGTCTGGCAGTTGATGAACTTCAAAGGCGGCAGCAGTAAGAGCACCACAACAATTCACTTGGCTCACTATTTTGCGCTTCGCGGTTACCGTGTGCTGGCTGTTGATCTGGATCCTCAAGGCTCTCTTACATCCATGTGCGGCATAAGCCCCGAAATAGAGTTTGACGGGCTGACGATTTACGATGCTATTCGATATGAAGATCCGGTAGATATGGCGGACGTCGTGCTTCCGACGTACTTCCCCGGTCTCTCTGTGGCTCCGTCACGGCTTGTTCTTTCCGAATTTGAGACAGAATCTGCCGTTCACTCCAACCCAGACCATCCGTTCTTTACAAGAATACGGAATGCCCTGGCCCAGGTGGAAGGAGATTTTGACCTTGTTCTGATTGATAGCCCACCTCAGCTAGGATTCTTGACAATTGCTGGGATGGCGGCCGCCAGTTCATTGCTTGTGCCACTTACACCTTCGATGCTGGACGTGTCTTCGACGGCTCAATTTCTCGAACTCGCTGGTGCTTACATGGCAGTCATTGAAGATGCCGGCGCTACGCTCGAATACGACAACTTCAAATTCCTGATAACGCGTGACGAGCCAACAGACGTACCGTCTCAACAACTGGCTTCGTTCATGCGGGCACTGTTTCAGGATCGCGTTATGTCAGCCACAGCCCTCAAAAGCACCGCGGTCAGTGACGCCACAATGCTCAAACAATCAATTTACGAAGTCGTGCGGTCAGAAATGACACGCGCAACTTATGATCGGGCAAAGAACTCAATGGATGCGATCGGCTCTGAGGTAGAGCAAATGATCCATCAAGCATGGGGACGCAGCTAATGGCTAGAAAGTCGCTTCAGGAGATGTCGGGGATCGCAAACACCATCGCGCGCTCTGGCCCCAAGGCCATCGATAAAACTCCAAAACCCAATGCCCCTGCTCTTGGTGCGCTTCAGGGCTCTCTTGCCGCAATCAGGGAAATTGACCCTGCTCTGATCGACGACTGGGGGCCTGCCGATAGGCTCGGTGAGTTTACAGCTGTAAACATTGACGAAGAAGACGATAGTTTTGAAAGCTTGATGTCGAGTATACAAGACGGTGGCCAACAAGTTCCCATTCTTGTCAGAAGATCGAAATCCGACGGTCGATACGAGGCAATTTATGGACGGAGGAGGCTCAAAGCCTGTCGTGAACTTGGTATTAAAGTCCGCGCCAATGTTCAGGATATCGACGATGCTTCAGCGCTTCTCGCCAAAGGGCTTGAGAATGCTGCGAGGCGCAATCTTTCCTTCTACGAGAAAGCACGTTTCGCCGAGGCGATCCTGACTTCCGGGCATGACACGGCAACGGTGCGGCAAGTATTGAACGTTTCGAAATCAGGGCTGTCTCACCTGACAAAAATTACGCAACATGTTCCTGCAAAGATTGGTGACATGATCGGCGCAGCCCCAAAATCAGGCCGCCCAAAATGGACCGTGCTTGCAGAGCACTTCGTTGCAGGCAAGCTAGCGGAAGATGAAGCTGCAAATCTTCTTGCAACCATTGAGCCATCGATGTCGTCAGATGATCGGCTGGAAATGCTCCTAAAAGCAGCTGCCAAACGCGGTGCAAGACAAAGAGAAGGTGCAGCCGAACTCAACCCAATCGAAGGCGTTACAATCAAATCTACCAACGGATCACTAACTGTTTCGGTCAAAAGGACCGGAGCTAACGCTGGCTTCGCTAGCTGGTTGGACGAAAACATGGCTGAAATCATTAAGCGCTCACACGCTGAGTTTACAGCTGTAAACGCCAAGAAAAAGAACTGAGGACGAGCAGAAAGGAGGAAGGCAAACAAACAAAACCCCCGAAACCGGAGCTTCGAGGGCTGCTGCGCAAAGCGCAATTCTTAGATTAGACACCTAGAATCTAGCAGCACCCGAATCGCCACACAAGAAAAAACGCTCTTGAGCGAACGGGTAATTTTTGTCTGCCGATAGATAATCATGAAAACACTAACAGCATTGGCTCCAATTGGAGCGACCTTGTCGGGAACGGCAGGGCAGGGGAACAGTACGCCCAAAAAATGGATACTTCTTCGCGCCGTTGAAGAGGCCAGAGAACCTCTTGGGTTAAAATCCACAACTCTCAATGTCCTGAGAGCGATGGTTTCCTTTATGGGCGGTGATCAGATTGCTGCGGACCAGGATGATCATCACATCTGTTTCGCGTCCAACGCGGCGATAGCCAAACGAACTCATGTCAGCGTGCAGACAGTTGAGCGTCATATCTCGACGCTGGTGGACCTTGGACTTATCCGCCGCGTCATGAGCGCAAACGGTAAGCGATGGGCGCGCCGGGATCGCCAGGGCAGGGTGGTCACCGCAACTGGGCTCTCCTTGATGCCTTTGTCTGAACGGCACGCTGAGTTCATTCAGGAAGCCCAGAGGCATGCTGATCGCGTTCTCGAGTTCACTGTACTCCGTGACAAAGTTTCCGCCGCTCTGGCGCGCCTTAAGGAACTCGTAGCAAATGACACCGCGATCTCTGATTTGGTGACCACCGTACGCAATGCTCTGCGTCGCAAACCAGATGCGAATGTACTCAGCGAGCTGTTGGCAGAAATCTCTGTGGAAATCTCCGAGATAACACAGACTGATACAGAAAATTTGAGGGCCAGTGACAGTGAAATTGAGGGGCACAAAGAGGACTCTTTGAATCCGGAAGTTAAGAAAGAAAAGCTTTCTCAGATTCAGGTTTCTCCAGACCAAATGGAGCGCAGTTTTCCACGGCTATGCTCAGAACTACGCTTTGCAAAAGATCAGCACCACTGTGATCGGCTTATGGATGATATCGCCGAGTATCTACGGCTTGGCCAAACCTGGTATGCAATGAAATCAACTTTTGGCCCAGCTATTCGCTTCATTGTTCTCGGATACATCTTTCAACGTGCTGAGAACATACAATCTCCAGGGGCTTACCTGATTTCGTTGCTGGCCAAGATCGAAAAGGGCGAATTGTCTCCAAAGGCAATGCTCTCGCGGACATCCAATGCTACGTAAATTTGGGGAAACAGGATGAAATTTACCGTTTTCAGATTACACCTCCAAGTGATGACTGGATCGAAGGGTCTGAAAAAGGTGAGCTATAGGATTGACCTCTATAAATCACGCAACCATAAATAGTGAGTTATAGAAAGGAAGCTTATACCTCACGATGTGGAACTGGCAGAACCCTGACTGGCCTACCTTTCGTTACGACGCCGCAAGACTCGAACCATACGAGCAACAGTTCCTGTTGTCCTCAGGGGAAGTTCTTGGAGCGGTTCATCATGTGAACACATCGGATCGAGATCAATTGCGTATCGACCTGCTAAGCGAAGAAGCAATGAAGACCAGCGCGATCGAAGGTGAGATGCTGGATCGTCTCAGCGTGCAATCTTCCTTGCGCCGACATCTTGGACTGGCTCCCGACAGCTATCCATCCAAACCGCGCGAGCAGGGCGTTTCTGAAATGATGGTGGATGTTTATTCCAACTATTCGGAACCACTGTCACACGACACCCTGTTTCGGTGGCATGACATGCTTCTGTCCCATGACAGGCATCTGGAAACGATTGGATCATACCGGAGCCATGAGGATGCGATGCAAATCGTCTCAGGCAGGCTCGACCGCCCAACGGTGCATTTCGAAGCTCCACCTTCACATCAGGTTCCGGCTGAAATGGACCAGTTCGTAGCCTGGTTCAACCGGACCGCACCGGATGGTCCCGAACCATTGCGCGCACTGATCCGGGCCGGTTTGAGCCATCTGTATTTCGAGAGCATTCATCCCTTTGAGGACGGCAATGGCCGGTTGGGTAGGGCGCTGGCTGAAAAGTCCTTGGCCCAGAATATCGGTCAGCCAAGTCTGATTGCCCTTGCTTTCACGATCGAGCGAGAGCGGAAGGCTTACTACGACCAACTCGAACGCCATCAAAAGACGCTGGAAGTCACACCGTGGCTCGTCTGGTTTGCCGAAACTGTCCTTACAGCACAGCAGGTGACGCTTGAGCGGGTTGGTTTCTTTATTTCCAAGACGCACTTCTATGATCGGTACCGTGATCAGTTCAACACTCGCCAAAGCAAGGTAATCGCCCGTTTGTTCAAGGCTGGGCCGGATGGGTTCACAGGGGGATTGAGCGCTGAGAACTATATCTCGATCACGGGAACATCGCGCGCCACAGCAACGCGGGATCTCCAGAACCTGGTAGAGAAGGGCGCTTTGATCCGAACGGGTGAACTCCGGTACACGCGATATTGGTTAAAGCTAGATCGGGACGGGTAGGGGGCTGAAGTACGGCACGAAGCGCGGGAAGTGGAAGTTCGCTGCAGTCGCTACGCATGCTCGCAGGAAATGCGGAAGCTGACGTTTAGATAGCTTCCCAAGCGAGCATCTTTCTGTCCCGCCGCAAGGCGGCTCCGAGTTCGTACTTCATATGAATGGTCCATGCCGAAACTGGCGCAATGGGCGGGAAACGAACCTTCGTCGTGTCAATCCCGAACTCCGCTATGCGGCCTAAGCCGAGCTAGAGCTTGTCCACGCCGGTCATATTGATTGAATTCCGAAAGTGTGGAAACGTTCATATGGTAGACGCGTTAACGGCGATATTTCACATGAAGCGTATCCTGTTCTCAGTTGTGTTTTGTTTTCTGCCTGCGATGGTGCTGGCGGACAAAGTTGCCTTGGTAATTGGCAATGCGAACTACCAACATGTCAGCAATCTCAAAAACCCGTCGAATGATGCGATCGACATTGCAGAGGCATTGCGCAGGATCGGGTTTGAGGTCACAACAGGTCTTGATCTGGATTACCGCGACATGCGCCTTGCCATACGTGACTTTGGAGAAAAGGCAAAAAACGCCGAGTCGGTCATCGTATACTTCGCCGGCCACGGCATCGAGTTGGACAACACGAACTTCCTGATCCCTGTCAGTGCGGAACTGCGGAGCGACCGTGACATCGAACTCGAGGCAATCCGCCTCAACACATTGATTAGCTCCATCGCGGGCGCACCCGGCTTGAAGATCGTGTTGGTTGACGCCTGCCGCAACAATCCATTCCTCGCGACTATGGAGCGCACAAACAGCACCCGCTCAATTGGACGCGGACTTGCACGTATCGATCCGGGAGGTGTGTTGGTTGGATATGCTGCAAGGAGCGGAACGCTGGCGCTTGACGGCGATGGCCGCAACAGCCCCTATGCTCAGGCTCTGCTCAACCACATCGAGGAACCCGGACTTGAGATTGGCAAGTTGTTTCGGCGAGTCCGCGACAGGGTTTACACTCTGACAGAAGGCTATCAGGAGCCATTTACTTATGGCTCGCTTCCCGCCAGAGACATTTTTCTTGTTCCAGATGCGGCTGCAGGCTCGACGCCAGAGGAAGAAATTGAGCGTGTCGAAGACCAGATTTATGCGGACTTTGAACTTGCGCGTTCGCTCGGAAGGCTTGATGCGATCGAGATGTTTCTGGAGCGATACGAAGGCGAAAGGGATCATTTTGCAGTCGCGCTCGCCCTTTCGTTGCGGGACGACTTGCTTGCTGAGCACCAGAAGGACGAAGTGCCGGGCAACAGTAGTACTGCGCGAGACAAAGTAGCAGCTCTTGTGCCGACATCGCCTCAAAGCGCGAAGGATGATACAGAGACGCGCAGCCTGATCCGTGATATACAAACTGAGCTAAATCGCGTTGGCTGCAGCGCTGGCACAGCGGACGGTGTTGCGGGCCCACGCACGAGATCTGCTTTCTCTCGGTATATCAGCGCTAGAGAGAATCTTGGACTGACGCCTGAGAGCCTCGAGACCAGTGAAACTCTTGCCGCACTTCGAGGAGAGCAAGGAAGAGTCTGTAATCAGTTGGTCGCGCCGTCTTTCGCGACTTTTGATGGTGACTACATTGTCTTAATCAGACGCAGATGGGACGATGATTATTGGCAAACAACCAGTCGGCCCGACAAGGCCTATTTCCCCGGAAAAATCGAGCCACTTGCAGCCTTGCGCATCAATCGCAATGGAGACAAGCTGACCTTGCTATCTGCCCAAGGCTTTGCGGCCGAAGGGCCTTGGTTTAGGGACTTCACTGGCAAATTCGATGACTCCGGTCAGTTGAAATTGCGCTTCACATTGAGTTCGCATTTCGGGCAGGCGACACCCTATAAGGTCAATATAAGCGTCAAACTGCCCGAAGGACTTTCGCCAGGAAGAAGGCTTGTCTACGAGCCGCGCAGGATTGACGGGCAGTTTTTTCTGAATTTTCTAATACGCCGTGTCAGTTGAAACTTTAAAGCGATGTCCTTGCCTGCTCCGCAAGAAGACCGTCGCTCTGGGCTCCTCGTCGCTGTTCGCCGCAGATTTCGCCAAGGTCTTGTTTGGGCCGTCCGCGAAGACGGCCCAAGTTGTTAGATTTCAATGGCCTCTGCGATCG